>JAWOJY010000033.1:0-60656 GCA_033854515.1 Nitrospirota bacterium
CCCTTCTTTCGGTCACCTTTCTTGGGCACGCAAGAAAGGTGACAACGAGCTTAAGGAAGGGGCGTTAATTCGGCATAAATAAGCCATATCAGCGCTTATTCCACCCACACAAAAGTCAGAAGAGCCAGAAAAGAAATAAGACGGCCTAGCTCCATACAGTCGCCCTTTCCGCCCTTGCTTCCCACTCGTATTTCTGATAGCATGGTTCATGTACGAGCGGCTTGCATCCCGCAAGCTCACACGGTAGTCGAGTGCATACCCGCGGGTCTGCCGGACGCGAAAACCGCTCCACTGCTTTCGTCGTTGGCACACAGTATGATTCATTTTTTCGAGAAGGATCAATGAGACTGTTTATTGCCGCCCTATTGTTCTTAATCGGTCTCCTTGCAATAACCGGCGCGTTCATGGCTCTCCTCCCGGCAAACGCACCGGAGTGGCTGACGGGCGTCGGAATTCTGACAGGTTTCTTCCTTTCGCTTTTCCTTACCAACAAACTGGTCAATGCGCCGGGGACCAATTTTTGGAGCCTTTCAAGAGCACGCGAACCCGGTGAGCAGCCTGAGCAGGATGGCTTGCTTGTTTCCACGGCGTACCGGGCGACACGATATTTTCAGGTCGAGGGGTCCAATGAAGAAGGACCGCATTACTTCATTGAATTGCACGATGGATCGGTATTGCACATGAACGGCCGGTATCTGGCCGCGCTCGGACCTCACAAAGTTCTTAAACTGATCGACCGGCCCAGAAAATTCCCGTGCACCGAGTTCGTCGTGAGACGCGACCGCTACGACGGCTGCGTTGTAGATATTCAGTGTGGCGGCAGTGCTCTTGAACCGGAGGTGGTAATGCCTCCTTTTAATGAGCTTGATTTTCAAAACAGCATGATGCCGCAGGATGGGGACATGCTCACGTCCCGCACTTATGATGAAATGAAGGCCGCGAGATCAAGGCAGATCAGCCGACAAGTCGGGTAAAGCAACGCGAACCGGCACGTGACAAGAGTTAAGAGCTGAGAATTCTTTAGGCATCGTTACCCTGATATTTTTTTTATCAGGATTTCTAAATGTGATTTTAAAATGGTCGCGTATAGATTGGTGGACCTTTCCTTATAGGTATCAGGCACTCCTCTCAGTAATTCCGGTCTTTTTGTAAGTCATTCCTGAATTCTTCAATACGATGTCTCTTTTCCTCATCGGTCCAGCCGAGTTCCTTTCCCGCGATTTCGGTGATCTTCTCCGTTTGCGGGAGACCGCGTGATGCGGTAATGCCGAGATGCATTCTGCGGAGAACTATGTCCGAAACGGTCTTCGCGCCTTCCTCGCGGATACTCAGAACGACCTGTGCATAGACGTCCCTGCTCTCGGGAGAGATGGCCTGCCCCAGGGACGGATCGTCTTTCGCAAGCTGAAAAATCTTATCCGTCCGTGAGCCGTAGAAGCCGATGAGATGCCGCACGGTCCCGGCGTCGACTTTATAGCGTGACGACAGCTCGGGCACGGCTTCTTTCAGGTATTCATCATAGCCGACCGGCAGCCCTCCGGGGAAGGGCTTCCTGTCGGTGCTGCAATATGCCCTCATGCCCAGCGTCCGGCATACCGCGTCTACAGTGTCCTTCGCCATATTGCGGTAGGTCGTGAGCTTGCCGCCTGCTATGGTGATGACTCTGCCCGTTTTTCCCTCTTTTATCACCCGGTGTTTGCGCGATATCTTGGACTCTTTCGCACCCGTGAACGCGAGCGGCCGGATACCCGCATAGGTATAGAGAATGGCCTCGCGCGCGAGGTTCATGCCCGGGAGCACCCGCCTACTCTCGGCGAGAAGGTAGTTTACGTCTTCACTGCCCGCATGGACCTCGTCGAGGTCCCCGTTGTACTTCGTGTCCGTCGTCCCGATGAGAGAATACGCGCCGAACGGGATGATGAAGAACATCCTGCCGTCCTGCGATGTGATAAAGAGGGCCTGTCCGGTCAGTTTGGGCAGGACGAGGTGAATGCCCTTCGTCGGGAAGATGATCTTGTGGCTGTCGATAGCGCCTGCTTGCCGCACCGAGTCGATCCATGGCCCGGCTGCATTGACGAGGACTTTCGAGCGATACAGGCGCACTGTTCCGGAGAGCGCGCTCCTCGCCGTCACCACAATGCCGGCCTCTGTCTCCTCGATTTTTTCCACCCGGGTGTAATTATGCGCCGCGGCCCCGGCTGTGCGCGCGGAGACGACATTCTCGATCACGAGCCGCTCGGGCATCATGATCTGGTGGTCGTAGAACAGAGCGCTTCCCTTGAGCCCCTCCCGGTTCAGGCGCGGCTCGAACCCGAGCGTCTTTTCCCTTCCCGAGGTGAAGTAGTGCGGGATGTCCTTTTCATGGGACAGGAGGTCGTACATATGAATGCCGATGGAGATCATCGCCCTGCCGTGCGGATCGCCCTTGTAGATCGGAATGAGAAGCGGCATGGGGTGGATGAGATGGGGCGCCATCCTGCGCAGGACGGCGCGCTCCCGGAGCGACTCGGCCACGAGGTCCATTTCGAAATTGGCGAGATAGCGCAGGCCGCCGTGGATCAGGCGCGTGGACTTGGACGTGACGCCCGAGGCGAAATCGCCCTTTTCAAGCAGCAGGCACGACAGCCCCCGCAGCGCCGCGTCCCTCGCAACTCCCGCTCCGGTAATTCCCCCGCCGACCACGATGAGATCGAAGATCGCGTCCTGCTTAGATTCGTCAACTTTGAGCATCCAGGGTCTCCTTCACGATATGTTTTTACGAAATTTCATCCCTTGACCGGACAGGTCGGAACCAAAACTTTTGAACGTTTAGGCGTCCCCAATGGCATCGTTCGAGGACAAGGCGGGTAGCATCGATCTTAAAACGTGCGGCTTACAAGCTTGCGGCTGGCATTTTTCACCTCTTCTCCAGAAGCTTCATCAACACCGCCGGCTGGTTCGTATAGATGCCTTCGACACCCCAGGAGATGAGCTTACTCATTTCCTCTTCATCATCAACGGTCCAGACGTACACCTTTATCCCGTGCTTATGGCATGCGGTAACAAGTTTTTCGGTCACCGTCGTCCTCCGCAGGCTGATGTAAGAATAGCCTTTTGCCCTGTAGGCGGAAACATGATGGGGGAAGAATGTATCAAAGATCAATGAAACGGGAAGGTCGAGGTTCACGCCCCGCGCCGACAGGACCTCCCGCTCCTTGAAAGACGAGACCATGACATATCCGGCGTACCGGTAATAGAACAGAAACCTGGACAGCGCGGCCCCGGCGCCGGCGCTCTTTATTTCGATATTGATCCCCGCCTTGCCGGCCACGAGCTTGAAAGCGTCCTCAAGTGCGGGAATGGGCTCGCCGTTTCTCAGTCTGACGCGGGAAATGTCGGCGGAGGCGGACTTTTCGATGTCGATATTGCGGTCAGCGGTCCTGCCCGTCTCCTTGTCGTGCATTACGTAGAGAGCGCCGTCGCGGCTCTTGCGGACATCAAGCTCTATCATGTCCACACCCAGGGCCAGAGCACGGCGAAAGGCCTCGAGCGAATTTTCGAGCGCATGGGATGAATCTCCGCGGTGGGCTATGACAAGAGGCTTGCGCATCTTTTCAATTATAGCTGAATTTCAACAATTCGCAACCGAATAAAGGCCGGAAAACGGACATGCGGCGTGAAGGAACTGCTGCCTCTACGTATCAAGATTTGCGTCAGTGTGGTAAGGAAACATCACCCTGAAAACGGGCACAACAAAACCTCAAATTGGAACTTTACGTTGACAAATGCAAACCAGATATACTATCGTTACACATGCGGTCGACCTCGATACTGCTCGTTATCGCGATAGGTCTTTCCATACTGACGCCGGGAGGAATCATCCATTTCGACGTCGGCCATGGAGGGGCAACCATAGGAACGCTCGACGTTTGCCATCACGGGGTCAGCGGTAACAATCCCGACCTGCCCTATCTCTCACAGTGTCCGTGCAGGCCTTTCCTTTCAATGCACAAAGAAGTTTGTGAAATTATCAGCTCGCCTTTCAAACCCCTCTTAATCGTCTTTCAAGACGAACATCCTCCAAGGGTCTGATCAGCCCTCCTGAACCCGAAGTCGCGAGTCAATTGTTTCTTTTCGCGGGCGTAGTATGCCCGCACGAGGATAATCCTGTATGGTGGACATTCCTCCCCTTTACGCTCGGCTCCACTTCGGAAATATCCGGTCTCCATAGTACATGACAGTGTTTCTGAAGTGGAGTCATTTTTCCAAATCGTGAGATGTTTGAGAACACCCTCATTCCTGTAAACGGTTTGATAGCGGACCCAGGACCGCCTAATTTTATAAGGAGACATTTCCATGAACATGATAATTGATAAGAAAGAAGGGCTTTCAAGAAGAGACTTGCTCATCAATGGCGGGAAGGCAGCAGCAGGCGCTGCAATCTTGTCCCTCGGCGCACTCCGTAACGTAAAGACCGCCGATGCCTACGAATTTTCATCGGCCTACAGGTACAAAAAATTGGACCCCCATGAGGTGGGTCAGATTACCTATGAGAACTACTTCAAGCGATGGTGTACCTCTTCGGTGCTTGCCGGACTCGTTGAGTCCCTGAGGAAAAATGTCGGGGGTGAATGGAAGGATTTCCCGATCGACGCCTACCGGTGGGGACATGGAGGATTGGCAGGATGGGGCGCACTCTGCGGAACGATGCCGGGTGCAGGTGTGATTATCGGACTGGTAACAAAGGACACCGACACCGCCGAGGCAATGGTCAACGACCTTGCCTTCTATTACTCTTATACCGAATTGCCGACATTTACGCCCTCTAAGGTGCTGAAGTCCGATATCAAGCATATGACCATGGCTGGGACTCCTATTTGCCATATCTCGGTCGGCAGATGGATGAGAGCGGAAGGCGCCGCGTTCCTTACCAATCAGAGGGCGGAGAGATGCGCTCGGCTTTCTGCAAATATTGCAATGGAAGCAGCAGGCATGCTGAACGCCTGGGCCGACAGCAGCTACAAACCGAAACACAAACCGCTCTACAATGTAGCGGCGAACGGCATTACCTCTCAGAACAATTGCACGGACTGCCACGGGCAAAACCCACCGTCCCCGAGGGAAACCTATGAGACATTGGAGAAGTAAAGGACCGGGCTGTTGGAATTCATGAGCCGGGGTCCTTCGCGCAGAAGACAGGCGGGTTACTGCCCTGCTTAGGAACAAAATGCGTTGATTATACAAGTTTCAAACCAGGAGACAAATACACATGAAAAACGGAAAATTGGTACAGTCGTAAAAAATCAAGATTTGCCACGGGGACACGGAGCGGGACATGTCACGCCGTGTCTCCGTGGTGACAATTCGCTTTTTACTTTTGGGGAGGAAGGACATGAAAAAAAGTATTATTGTGTTTCTCGTTGTCGGTATCTGCATCACCCTGCCGGTTACGACCTATGCGGCGGGCCTCTGCTGCCAGCTTTCGAGCGGCGTACAGGAAAGCCTTTCAGGAGTCGCCGCGCCGGGGACCGAAGAACTGTCGCTGCAGTTCAACTACAGCTTTACCCGCATGGACAAGTTCAAGGAAGGCTCCACCACACGTTCTCTCGATTACCTGAAAGCGAACAGCGGGTACACTATCCTGCCCGTGGACATGGACATGATCAAATACACGTTGACCGCGGGATACGGCTTCAGCCCGCGATTCAAGGCCTTCGTATCCATACCTTATGTAAGAAATACGATGGACATGACATCGTTCAACATGATGATGGGGACCTGGATGAACATGACCATGGAGCCTGTTTCCGGCCTCGGAGACGTCACGGCCATGGGACTCTATCGCCTCTATACGAACAGGGACATCAGGCCGACCGACGTTGTGACCGTCGGCCTCGGAGTCAAGACGCCGACCGGCTCTTTTACGGAAACGAACAGCAACGGCAGGTTCATCCATGCCCACATGCAGCCGGGCACCGGCTCATGGGACCCTCTTTTCTCGCTCATCTATACGAAGATGATGAACCCCTTCCTTGTCCAGGCCGATGCCACGTATCAGCTCACTACGAGAAACCGGAGAGGATATGAATTCGGCGATTCAACCGCGATTAATCTCTCGGGGAAATATGCCGTGATCAGGGAATTCAACGTCACTGCGGGGTTCACCTATCTCAACGTGAACAAGTCGAGCGACCGGGACGGCAAATACACGAACCTCGCGAGTCTCCTGGACGATCAGGCGAACACAGGCGGACAGAGCATATGGTTTTCTCCCGGCATTCAGGTACTGCCCGTGAAAGACCTTGTCTTCGATGCCAAGGTGCAGTTGCCGGTGTGGGAAAAGGTAAACGGCATCCAGCTCGTATCGAGATACATGGTGGTGGCGGGCGTTTCGTACAATTTTTAGCATCGCAAACGCGACTGAAATAAGGTATAGTGGTCGAGAGGACGGTTCTCCGGAATCGTCCTCTCCTATAATTTCCTTTGTCCGTCCGTGCTCGAGGCCGTGTTGTAACGGCACAACGGAACACTGAAGGAATGAAGGCATGAAATCGGAAATTCTAGACCGTCGGGAGAGAGTCTTTCGTCCGGCGTGGCTCATCTGTATCGTTTTCATTTTTTTTGCGGCTTGTTCAAAGCAGCCATCCTACCCTGTGCCGCCTCAGAGGGGTTCGGAAATAGTGCTCGACGTCCGTTTTCTTCAGCCGGAGACACCCGTTTTCTTCACGTACCGGTATCACGGAAAGCGCATAAGCTTCTTCGTCGTAAGGACCGGGAACAGGGTCAACTCGTTCCTCGATGCATGCGCAAGCTGTTACCCTCACAAGCGCGGCTATAAATACGAGAACGGGATGCTGGTGTGCAGGTTTTGCAACGTTGAGTACTCGATGGCAAAAATAGAGGGGGGAATCGGCGGCTGTTATCCGATCAGGATCACGGGCAGTGTCCGCGGCGCGGAATATCACATTCCCGTCACTGCGCTCGAAAGCATGGCAGATAAGTTTTGAACGCCATGGGAACTGCTGTTCCTATTTGCCTCCCGCAACCTTCTCCATGATCTTGTCTCTGATCGTCTTGATGTGTTCGGCAAGAGACTTTTGCGGGGCAACCGCCCTGTGGATGGTCGTCTTGATGATCATGAGCTTTTCGCGCGCTGCGGTCTCACCCTGCCGGAAGAGATCTTTCGGATTGCTGAAATCGGCCCAGTGGGTCGAGCCTACGTCGGGATAGATTTCCACGTCGGCGTCCCGCATCAGGAGCTCATTCAAATAAATCCTCGTGACCGCGTCGGCGCGCATCACGATGTCCAGTCCCGATTTTTCCTCGAACCTGGCTGTTTCAGCCGACACGTCCACGGCGATCACGATATCAGCCCCCATGTCCCGGGAGCACAGAACGGGCACCCGCTCCACCCAGCCGCCGTCCACGAGCACCATGTTGCCGTCTCGTACGGGGGGGAAGATGCCGGGCAGCGCGCAGCTTGCAGCGATAGCGCGGCGGAGCGGGCCGTGGGTGTAGAGGACCCGTTTGCCGTTACAGATGTCCGTGGCCGAGCAGCCGAAAGGTATCTTCGTCTCCTGGATATCGATGTCGGGAATCAGGGGATAGATGAAGTCTTCATAATCTTTCTCTGAGATGAACGCCGGCTTCGTGGCGGTAACGCCCCAGAAGTAGCCCTTACGGATAAGGTTGGCCATGTCGCTGAAAAAATGATGGCGGTTGTTGTTGACGGGCTGTTCGAGTTTCCTGATGAACTCCAGGCGCGTCTTCCGGGACCGGAAGCTCCGGAGGAACTGTTCCACGCGCCCCATCCAATAGGACGCGTCGGGCTCCGTCGCATAAAGGCCGCCGATGAGGGCCCCGAGGCTTGAGCCTGCGATCATGTGAACCGGGACCTTGGCGTCTTCAAGAACTTTCAGCACCCCGAGGTGGGCAAGCCCTCTCGCCGCTCCTCCGCCCAACGCAAGACAAATCTTCGGTTCCATATATACCATATCCTCCCGTCGGGAAGAGAGTTTATTTGGTCCTTTGGTGTCATGATAGCATCAGAACCGGAAGGTGTAAAGATTTTTTCTGCATGGTCGGTCCTCCGGCGATGTCGAAGCCGCTTTCTTATTTTCTCGGTAATGGGCCAGTCAAGGCCGCTGCCGGGACCATCATTCCTCTTTTAGAACGGACGAAACTAATACTTGACTTGTCGACACGTTCATGTTAAGGAACAAAAGAGGACCGGTTTCAGCTCTTTTTTCGCGAGCTGTGAACAGTGAGCATTCGCTTACCGCTCCAGTAAACTGACTATTATGAAAATTATCCTTATCGGCAAAACAAGCCAGCTCGGCTGCGATATACTGAGGAACAACGCGCACCATGAGATCTACGCTCCGGACCGTTCGACGCTGGACATAAGATCGCGGGAAGCCATAGACACTCTCGTGGACCGCTATCGACCGGATGTAGTCATCAATGCCGCCGCATTTCAAAATGTTCCGCTGTGCGAGTCCGACCCGGCAAGCGCCTTTATCGTGAACTGCGTTGCGGTACGGGACCTGGCCATGGCGTGCAAACGCTCCGGCGCACTTTTTGTTACGCTCAGCACCGATTACGTATTCGGCGGCGAAAAACAGGCTGCCTATCTGGAGGACGACAAACCCCGTCCCCTGCAGATTTACGGCGTTTCACGACTTGCCGGAGAATACGCTGCCCTCGCCGCTTCGGAACGCGCCCTCGTCATCAGAACCTGCGGACTCTACGGCCTGTCCGACGCTCGGTCCGAGAACGCCAACTTCGTCGACAAAAGAATAGAGGATGCGCAGACGCACACGGCCCTCCAGATGGGCGCGGACCAGGTCGTCTCCCCCACCTATACGCACGATCTCGGCACAGCAGTCTTCCGGCTCATAGAACATCCTCAGCGAACGCCCGGGATTTATCATCTCGTCAATGAAGGAAAATGCAGCTGGTACGAGTTTACGAAGGCAATTTATGATATTATGGGATTTACGATGAAGATGAAACCGATCGACCGCGGCCAAAAGGACGGCAACATAAGGCGACCGGTCTATTCCGCGCTTGCGAACACGAAGGCCCGGGCTCTCGGAATAATCCTGCCGCATTGGCGGGACGCCTTGGAGAGATACCTTAAAGAAAAAAACAATAAAACCGACAATAAAACTAACGCTTGACTTGGCTGTATGTTCATGGTATTTTTGTGTTCAATATATGAACAACAACCGCCCATCGGACAGCGACCACCGGTCCCTTCAAATTCTCGATGAACTGTCCAATAACGACTCCCTTACCCAGCGGGACTTGAGCAGCCGCCTCGGCATTGCCCTCGGACTCGTCAACTCGTATATCAAGAATCTCATAAAAAAAGGGTATATCACGGTCAAAGCAATCCCGCCGAAACGATACGCCTACTATTTGACTCCCAAAGGCCTCGCCGAAAAAACCCGGCTCTCCTATGATTTACTTCACGATTACACGAGGATATATCGGGAAGCGAGAAACGGCCTCAAGAAGCTGTTCCGGGGACTGGAAACAGCAGGTGCAAAAAAGATACTCTTTGCAGGCTCGGACGAGGTTGCTGAAATCGCCTATCTTACGCTTCAGGAATCCGATTTGGAGCTTGTGGGAGTGGTGGACGATGAGAAAACGGGAGATACGTTCTTTGCCAGCATCATCCAGCCTTTTTCGGCCATTGAGCATATGAAGTATGATTGCATCGTAGTGACCACATATCTGCAAAGAGACTCCATTTTCAAGGAACTGATCGCTCACGGCGCATCGAAGAAAAAGATACAGAATATCTTCAGCGCATGATAGGGAAAGTATGGAGTTTAATCTGATAAAGAGTTCTTTCGCCATCCTTAAATTGCTGGCAAAACCGAACCTCTGGAAGTACGATTCAAGAGGTTATTGTCCTTCCTGCAACCATAAGAGCATATTTCTTTTTTCAGTCGTGCTGAAGGACCACCTCTTGCATATCGTCTCCGGCTGGAAATCAACTGATAGATACAAGGCTCGTCTCCTGGAAAGAGAAAACTGTTTGTGCTCCTTTTGCAATGCCAATTACCGCATGAGAGCGCAGGCTGCAAGCGTATTAAAACTCCTCGGCATGGCATCATCTGCTGAATTGATCACTGTGTTAAAGAATGATTCGCATTTTCATGTTTATGAAACCGCTGCATACAACATTTTCAGAGCTAACGCATTTAAAAAATTACTCAACTATGAAGTTTCTGAGTACTTTGAAGACGCCGCGTTCGGCTCTTATGTCAACGGCATCCGGAATGAAAATCTTGAGCGCCTCACATTCCCCGACAATACGTTCGACATTGTGATCAACAGTGATGTCCTTGAGCATGTCTGCGATCTTGGTAGGGCGCTGTCTGAAATAAGACGAGTCTTGAAACCGGGAGGCTTTCACGTATTCACGGTACCCGTAGATCACGAATTGCCACAATCAGTAGAACGAGCAAAAATTGTTGATGGCAGGCTTAACCATCTCATGGAACCTATAATGCATGGGGATCCGATGCGGAGAGAAGGCATCCTGGCGTTCCGGGACTTTGGGAATGATGTCTTGGACTACACGAGCATCGATGGTTTTGAATGCAAAGAGCTCAAATATTTTAAAGAAGATAAATTTATTACTTCTGTGTATTATGCACAAAAACTATGTTGATTAGCAAACAACTCACATTCCGTGCAGTGGCAGAGATAACCGGTCTTTTACTTGGCGCTGTCAGCATGATTTATGTCAGCAGAATCGTCGGCCCCGAGTATCTCGGCTTCAGCGCCGCAACGAGTTCCGTCTTGCTGCTTGTTTCACGATTGGCTGACGGAGGGCTCACATCTCTGTCGTCACAACGCCTCGCACGGGATGATGAAAAATTAGATGCTCTATTGGCCATTACCATGCCCCCAAAGCTGCTGGTTTCGGCAGTCTTGATTATTGGCACCCTGCTGATGACGAATCTGCTTCATATTGATGCGCGTCTTAAATATTTTATCACGATATCTGTTTTTATGATCTTATTTGAGGCGTGCACTCCTGCATGGGCGTTTGTTGCGCTGGGGAGAATAAATGTTGCTTCGGCAATAAGAATAGGGCAAAGCTTATTATATGCAGCATCTATATTTACCTTTATACATAAAACAGATGATTGGAGATATCTGCCTTACTTGACGTTGCTTAATTCATTTCTCAATTTCGGCATGGCCACATATTTTTTACTGCACTACAATCTTTATTCTTTTGATACAAGTCTTTTTAAGAGCAACTATGTAAGCAGGCTGAGATCTTTTTATTATGAGGCCTTGCATTTTTTGAAGGCCGATTTGTCCGTTTACGTTTATACATCATCTGACAGGCTTATCCTTTATTATTTTACTAATTCTTACACCGTAGGTATATATGAAGCAGCCTACAAAATCATCCAGCCCTTTTATGCAATCAGCACCGTCATAACGCCGACAATGTTCAGGGACCTCGCTCAATCGTTTAAGCAGGGGAAGCTCTACTCCGTCATGGCTAAATATGTGTTCACCATGTCGATATTTACCATCCCGCTTGGTTTTTTTCTGTTGTTTTTCTCAAAATTTGCTATTGTCCAATTTTACGGACAACAGTTTATCAGCAGCGTCCCCTGTCTCATGATTCTTGGCTTTGTCATTACCTTTGGCTTTACCAGCGGGATTGTCGTCATTCCCTTCTCGGCATGGAATATGCCTCGGGAGTACGGCAATTCAATCTTCTGGGGCAACGTCTTCAATATTTTTTTAAATTTGACACTGATCCCTTTTATAGGCGCTCTTGGAGCAGCGTTATCTGTTTTGGGGGCCAAGCTGATCGTAACCGTGGTTGGCTACGTTTATTTTAAGAAAGCGACCGACTATCCCATACTCAAGGACTTTTCGTATTTCTTTGCGGCTTCCGTAACACCTTTATTGTTGATCTACGCTTTGTCAATGGCTGTTACTAATAATTATATGCTCATTGCTGTTTATAGTACCGTTTATACGATAATAGTAACATTCATGTACAAGACTTATTTTAAAGCAAAAGCAAGCATCTTGTTAGCCGGAACAAATTTGGAGTAATATAAATGAATTCAATGAAACCGCCGAAAATCGGCGTCTGTATCACCAAGCCGTTGAATCCGTCAACAGGGCCCATTTCGTCTGGCGATAACAATATCTCGCGATTGAACGAAATGTCATAAAGTCAAAAAATTAAACTTATGGGCTTATGGTACTCTACGCCTTATTGTTCTACGTAAAATAAAGGGCAAATTCCGTCGAAAGAATTAATTCTTTCTTGAAGAATGATGAACAACTATCCCAAAGTCAGCATTTGCATCCCAACCTACAATTACGCTTTTTATATAGCCAGCGCCATTGAATCGGTTATTGCACAAACCTATGCGAATTTCGAATTGATCATTATCGACGATTGTTCATCGGACAATACGGGCGAAATCGTGATGCGCTATGCAGACCTGGATAAAAGGATCAAATTTTACAAGAATGACCGCAACCTCGGCATGGTTGAGAACTGGAACCGCTGTCTGGAACGCGCGACTGGCGATTTTCTCAAAGTGATGGGCGCCGACGATCTGCTGGAGCCGTCGTGCATCGAAAAATCTGTGAACGTGCTCATAGAAAGCCCTCATGTGTCGCTCGTGTCCTGCGCGAGGCTTTTGATTGATAAAGACGGGCATCCGATCAGGGCATCCGCGTATTCGCATAAATTCCAGATCGTCTCCGGCATCAAAGTCATCAGAAAATGTTTTTTTACCGCCAATCTCATCGGAGAACCGACAGCGGTCATGTTCAGGAAAAAGGATGCAGCGAGAGGATTCGATCCGCACTACCGGCAGCTCACGGACCTCGAAATGTGGTTTCACCTGCTGGAGCAGGGAGACTTTGCCTACATACCCGAAATATTATGCAAGTTTAGAGTGCATCTAAACCAAACCACGAAAACCAACATCAAGTCACTAAAGTTTATAGACGATGAAATTTTGCTCTTTAACGATCACATCGAAAAAAGGTATTTAGGAAATTCGCACATAAACAGACAAAGGTGGAAATTCAAACTCTGCTATACCATCTGGTCCCATAAATTTATCGGTTTGGACATAAATACTATCAGGTCCAGGATCAGAGGATACATGCCTCTCTTTTTATTTTATCCGTTGGCGTACAGCAGACTCCTGAAAGACAAAGTCATGGAAGTGGCGAGAAGTATTCTTTAAAATCGAGTCTTACAATGTCGGGCAAAATATTCCAGTTATGACGAAGCGTTTCATCAGCAGCATAGGCAATTTTCTCAAGATCGTGATAAGCACATCGGCGCGGAATCGACAGCGATTGGCCCGGACCTATTTATCCGGTCATGGGCTGGAAATCGGCGCTCTCCATAACCCGCTTAAAGTGTCTCCTCAGGCTCACGTTACGTATGTTGACCGAATGACGGAGGGAGAGCTGAGGCGGCATTACCCGGAAGTGTCCGTCAAACCACTCGTTCCCGTTCAGATCGTCGACGACGGAGAAACGCTCGCATCCTTCAAAGAAGAGAGCGTGGACTTCGTCATCGCAAATCACATGATCGAACACACCGAGAACCCCCTCCTGGCGTTGCGGAATTGGACCCGGGTCCTGAAGAAAAAAGGGATACTCTATCTGGCGGTGCCGAATAAAAAGAAAACGTTCGACGTCGATAGGCCGGTCACGCCGATCGATCACCTCATCCGCGACTACAAGGAAGGCCCCACGGTTTCCCGGCTGCAGCATTTCGAAGAATGGGTGGTTTCGGTTAATAAAACTGCACCCGGGATGGTCAAGACTGAAGTGGCGAGACTCGCCGCGATGAACTATAGTATTCACTATCACGTATGGGACCCTCCGGCTTTCCTGGATCTGTTGCGCTATTGCCGTCTGGTACTGGCTTATCCCTTGCACATTGAACGTTCTGCAATCACCGGGAATGAAATCATTGTCATACTGAGAAAGACCGGCTGACAGACGCGCGTGGAGTTCATTCTTGATTGACAAAAAAAAAATAGCCGCCGTCACTGTTCTGTACAATCCTGACAAGGAAATGCTACGGAATATACACCGCTACAAAAGTGATGTTGCGGTTGTATACGCTGTGGACAATTCGGAAGTCTACTCGCCTGAGTTGGAGAGAAAACTGCGCGGTTGGGAGAATGTGACATACATCCACAATGGCGCCAATCTGGGTATTGCCAGGGCTCTGAACATTGCTGCGCAACGAGCGATTCACGAGAAATATGATTTTTTATTGACCATGGATCAGGACAGCAAAGTCCAACCGGGCATGATACCCGCCATGCTCGAGTGCATAGGCGAGACAGGAGCTGATAAAATCGGAATCATCACTCCCGTGCACCTATACGCTTACTCTCATAGAGGGGATTCCGATACGTCGTGCGAGGAAGTTTTGACCGCTATGACGTCCGGCAATTTACTGAACCTCAGCGCGTATCGTGCAGCGGGTCCGTTTTGCGATGATCTCTTTATCGACCATGTCGACGATGAGTACTGTATGCGCTTGCGTCTGCACGGTTTCAAAATTATCCGGGCCAATAATGCAAGCCTTAAACATGGGCCCGGTCAAATCAGCGAGCACCGCTTGTTTTTCAAGAAATTCGCCATAAGCAATCATCCCCCTCTGAGAAGGTACTATGAAACAAGAAACAAATTCTACCTCATGAAATATTATAAACAGGAGTTCCCCGATTTTTTTCGGCATTTCTATGCAAGAATTTTACGAGAGATCCTGATCTTAATTCTTTACGAACGGGATAAATTGAAAAAACTCTTCATGATGGCGAAAGGATATTACGATTATAGAAGAGGCAATCTCGGCAAATATTCAGAACAATAGGTTGCCCCACGAACCGGCCTGAGCATTATGAATCTCGCTTCCATCATTATTGTCAATTATAACGGGAAACACTTCCTTAAAGATTGTCTCGAATCTATAAAGGCATCGGAAGCCTCCAACGAGGAAATAATCATCGTTGACAATGCTTCCACTGACGGGAGTCGCGACTTCCTGAGGAGAGAATTTCCCTCCGTAAAATTGGTAGAACTCGACAGGAATTACGGTTTTGCCGAGGCAAATAACCGGGGGGCCAATGCAGCCTCGGGAAGGCTCCTTGTTTTCCTGAACAACGACACCGTTGTGACTTCCGGATGGTTTAAGAGTCTGGTGGAAACGCTTTCCTCCGATCCCGCTACGGGAGCCGTGGGCAGCAAGTTGCTCCTCTATGATCAACGAGGGAAGGTGAACTCGGCGGGTGCGAGCATTGTGTTCACAGGCGGGGGATATGACGTAGGTTTCATGGATATCGACTCGGGGAAATACAATATCCCCGGCCCCAGAGGCGCGGTGTGCGCCGCCTCCATGATGGTAAGAAAAGATGAATTTTTGGCGCTCGGCGGCTTCGACCCCCTCTACTTTATGTACTTTGAAGACATTGACCTCTGCTGGCGGTACTGGCTCTTCGGGTATAAAGTGATGTATGAGCCGAATTCAGTCGTTTACCACAAGTTCGGCGGCACGTCAGGAAAAAGCAGGCATACTCCCCTGCGGGTTTTTTACGGTACGCGTAACAGCATTTTCAATATTCTCAAAAATGACGAATTACATAATGTTTGCGCGCCTTTCTTCTTCAATGTTCTGCATCACACAGGAAAATTTGCGTTTTTCATGGCCACCTTGCGGCTCAAAAGCGCACTGGCTATCGTAAGGGCCTATGCATCTCTTGCTCGTCATTTGCCGCAGGTGCTCAGGAAAAGGAAAGATATCCAGGAAAAAAGGAAGGTTGCAGACCGCTATCTGTTCAAAAACTCCCTGATCGTTTCTTTTACGTCCGCGGTACGGGAGTTTGTACGTCTCAAAAAAGCCTGATTCCCCGTCTCATGGATCATCAGTTCGTACGTATGGTGGGTTTACCGCGGCCTGATGAAGCCGTTTTGCTTTGAGCACGCCTCTCAACCTTTTTCACGACTCCTTTCTCACTTACGGCGCCTTTCTCCGTCAGCCAGTCGAAAAAACCCTCATAGGCCGCAATGAAGGCAAGAAAAAATCCGATCGACGGCAAATAGAGCCGGTGCTCAAAGATAACATCGAGAATAGGAACAAAGCTCTGAACAGGGGACAGGGTGATGTAAAACCACGCCACGCCAAACGGGATGAGAAGCCAGTTTTTCTTTTTATACAGCCAGAATGCCGTTCCAACCACGGCGATATGGCCGATAAGCGAGAGCAGCGTCGGAAACTCGAAGAGCGTCCGGGCGACGGGATAGTCATAGTCGATATTCTGGTTGATCGGCAGAAACAAGAGTCTGATATAGGTCCAGAGGACGTTGAAAGATGTAAGGAGATAGGTCCAGGCGGTCAGGCCTCTCTTTGTCTCCATATTAAATCCAACGCTTGCATTGGGGGCGGTTATTACCGCACTCAACGTGTTTGCAACCACGGCCCACGGGACAGCAATGAGAATATAGACTTTCCACCGTGACAGCGCTGTCTTCATCTTGCCGGCGGAAAGGAAAAGAAAATCATACAGGAAGAGCGTGGCCGGCAGCGTCACCGCCCACTCCTTCGACGCCATGGAACACAGCGAAGTGAAGAACGCGGCGATGTAATATGCGAATTTTTTCTTTCGGACGCCCTGAATGAACAATAGGAACGTCGCAAGATAGAAAAACGTCGCAAGAAGTTCCGTCCGGCTGATAATGTAGGTGACGGCTTCCGTCTGGATGGGGTGCACGGCGAACAGGAGCGCGCCGAAGAGGGCCATGCGTTTTGCTTTTTCAGCATATTTCCGCGCGAAGACCGGCATGTCCAGCGTCCAGAGTATCAGCATATATACAAAGCTTGCGTTCGCGATATGCACTGCTATATTGAAGACATGCCATCCGATGACGTTTAAGCCGCTTAGTTGGTAGTTGAGCATGAGCGACAGGTTTACGACCGGCCTGTTGGTCCTAAGGGCCCACATGATGTTATCGACCGTCACACGTTTGATGAGCGGGTTGTCGGTGATCGCCGGGTTGTCGTCGAAATGGAAGCTCGCCTTAAAGGTATTGGAATAGGTAATAAGGATCATGAGAGCAATCAGGCCGAATGCCAGCAAATTGAACCACTTGTTCTTATGTACTGCGCTCAGCCCCTCATTTCCCTTTGCTACCGAAGCCATGCTTCCTCCTCAGGTGAGAAATATTGACGATATATACCATGTACCGCTCGGAAAGTAAAGGCCTTTTTCACCGCCTTATCCAGCTTCCCCAACGTCCTCCAAGGTCAACGGCCTTCACGATTCCTTCGATACTCACTCAACTCCTCACGCAGCAGCGCCAGTTCCTGGGCAAGTTTTTTATTCTTGTCTGAGAGGCCTGAAATTACGACAGAAAAATGGAGTGTGATCAACAAGAGGAATAAAAAAGCGAGGAGGAAGAGGACCGAGGGCGGATAGTAAATGCCGACGATACGGGAAATATATTCGAGAACGGACCTCGACAGCGAAAGCATCAAAAGGACCGCCCCGGCAAGGAGCCATAGAAGCGAATAACGCTCCTTCAGTCTCCCCCTTCGAACAAGCTCTATCACCAGAATGAGGAGCAGCGCATTTCCCGTGATTGCCAGTGTTTTTAAGATGTCCATATAATTCACCTCACCTTTTTCAGCATATCAACAAATACGGCCAAGAGCACTTTTACCATATAGTACACCGAACGGAAAGCGGTTATTGACGAGCTGCCTCCGGTGCGCTCTCGCATGCACACGGGCTTTTCCGCGATTTTCAGCCCGGCATGGTGCAGGAGGACCAGGCTCTCCACTTCCGGGTAATCGTCCGGGTACAAACGAGAAAAAAATTCTATCGTCTTGCGGTTCGTCATTCGGAAGCCGGACGTCGTGTCCGTCATCGGCATTCCGAGAATTCTCGAGAGCACCATGGAAAACACCCATATCCCCGCTCGTCTCAGGACCGGGGCCTTGTACGACCCGCGATTCAGGAAACGGGAGCCGACCACGATATCGGCCTCCCCTTTTTCGATCGGCCCCATCAAAGTTGCTATTTCACTGGCAAGATGTTGGCCGTCTCCATCGAATTGAACCGCAGCATCATAACCGTACCGGAGCGCATAGACGTAGCCTGCCTGCACCGCGCCACCGATGCCCAGGTTGAAGGGGATACGCAGTACGCGCACACCGAGACTGCCGGCGACTGATGCGGTCCCGTCATGAGACCCGTCATCGACCACGAGAACGTCGGCGTGGGAGACGTGCTCCCTCAGATCTTCAATGACACGACCTATGCTCGCCTCTTCGTTATATGCCGGCACTATCACGAGGAGTTTCATCGTCATTCTTTCAGGGCCAGTTCCGTCGCAGAGATTCCAAACTCCCGGAACAGCCTGTATAGTTGGGGCCGTCTGATTCTCTTTATCCTCGCAAGGTCACGCCGCTGCCTCAAAACACGCGGGAGAGCGATGACCGCCGAACACCACGCCTTGCAGAGAACAATCACGAGCTTAAGTAAGGAATTCTCTTTAGAAAATCTCCCGCTCGCGCCTCTCCCTGTCAACACACCGTAATAGTGTATTAGGAAACGTTTCAGAGAATAAAAAGGACTTGCCAAAATGAGTTCTGGCGGATAATACTTGAGGAGCACCCAGATTCGGTTCCGCTCGGCCAGAAATGCTTTCATCGGAGAATAGGCGGACGAAGAGGAAGAATACTTGTGATATACCCTGGCCGTCGGCACATACCTGCAGTTCCATCCGGCTATTCTGGCGCGCAGCCCGAGATCCACATCATCGGCATAGGCAAAAAAATCTTCGTCAAAGGTGCCGATTTCGTTTATCATTTTTTTAAGATATAGCCCGGCACACCCGCTCGGGAACAGGGCCTCGCCCTCGGCGTCATATTGCCCCTTATCCTGTTCCAGTCTTCCCCTTCCCCGCGCTATCCCGTCTCGATAAATAAGCAGTCCCGTATTATCGATCATCTCAGGGTTGTAATATGAAAGAATTTTCGATGCCCACATCCCTGTGCCCGGTGATTTTTCCGCAGCCGCGATCAAGTTCTGAAGCCAAGAGGTATCAGCCTTTGTATCGTTGTTCAAGAGGGCGATATATTTACCGGCCGATGCCCTTATGCCGACGTTGTTGCCGCCGGCGTAACCATGATTCTTTTTCAGATCGATCACCTTGACAGTCGGGTGCGTACTGCGGACATATTCAGCGGACCCGTCTACCGAGCCGTTATCCACAACGATAATTTCAAAGTCCCGAAAACTCTGGGCCGCGAGCGAGCCGAGACACTCGCTCAGCAGATGTTTTCCGTTCCATGTTACGATAATGACCGAGACCAGCGGGGATTGAGAGTCTTTATTGTTCATGCTGCACCACTCGTCAGCCGCGATGTACGAACCGGGCTGCATCGTCCGGAGAAACAATCACGAACATCACGGCATTATGTTAATCCATCGCCTTAAGACAGTCAATATTCATCACGTACGTCTCGGCATTTTGTGCTCAAAGGACCCAGAAAGCCGGAATGCTACCCCCGCTCGGCCTTTCGGTACCGCACAACGGCCCAGTAAAAAATGAAATAGGAGATTACCGCCGCACCGATGCCGATCACGAGCGTTCCGGTTACAAAAGGCCAGAGGTACGGCTTCATGGTACTGAGGACGTTCGAAATGCTGAGTTGATTCCAGGCAATCTGCGGCGCATCGACTTCGCTGCCGGTGATTTTAATGCCGAACCACAGGCAGAACCCGTAGAGCGGCACGACGGTCCACGGATTGTTGACAAGGGATGCCGTTAATGTTACAAGCTTGCTTACCCGGAACAGCCAGGCGAGGAGCAGGCAGGAAAGCATATGCAGCCCGATTGTGGGGGTGAAGGCAACAAACACGCCGAGGGAAAATGCCAGCGCCAGCTTATGCGGCGGGTCATCCAGCTTTAGAATGGAACGGAGGCGTTCTTTGATATGCTTCATAATCCTAATATCCCTTGGCGGCATCTTTAAGGCCGGTGTGCTGGAGATCGAAATGGTCGTATCCCGAAGGCCTGATCTTTTTTCTTTCTCCGGACCTGCTTGTCAGATAAAGCCCCCTCGCGCCGGTAATCGTACCGATCTCGGTGATCTGGATTCTTAAAGACTGCAGCCTCTTCAGCTTTGCAGGCGGTACGGTGAACAGAAGTTCATAGTCTTCGCCCCCGGAAAGGGCGTACGTGAGCGCAGGCCTGGTGAGCCCCGTTGAAAAGCCCGAAAGCGATGGTGACAATGGGATCCTGTCCGCTGAGATTTCGGCCCCCACTGCGCTCTGCTCGCAGATATGGTTCAAATCCGATGAAAGTCCGTCACTGATATCTATCATCGCGCTTGCACATCCTGAAAGCGCAAGCGCCCTTCCCTCTTTCACGCGCGGCACGGGACGGAGGTGTTTCTGAATCAGTCGCCTCACCCCTGACCCCTGGCGTCTGACCCCTTTTTTAAGCATCTCCAGCCCTGCGGCAGAGTCCCCCAACGTTCCGGTGACGAATAACCTGTCCCCGGGCTTGGTCCCTGAACGCGTCAGCAGCCTTGACTTTTCGACGTCTCCGAGCACGGTAACACTGACTATTATCCCGTTCCGGGAACGACAGGTGTCGCCACCGACGAGGGACGCCTTATGAATATCAATGAGGTCCTCGAAGCCGCGGTAAAACTTCGCGATCAGTTCTGCCGAAACCCGGGAAGGAATGCCGATGGAAGTCAGACATGCTCGAGGAACTCCGCCCATGGCCGCGATGTCACTGAGGTTCACAGCTGCGGATTTCCAACCAAGCGAGTAGAAATCGGTAAAGGAGAGATCGAAATGCACACCCTCGAGCAGCATGTCCGTCGTAGCAAGCAGCGTCCTCGACGGTAAAACCTTAAGTGCAGCGGCGTCGTCTCCGATGCCGACCAGCGTAAAAGATGATTTCCTGGAGGAGATTTTCTGGATTTTCCGTATCAGCCCGAATTCGCCGAGCTCTGCTATTTTCATTGTTAATTTCTGCCACAGAGGCACGGAGACACAAAACAATTCTTATATCGTTCCAGAGACCGACCCTGTCTTCCGTTGTCTGACTTCTGTTCTCCGCTTTTTTAATGCGTTGTTCGCGACCTGCCGGGGAGCCTTGTATGCGCGACGCGGCGGGGCAATTTCTTCCGGAGAGCCGACTGGATCACCTCGTCCATGGTATCGACGAAAATGAACTTCATCTCTTTTCTTACGTTCTGGGGGATATCGTCAAGATCCTTCTCGTTCTGCTTCGGGATGATGATGGTTTTGATTCCCGCTCTTTTCGCGGCCAGTGTTTTTTCCTTGAGTCCGCCTATCGGCAGTACGCGTCCGCGGAGCGTAACCTCGCCGGTCATGGCAAGGTCCTTTCTGACCGGCGAATTGGTGAAAATGGAGGCCAGAGCGGTCGCCATGGTAACACCCGCGGAAGGGCCGTCTTTGGGAATAGCTCCGGCGGGCACGTGGATATGCACGTCCGTCTTGCCGAAAACTTCCGTCTTGATGCCGAGTTCCGCGGCCCGTGAACGCACATAGGTAAGCGCCGCGTGCGCCGACTCTTTCATCACATCGCCCAGATGTCCCGTGAGCGTGAGGGTCCCCTTGCCGCGCATGGTCGTCGCCTCGACGTACAGAATGTCTCCGCCCGTCTCGGTCCATGCCAGTCCTGTGACCACGCCGGTCTCGTCTTTGTCCCGCTCGACCTCCGGCAGGAACTTGGGCACGCCGAGGTATTTATGCAGATTGGCCGTCGTAATGGTGAAAAGCCCGCTCTCCCCTTCAGCCACCTTGCGGGCGACCTTGCGGCAGAGGTGTCCGATTTCACGTTCGAGGTTCCTCACACCCGCCTCACGGGTATACGCGGTAATGATCTCAATGACGGTCTTGTCCGGGATGCCGATCTGTTTTTCCGTGATCCCGTGCTCCTTCATCTGGCGGGGAATGAGGTAGCTCTTGGCTATCCCCAGCTTCTCCTGCTCCGTATAGCCCGACAGCGGAATGATTTCCATCCTGTCCTTGAGCGGAGACGGTATCGGGTCGGTCATGTTCGCCGTCGTAATGAACATCACATTCGAAAGGTCGAAGGGCAGCCCGATGTAGTGGTCGCTGAAAGCGTTGTTCTGTTCCGGATCAAGGACCTCGAGCAGCGCCGCTGCAGGGTCTCCCCTGAAGTCGGCGCCGATCTTGTCGATTTCGTCGAGCATGAAGACGGGATTATTCGACCCGCCGGTCTTGATGCCCTGGATGATTCTCCCGGGGAGCGCCCCCACATAGGTCCTGCGGTGCCCGCGGATCTCCGCCTCGTCGCGGATGCCGCCGAGCGACATGCGGACGAACTCGCGGCCGAGCGAGCGCGCAATGGACTTTCCGAGCGACGTCTTGCCCACGCCCGGGGGCCCCACGAAGCAGAGGATCGGGCCCTTCATCTTCTCCTTGAGCTTGCGGACCGAAAGGTACTCCAGAATCCTCTCTTTGACCTTCTCGAGGTCGTAATGGTCCTCTTCAAGCACTTTGTGCGCGGCCTTGAGGTCAAGGTTGTCCTTGGTGGTCTTGCTCCAGGGAAGTTCAGCGAGCCATTCGATATACGTTCTGGTCATGGACGCCTCTGCGGCGTCCGGGTGCATGCGTTCGAGCCTCCGGAGCTGCTTCTCCGCTTCCTTGGCGGCCTTTTCGGGCATTTTTGCTTCTTTGATTTTTTCACGGAGTTCGCGGATGTCCTCTGCGCGGTCGTCCGTTTCGCCGAGCTCGCGCTGGATCGCCTTGAGCTGCTCGCGCAGGAAATATTCGCGCTGGGTTTTATCGATCTCGCCCCTTACGTCCGCCTGTATCTTCTGCTGCATGGACAGGAGTTCCAGTTCCTTCCCCAGCGCCTCATTGATGCGCTTGATCCGCAGGATCGGATCGGCGATCTCGAGCATCTCCTGCGCCTGCTCCACCTTGAGTCCCATATTGGCCACGGCAAGATCGGCGAGCTTGCCCGGGTCGTCGACATTCTCGATCACCACCATGATGTCAGGCAGGATGACTTTGCCGAAGGAAACCAGGCGCTCGAGCTGTTCCTTGACGTTCCGCATCAGGGCCTCGGTCTCGAGATTGACCGCACTCTGGGCCTCGGGGAAGGTCTTGATTTCGACCTGGTAGTAAGGCTCTTTCTGAAGGAATTTCTGTATCTTCGCCCTCGCCACTCCCTGGACGAGTATTTTAATACGGCCGTCCGGCAGCTTGAGCATCCGCATGATCACTCCGACGGTGCCGACGGAGTACAGGTCGGACGGAGACGGGTTCTCAATATTGAGATCTTTTTGCGAGGTCAGGAACAGCATCCTGTTGCCCTCGAGCGCCACCTCGATCGCCTTGATGGACATCTCCCTGCCTACGAACAACGGCAGGACCATGTAAGGAAAAACGACTATATCCCGGATCGGGAGCAACGGCAGTTTTTTCGGAATCTCTATGGATTGCTGAAGGTCAGCGGTTTTTGATTCGGTCTTGGCCAAATCTTCCTCCTCAACGTGCGCGCGGGCACGCATGATGTCGGCGGTGAGGCTTTTACAACTTCAAATGTTTCAGATAATTCCTGAACTCTTCACCGAGATCCCTGTTTTTGAGACCGAATTCGACGGTGGCCTTCAAAAACCCGAGCTTGTCGCCGGCGTCATACCGTACACCCTGGAACTCGTATGCGTATATCGGCTGTTTCTGCATGAGCAGTTTCAGCCCGTCCGTGAGCTGGATTTCGCCCCCCTTACCGGGTTGGGTATGCTCGAGGGCCTCGAATATCTCCGGCATGAGAATGTACCTGCCGATGATAGCGAGGTTTGACGGGGCTTCGTCCGGCGATGGCTTCTCGACGAGGTCTTTCACCAGATAAACGCCGTTCTCAAGCTTCTTGGCGTCGATGATGCCGTACTGGTGCGTCTGCGAGTGATGCACCTTCTGAATGGCCAGGATCGTGGACGGGTACCGTTTGTAGAGATCCAGCATCTGCTTTAAAACGGGAACCGTGGAATCGATGATATCATCGCCGAGAAGCACGGCAAAAGGTTCACCGCCCACCACACGCCTGGAGGTCAGTATTGCGTGCCCCAGGCCCATCGCCATTTTCTGGCGTATATAACAAAACGTCACCAGATTGGCTATATGTTGCACCTCGGAGAGCAGCTTGTGTTTGCCCTTGGCTTTCAGGTCTTCTTCGAGCTCAAAAGCCACATCAAAGTGGTCTTCGATCGCGCGCTTGCCCCTTCCCGTAATCAAGACCACCTCTTCAATGCCGGACGATACCGCCTCCTCTACGACGTACTGGATGAGCGGTTTATCGACCAGAGCAAGCATCTCCTTCGGGGAAGCCTTCGTCGCAGGAAGAAATCTGGTCCCCAATCCGGCAGCCGGGAAAACGGCCTTGGTAATCTCTTTGACCACTTTACTTGGACTCCTCGTTGTTGAGGCTTTCAGTAAGGCCGGCGCCGGAGTTCCCTGCCCGGCGCCCTGAATATTTCATTTTATGGGACCGTCCTGAAAAAGTCAAGAAATAAGCGGGATAAAGACACTGGTTACCGGGGAACCGGCACACTCCCGAGCAGGTACTTGAGGTCTTCGTCGTCAAATCTAAAGCCGATGCCGGCGAAGGGGAATGCTCTGTCGGGGTTGAGGAAATTGTCATATCCTGCGTCCAGAAATACGTATTTGCTGATGCCGTAATTTACGGTCGCCTTCAGATGAGCATTTGTATTGTGTGGCTCAGTACTGTTGAAATTCCAGGCTTCAAGACTGAATTTCATCCTGTCGTCGAATGCAAAATAGTCTGCGCCAATGCCTCCTGTGGACTCGATGAGTCCGGCGCGGACCGCGAGGTTCCCGAAACGTTTGGCAAACATCAGGCTGAACTTGAGCTTATCTTCATACGTTTCCTGCACGACCGTGTTGCCCGGCGGCGTAAGCGTGGTGACTGTCCTCGCGTATTTGCCGAAGGGGTCGGACGTCACTTCGAGGATATAATACTTGTCAGGCCTCGGTTTAAGCTCGAGGGTAAAGTAGTTCTTGATCTCGGGGAACATGTATTCGCTCCGGAACCCGACGATCGTCCTCATACGCTCTATGCGCGAGGTGTAGTCGCTGAACCCCTGGGCGGCGGTGTTGATATTTTTGTACAGGCTCTCGTCGGTGACCAGTTTCCCGAGCGTGCCTTCTCCACGATCGATCTTCCGGCTGACGTCTTCTATGGAAGCCAGGGCCATCTCTGCCTGCTTTGACGCCTCCCGTACATTTTCCAGGGTGACTTTCAGGTTGTCCCTGTTTTCGGCTACGATAGTATTCAGGCTTCCGGCGAGTTCGTTCAGGCGCACAACAAGCTGACTCCCGTCGGTGCGCAGAGATGAAGAAAACTCCTGGATGTTCGCCGTGGTCCTTCTCAAGTCCGTGAGAATATCTTCCATGGAGCGCGCGCCTCGTTCGGTACCGAAAACCTGACGGAGAGAGGCGGTCACCTGCTTGACGTCGTCCGAGATCGCGCTTAATTGGTTGATCAGGTGGTCGACGTCACTTGGAGAGACCGTCACCGTAATCTGCTCACCGGGCTTGAGGTATCCGACCTGCGCGGGAGGGTCCCCTCTCGATGAGCGAGGGTCGGACCCCGAGATATTGGGAGGAATGATTTCGACGTACTTTTCCCCGAGAAGGCCCATGGTCTTTACCGCGGCCTCGGATCCTACAGGAATGCGCACCTCGGGATTGATCCTCATGGACACCTTTGCCTTGCCGTCGTCCAGTGCGATCTTCTCGACGGCGCCTATTTTAACGCCTGCCATCCTTACGGGGGCTTTGAGGTCGAGCCCGGCGACAGACGTAAACTCCGCGGTCAGGATGTACCCTTTCCTTTCCCCGAACTGGTACTTGCCGACGGCAAAGGTCATGTACAGAAGAATAATCGAGCCGATAAGTACGAGCAGACCGACTTTTGCCTCAGGGCTCAGTTTGGCCATATAAACTCCGGATAATGGAAAATTTTCTTAATCTCTCAATCTCTTAGTCTCTGTTTTCTTCACTACTCTGCCGTTATCGGCCCCACCGCGCTTCCCGTAATGAACTGATGCACAGTGGGGTTCGACGTATTCTTGATCTCATCGGGTGTGCCTGTTTCGAGGATCTGTCCTTTGTAGAGCATTGCGATCCGGTCCGAAATCTTATAGGCGCTGTGCATATCATGGGTAATTGCGACCGAGGTCACGCCGAGTTTTTTCTTGAGGTCGACGATCAGATCATTGATCGCGTCCGCTGTAATAGGATCGAGGCCCGTCGTGGGCTCGTCATAGAGAATGATTGCGGGGTCCATGGCAATGGCCCGCGCGAGCCCCACCCTCTTTTTCATGCCACCCGAAAGTTCGGCAGGCATCTTGTCTTCGACGTCCTTGAGTCCCACAAGAGCGAGCTTTTCCGTTGCAACCTTCCTGATCTCCTTATCTGACATTTTGGCGTGCTGCTTCAGACCGAACCCCACGTTTTCCCAGACCGTAAGCGAATCGAAGAGAGCAGCGCCCTGAAAGAGCATACCGAACTTCTTTCGCATCTCGTTCAATCCCCTTTCATCGAGCGTATTGACGACCTGTCCGTCGATGATCACCCGGCCCTTGTCGGGGAACAGCAGTCCGATAATGTGCTTGAGCAGGACGCTCTTGCCGCTCCCGCTCCCGCCGATCACCGTCATGCTCTCGCCTTTTTCCACCGTGAGGTTCACGCCGCGGAGCACGTACAGGCTACCGAAGCTCTTGTGCAGGTTGATAAGCTCGATCATACTCGTTCGCTACCATAGGAACGCGCTCAGAAAATAATCCAGGACAAGGATCAACATGCACGATATCACCACCGCTCCGGTCGTGGCCTTGCCCACGCCTTCCGCGCCGCCTTCGGTTGTAAACCCTTTATAGCAGCCGATGATGCCGATCACACCTCCGAACACGAGCGCCTTGATCAGTCCGTTCCAGATATCGGAAACCTGGGTATTATCAATGCTCTGGTTGATATAGGTGACCGGATTGGCGCCAAGCACCTTCACGCCCACCACGTATCCTCCGGCAATGCCGACAAACATGCCGAGCGACGTGAGAAAGAACATCATGATAATGCTTGCGAGGAAACGGGGCACAACCAGGTATTTTACGGGATTTGTGGCCAGGGTATAGAGCGCGTCGATCTGCTCGGTCACTTTCATCGTACCGAGTTCCGCGGCCATCGCGGCGCCCGCCCTGCCGGCCAGCATCAATCCCGTGAGCACGGGGCCGAGTTCCCTGGTCATGGAAAGCGAGACCACCGCCCCGATGAGCGACTCCGCGCCGAAGCGTTTGAACCCTGTGTAGCTCTGGAGCGCGAGCACCATGCCGGTGGATATGGCCGTGGTCAGCACGACCGGCACGGAGTTCACGCCGATCTGCTCCATCTGCTTCAGAAGGTTCTTCAGATAGAACGGCCTGCTCGTGATCCAGCGGACGGTCTGGGCCAGAAACATGAGGACCTTCCCGGCCTCGGTCAGATAGAACGTGATCCTGCTCCCTATGATCTCAAGCCATTTGATGAGCATGCGCCCTCGTATACTCGCGGGACGCGGCTGCTGATGGCGCACAGCACCTCGTACGCTATCGTCCCGGTCTTGGCTGCGATATCATCGGCCGTGATCCGTTCTCCGCCCTGGCCCCCGATCAATACCACCTCATCCCCTTCTGATACGCCGGGGACATCGGTCACGTCGAGCATGGCCATGTCCATGCAGACCCGGCCGACTACCGGCGCCCGCACGCCGCGGACAATCGCTTCGCCCTTGTTGGACAGGGCGCGGTTGTAGCCATCGGCATAGCCGATGGGTAAGGTCGCAATAAGGCTTTTCCGTTTCGTAACATACGTTCTGCCGTAACTGATGGGAATTCCGGCAGGGATCTTTTTAATAAACGCAATACGGGTCACGAGCGACAAAACCGGCTTCAACTCCATGCCTCCCCGGACCACCTCAAGCGGGTTGTAGCCGTATAACATAAGCCCGGGTCTCACCATGCTGAACAGCGCGCGCCTGAAATCGAGTATCGCTGCGCTGTTGGATGCGTGGCACAGGGGGATCGTAATTTTTCTCGTCGCCAGCGCCGCCACAAGGGACTCGAACCTGTTCATCTGCGAGGAGGCAAACTGCTTGTCACGCAAATCGGCGTCGGCAAAATGCGTCATCAATCCTTCGAGCCCGATACCGTCGAGTTTCAGCAAGCCTTCGATGAACGCCGGCGCTTCTTCCGGCGTAAGACCGATCCGGCCCATGCCCGTATCAATCTTCACGTGCACGGAAACTTTTTTCCTCAGTCTGGCAGCGGCATCCGACAGGGCGCGCGCCACGGCCCCGGTGTAGACGAGCGGAGTAAGGTTCCACCTGACCAACGCCTCGGCCTGCTCGGGAAAGACCGCCCCCATCACCAGAACGGGGGCGTCAACGCCCGCCTCCCGCAATTCCACCCCCTCCTCGACCAGGGCGACGCCGAGCATGTGCGCTCCGTTCCGGAGCAGATGCCGGGAAACTTCACAGGCCCCATGGCCGTACGCCTGGGCTTTGACCACGGCAAGAATCCTGCGCCCGGAAACACGTTCGATCACCTGGCTGAGATTGTGGGAAAGCGCGCCCAGATCAATGCGGGCA
This sequence comes from Nitrospirota bacterium, assembly GCA_033854515.1. Taxonomy (GTDB): domain Bacteria; phylum Nitrospirota; class UBA9217; order UBA9217; family UBA9217; genus JAWOJY01. Next base: position 28,744 of record JAWOJY010000033.1, read on the forward strand.
AACGTCGGTCTCGTGGACGGTGATCCTGCGCCGAGGACGCTGCCCGAATATACATCTTCAGTGAATAGTACTTTCATTTATTTTCTCGAACATGTTGGGGATCGGGGTGATTTCGATCTTATCGAATGATTCCGCGCAATCGAGACACTCCCAATGGTGCACGGTCCAATATTCATCTTCCATCTCTATACTGTAGTCGTCTTCCTGAAAGAGATTCTGTCCTCCACAGAACGGGCACATGATCGGCTCCATAGTTTATCCTCCGATTTTCACTCCATCCGAAGCCACGCTCAGCGCAAGGAATGAAAATCCATATACGATGAAACTGCGCACCATGCAAAGTCAAAATAATTTTTACCACTATTTCAATTTTACTTTATCACAGGGGGACTGTTTTTGCAAAATGTTTTTTGTCGCGTTGAAATGAAGCGTCACCGGCCGAGGAGAACGTCTTTGAGTGCGCTTACCAGGCGCTCGTTCTCCCTCTTTGTCTTCACGGCGATCCTGATATAACGGTTGTCGAGGTTAGGGAAAGATGAGCAGTCACGGATCAGTATTCCCCGTCGGGCAAGTTTCTCGGTCAGCGTGAGGGAATCCATCGTCGCCAGTTTGACAAATATGAAATTCGCCGCGCTTGGGAAGGGTTCCACGCCGGGCAGAAGTCTGAAGGCGGAGATGAGACGCTCCCGTTCCCGTTCGATGAGCTTGCGGGTCTTCCTGATATGTCCCCAGGAGGTGAGCGCTGCAATGGCAGCGCGTTCGGCGGGAATATTTACCGTCCATGGTTCCTGGTTTGAGCGGAGCGCCTCGATCGTTTCGGCATCGGCCACTCCGTACCCGATCCGCAGTCCCGGCATCCCGAAAAATTTTGTAAAAGCCCTGATGCAGATGAGGTGCGAGGACTGCACGGCCTCTCTAACGAGAGAATCGGAGCCCGTAAAGTCCATGAACGCCTCGTCCACGACGAGCCTCACCCCTTCCTGGGCGGCGTACTTCAAGATTTCGAGCATCTCCGCTCTGGACACAAGCTGGCCCGTAGGGTTGTTCGGGTTGCAGAGAAAAGCCATGTCCATGCCCTTGAGCTTGAATGCCGTCTCGACCGGGTCGAGACGGTATCCGTCCTTCTCGCTGAGCAGAAAGAGAACGGCCTCTGCGCCGGCGCTTTCCGCGGCTGCCGCGTACTCGGTGAATGTGGGCGCAGGGATCAGCACCCTTTTCGGTTTGAAGACCCGCGGGATCAGATAGATGAGTTCGATGGAGCCGTTCCCGCAGATGACATTATCTGGGTTGATGCCGAAGTACCTGGAGACGGCCGTTCGAAGTCCTGTCATGGAGGGCTCGGGATAGCGGTTGATGATCGAGAGCGACTCTTTAGCGGCCCGTACGGCCGCCGGTGAAGGTCCCAGAGGGTTGATATTCGCGCTGAAATCCAGAATGTCTCCCTCGCTTATCTCATAGCGTTGTACTATATCGTAAATATTACCGCCGTGTGTTCTCATGACCGTGCTATCACCTTTCGCCATTATGATTATCGTAGATATTTTTTCTTCTGCAGCTCACCCGAGCGCTTCCTGCGTACCTTTCTGCAGCTTCCTGTTTCGAACGACATGAGAAAAATCGATTATAGCTCCTCGACGAGGTCGGGGAAACGTTTCTGCATGAACGCTTCGGCCGCGTTCCGGGCGAGGACGGCCGTAGGCTGCTGCATCACCATAGCGGCAAGCTCAAGCGCATCCTGCATGCGGATTGACCTGATGACCTTTTTGATCCAGGGAATCGAGGACACATTCATGCTGAGGTATTGGAACCCGAGCCCCAGAAGGATCGCGGCATACAACGGATCACCCGCCATCTCACCGCACATCGCGAGGGTGATGTTGGCCCTGTGCGCCGCCTCGGAAACCCGCTGGAGCAGCCGCAGGACCGCGGGGTCGAGCGGTTCGTACATATACGCCACGTGCTCATTCTGGCGGTCGATTGCAAGCGTATACTGAATAAGGTCGTTGGTGCCCACGCTGAAAAAATCGACTTCGGCCGCCAGGAGATCCGAGATCATGGCCGCCGACGGAATTTCAATCATCACGCCCACCTTCACCTGTTCGTCGAAGGCCACTCCTTCCGAGCGCAGTTCCGTCTTCACCTCTTCGAGAATTTTTTTGGCTTCATAGAGCTCGGGCAGGCCCGAGATCATGGGATACAGTATTCTGATGCGTCCGTGCGCCGTGGCCCTCAGTATGCCCCTGAGCTGGGTCCTGAATATGTCCTTCTTCTGGAGCAGGAAGCGTATCGCCCTGAGTCCCAAGGCTGGGTTCGCCTCTTTTTCAAAGCCGCCGGGAATCCCGATCTTGTCGCCGCCCACGTCGAGCGTGCGGATCACCACTTCATGGGGGGCGGCCCGCTCCGCCACGTGCCGGTAGGCAACATAGTGCTCCTCCTCGGTCGGCAGCGTCGGCCTGTTCAGAAACAGGAATTCCGTGCGGTAGAGACCGATGCCGGCGCCGCCGTGCTCGGCGACGGACCTCACCTCCTCGGGAAGCTCGATGTTTCCCTGGAGGTATACCACATGACCGTCGAGCGTCTCTGCGGCAAGAGGTTTGAGTTTCTCGAGTTCCTGCTCAAAGTATTTATATCGCCGCTGCTTTTTCAGGTAATCGAGAAAAGTCTCTTCATCGGGATCGACAATGACAACGCCGTGGATGCCGTCCAGGATAACGACGTCGCCCGTCTTTATCACTCCCGTGATCTTCTCGAGGCCGACCGCCGCGGGAATGCCGAGCGAGCGGGCAAGAATGGCCGTGTGGGATGTTCTGCTGCCCGCATCCGTTGCAAAGCCCAGTATCCTGTCCTTGCGCATGACGAGCGTATCGGTGGGTGCAAGGTCATGGGCGATAATGACCGCCTCGTCCTTGATGTCGGCGAGACTTTCCTGCCGGTGCCCGACAAGGTTCCGCAAAATCCGCTCGCCCACCTGCTCAATGTCGTGCTTTCGTTCGCGAAGGTACTCGTCCTCGATGCTGTCGAACTTGTCCGCAATGGCCGAAATCGTCTCTTTGAGGGCCCCTTCGGCGTTCAGATGCGATTCCTTGATCCTCTTGACGGTACCGTCGACAAGCATTTTGTCTTCGAGCAGCATGATGTGCGTATCGAGGATATACAGGTGCGATTTTCCCAGGCCCTTGGTCAGGCGTTTTTTAAGGTCTTCGAGCTGCGCCCTGGAGACTTCGATCGCCTTTTTAAACCGGGCCACTTCGTCCTTGATCTTGACGTCCTCTATCCTCTGGCCCGCAACGACGACTTTACGGCGATCCAGGAGATAGGCTCTGCCGATCACAACCCCCGGAGAAACACCTATACCTTTATATATCTTCTCTTGCATGAAAGGTCCCTATCTTCCGTCTTCTTACTTCTTACTTCTGATTTTTGGCTTATCCTAATCCTTTTCTCCGAACTTATCATTAAAAAGCCTCACAAGGCTGTCCAAAGCTTCAGTCTCATCCGCACCGTCCACATGAATGGTAACGAAGGTGCCTTTTGCGGCCGCCAGCATCATGATGCCCATAATGCTTTTGCCGTCCACCTCGAGATCGTCTTTCAGCAGGATTATTTTCGAGCTGTAGGTGCTGGCCGTTTTTACGATCTGTGCCGCAGCCCTCGCATGCAATCCGAGCTTGTTTTCAATCCTGACCTCTTTTATCTTCATGCGGCCACCCCTAGATACGCGAGAACGAGGCAAACGGCCGCCAGTCCGAGCATGAGCTTGAGCGGAGACCCGCCCCTTCGCAAAAGGGCTGTCATGGACAAGGTTACGACAAGACCTGTCAGAAGCGTGAGAAGGCCCGGGAGGCGTTGAGACAGCCGGAACTCCGGCCTCCAGACGGGAGCCATACCGAGGATCCCTCCCACGAGACATAATGAAATGGACTTAAAAAGTCTTGACCGTTTTGCCATCTGATAGCGGGTCATGAGTGCCCCGGCGTCGCCAGTGGTCTTGAAACCCAGAAACAGCGCACCGGCCCTGATCCGCAGGTGCCAGATATTATAGAGCAGGAGGAACAGAAACGGGGCCCACCAGGCGCCGGCCATGAGCACTGCCACGGCAGCCAGCGATGCGAGAGGCTTGAGCGCCCCCCAGAAAAAACTGTCTCCGAGCGCCCCCAGCGGAGACATCAGGACGGTCTTAAGTTCGGATACGTCCGTAGACACATCCAGTCCGCACGAACGGTCCTGCTCGAGTCTGGCAGCGGCTCCGAGGATAAATGAGGCCAGGTAGGGCTGCGTGTTGAAATACTCCATATGGAGCGTCAGCCGCGACAAGAACTCATCACGCTCGGGATAGATTTTTTCGAGAACAGGCCGCAGTGCGTATGCGAACCCGAGCGTCTGCATCCTGCCGAAGCTCCAGGACGCCTGGATCAAAAAAGCCCTCCAGAGCGTTCCGAACAAATCAAAAGTCCCGATTTTTTTACGATCGTCTCTCACGGTAGTACACTCCCAGAATTCCGGCGCAGACCGCAGACAGCACAATTACCACATAATGGGCATGGAATGCAAGACCAAGTACCGCAGCGGTGAGAAAACCGATGATCAAAAATCCGTCAAGAGTTTTGATCGATAGCTTGCGCACCACCGATGCCGCCCCGAGAAAGGGAAGAAGCTTTGTATACAGCGTCATCGCGTTATGGTACGTCTCCGGAACGCCGGCAAACCATCGGACCGCTGCGGCTCCGATGGGAATGCAGACGAGGTACAGGACAAAGGATTTCACAAAAAAAACGATTATCCCCGCCAGGTGCGCCCGAGACAATCGAGTGGGAACGTCCCTGCCCGGCCCGGAGAACACAAAGTCGGCAAGCCGCGTGTTCCATTTTCTGATTACGTTATCTGCGGCCATGGTCAGCGGCGCCAGAACAATGGTGAGGAGGATACTGAACCCTAACAGCGACAGTTCCGGCCTGCCCCGACCGCCCAACACCGCCGCGGCCGTTGCACATATCACTGCCACGGTGGAGTCGGCAGGCACAAAGGTTCCGATGGGAATATCCAGCAGCCAGATGAGTTCCAGGATCGTGCCGATCACCAGACCGGCCGTTACATCACCCAGGATCCAGCCGGTCAGGGGACCGGCGACAACGGGCTGGGAGAACATGAATTGTCCCACCGCAGTCCTGTCCAGGCTGATGACGCCTCCGCAGAACGACACCAGCAGTATCTTATAAAGAGTATCCGAATCGAACATACGGTATAAGCACCTGCTTCATCGTTCCTATGTCTTTTTTTGCTTCAGAACGTCTCGACACAGCAGCAGCACCTTGGTGAGCGGCACCGGTTTGTCCGTGGGCACGGTCTGAATATCGACTTTGATGCCCCTTTTGACGATTTCGTTGAACGCCTTCAAATCGGCGGCGTCGACGGCGAGAACATCCATGAGCCTGATCTTGCCCGGCGTGTAATGCATCCCGCCGATATTGACCCCCCGGCAATCCAGGCCCGACAGGATCGCCCGAAGAGCATCGGTAGGGTTTGAGAAGAGCAGGATGGCGCGCTCCGCATCGAACGCCGTGGACCGGATCCGGGCGCAAATCTCCTCGACCCCTCCTATATGGACCTTCAGGCCCTGTGGCGCGGATATCTCCATGATGGAACACTGGAGCGGGTTTTTGGCGACCTTGTCATCGGCAACGAGTATCGACGTTGCCTTCAAGAAATTAACCCACCCCTCCACCACCTGGCCGTGGATGAGCCGGTCGTCTATGCGCGTGAAAACAATCATGATCGTCTATTTTTTCCCTTTGAGCATCTGGCTTGCGATGACGATGCTCTTCTGTCCCGCCTCCTGCACCAGTTTCGCCAGTTCGTGCAGTTGCTTTTCGTCCCTGTGGTTCGCGAACTTGATGAGCATGGAAAGATTGACGCCGCTCACCACTTCGATAGAATCTCCCAGAAAAGCGAGCGCGATATTGGAGGGAGTGCCCCCGAACATGTCCGTCAGCAGCATCACGCCCTTCTTCTTATCCACCTTCTTGATGGCGCTCTGTATTTCACTTCTGAGAGAGTCCGGCGCGCTCTCCTGCTTGACGCTGACTGTTTCGACCGCCTCCACCTTGCCCACGATCATCTCGACGGCCTTGACCAGTTCCGCGCCCATTTCTCCATGACATATTACCACAAGTCCGACCATCCCTCGTCTCCTTTCATGAAGCAGGAAAGCCGACCGTCATCAATCAGGTCGCGTCCTTTACCCCATGTCCCTGTGTTTCAGGATAACATCATATCCGCGCGCCCTGAGGCGATCGGCGATCTCGATGGATACGGCGACCGAGCGGTGCCTCCCGCCGGTGCAGCCGAAACCGATCGTAAGATAGCTTTTCCCCTCGCTCTTGTAACGGGGGAGCAGGTACTCGAGAAACCCGAGCAGCCGCGACAGAAATTCTTCCGACACGGGTTGCGCCGTCACATATCGCCTGACTCCTGGGTCCTCTCCCGTATACGGCTTCAACTCCGGAACAAAATGCGGGTTGGGCAGAAAACGGACGTCGAAAAGAAGATCCAGATCATAGGGCACGCCGAATTTGTACCCGAACGTGACCAGGGTGATCGCCATGGGCCTATCAGCGTCTCCTTCCGAATAATGACGCTCCACAGCCTGCCTCAAATCGTGCACGGTGTAATCGGACGTATCAAGAATCCGGTCCGCCAGCTTTTTCACTTCTTCGAGCGCCGCCCGTTCGCGCCTGATGCCGTCGAGCAGCGACGTCGTGCCGCGGGCAAGCGGGTGAGGCCTTCGCGTTTCACTGAACCGGCGCACAAGCGTCTGGTCGGAAGCCTCTAAAAAAAGCATCTCGAGATGTCTGCCCGCCGTCTTCAATGAACGGTACAAATGAGGGAACTTTTCAGGAAAATCCTTTTCCCTGACGTCTATGCCGATTGCGGAACGGAATGCCTCTTCGGACAGTCCAGCGTACTCGAGAAATGAAGGCAGGAGCGGGAGCGGGAGATTATCAACGCAGTAATACCCCATGTCCTCGAATGCCTTCAAGGCAGCGCTGCGTCCGGACCCCGAGAGGCCCGTCACGATCACCATACGCGGTGTGTTCATCCTGTCAGCCTTTTTTTGATCCTCCGGTCAAGCTCCCGGGCGGTGAATATGCCTTTGTCTTTGAGCATCTGATTCCGGGCGGCGACCTCGATCAGTGTCGCCATGTTACGTCCGGGTCTGACCGGCAATTTGAGATACGGCAGATTCACGTTCAGAAGTTTGTATCGCCGTTCGCGCAGCCCTACCAGACTGTAGTTATGCCCTTTTTTCCATTCTTCCAGCTCCACGACGAGCCCTATTCTGCTTGTTTCGGCTGTGGCCGAATCCCCGTAGAGCGCCCGTACATTGACGACCCCGAGCCCCCTGATCTGCAAAAGCTCCGCTCCCAGTTCGGCGGCGCTTCCGATTATCACGCCGTCCGCCTTCTCGATCATCACCATGTCGTCGGCGACAAGCCTGTGGCCCCGGAGCACCAGGTCGAGAGCGGCCTCGCTCTTGCCTATGGCGCTCTCCCCGAGAATGAGTGTTCCCAGGCCGAACACTTCCACCAGCACGCCGTGAAGGCTGATTCTCGGGGCGAGGCTCTGTGTCAGCTGCCGTGAAAGCCGGGGCAGGTTTCCCGTCTTCAGAACCGGGATACGCGCCGAGGTGGGACCTTCGAGAAGTTCCCTGCACACCGCGCCGCCCGTCAGCACAATGCACGCGGGTTTGTGTCTGACAAGGGCCGCGACCAGACGTTTGCGCTCTTTCTTCGGGAGAGAACACAGGTAGGAGGACTGACGCGGCGGTATATGGAGCATGCTGGATGCAATGCTCCTCCAGGAGGACGGCGACGAGAGTTCCGCGACGCTGACCTGCGGCGACTTGACTTCCCTGTCGAGGCCCGCCCGGCCCGCGAGCACCCGTGACCGCCCGATCAGGTCTTTGACCGTAACCTTAACCTTCATTGTTGGGATACTTGTCGTCCTCTGCGAATATCAGCCTCTGAATTTCCTCTTTGTGGGCGGCATGTCTCAGGTTTTCCCGCAAAGAAGGGCTTTTGAGCAGACGGGATATTCTCGCCAGGGTTTTCAAATGACCCCCGGGGTCATCGTCCGGCGTTACAAGCAGGAAAAAAAGAGAAACCGGCTTTCCGTCCAGCGCTTCGAAATCCACTCCCTGGCTCGACCTGCCGAAAGCAATGACCATCTCACTGAGACCGCGCAGTTTTCCGTGAGGAATGGCGACGCCGTCTCCGATGCCTGTGGTCCCGAGCGCCTCGCGGTCGAGCAGTACCCGTACAAGTTCAGCGCTGTCCCGCACTTTATCCCTCGCGCGCAGGAGTTCCGAGAACTCGTTGATCACCCCGGTCTTATCGGTCGCCTTGATCTGTTCGACCACCAGGTCGTCGTGCAAAAAATCCCTGATTCTGACCATCCCATCGGCCTCTTCACGCGGCGGGTTCGATCAGTCCCACGTTGCCGTCTTTCCGTCGGTAAATCACATTGATATGACCGCTGCCAGCGTTGGCGAACACGAAGAAGTCCTTATCGAGCAGTTCCATCTGCATGACGGCTTCTTCGGGAAGCATCGGCTTCATGTCAAACCGTTTGATTTTGATGATCTGGGGTATTCCGTCTTCAAGAAAAGCGGCTTCCTGTGCTCGTACGGACTGTCCTGCCCTGCCTGAATGCTTATGATCGACGAGCTTTTCTTTGTATCTCCTCACCCGCCCCTCGATCTTCTCGACGAGCAGGTCGATGGCGGAGTACATCTCCTCGGTCTCTTCCGAGGCCTGTATCAAGAGACCGTTCGATTTTATCACGGCTTCCGCGATATGGTGAACCTTCTTGACAACCGAGAGGGTAACGACCGCCTGGCTGGCGGCAGGCATATACTTTTCCAACCTGCTGAATTTCTCCTGTGCGTATTGCTTTAACGCTTCAGTAACGTCTATGTGTCTGCCGATTACCGATACCTGCATAAGGGCCTCCTCTGATGAAATTTCAAATATCAACATCCAAACTTCAAACACGTTCCCATTCCAGATTCGAATGATTGAAACGATCGGGCGTGAGAATCGTGGCATTTATTTGTGTTTCGGCGCTTGCCGTACTCACACGGCCCGCTTCCTCACGCTCGTCGGGGGAATTCTGAGTTCCTCGCGGTATTTCGCCACCGTCCGCCTCGCGATGCCGATCCCCTGCGCCTTCAGGGCGTCCACAATCTGCTGGTCCTTGAGCGGGGCCGACGGGTCTTCCTCTCTGATCATCTTTTGTATGGTGTCCTTGACCGTAAGGGAGGAAATCTCGCTTCCCGTCCCCGAAGAGAAGCCGGTGGTAAAAAAGAACTTCATGGGGAAAATGCCCTGCGGCGTGTGCATGTACTTGTTCGTCGTAACGCGGCTGATCGTGGATTCGTGCATGGAAATATCTTCGGCGACGTCTTTGAGCACCATGGGCTTGAGATGTGAGATTCCATGCTCGAGGAAATCCAGCTGGAACTTCACAATGCTCTCGGCCACCTTATAGATCGTCTTGTTTCGCTGCTCCATGCCCTTGATGAGCCACTGCGCAGACCGCATGCGCTCCTCGATATAGTCCTTGGTGGCCTTGTCGATGCTCTCTTTCCGGCTGAGGAGCTTCCTGTAATACGGGTTGATGCGCACCCGGGGGAGCCCTTCATCATTGAGCTGTATCACGTAGCGGTCCTCGACCTTGATTACGTAAACATCGGGCACAACGTAGTACGTGTCCGGCGCGGAGTAGGGTCTGCCTGGTTTAGGCTCCAGTTCATGGATGATGAAATTTGCCGCTTCCATGACGTCCTGGAGGGTGACATTGAGCGTCTTTGCGATATTCGGGTAACGCCTCTTTTCCAGATCTGCGAGGTGGTCGCGAACGATTTTTTCGGCAAGGGATCCCTCCAGGTCGAGTTGTTTGACCTGTATCATGAGACATTCGCGCAGGTCCCTGGCGCCGACGCCTGCGGGATCGAACCCTTGAATGAGATCGAGGGCGCGCTCCATGGCGGCCACCGGGACGGCTGCACGCTGTGAGAGTTCATCGAGTGAGGCGCGCAGATATCCGTCGTCATCGAGGTTTCCGATGATCCATTCTCCGCTTTTGAGGAGGTCCGGTTCGGACGTGGAGAGGCGGAGCTGCCATGCCAAATGGTCGCTCAGCGACAGCCCGCGCGTGAGCGTCTGGTCGTACGAGGGCAGTTCCTTGTCGTCCGTCTCCGCCTGCCCGAAGTCCCGGCCGTCGCCGAGCTCGTTCAGGTATTCATCCCACTGAGGACCGAGATCGAGATCGCTCTTGAGTTCGGCTGACCCTTCTTCCTGCGGCGGCTCGGGAAGAGACTCAGGCGTCTCGGGAGCGTCGGGAGCATCAGAGGAGGTCTCGGACCCGCTCTCCGAAGTCTCTTCAGCAGATTCCGGAGACAACTCTTCGAGGACGGGATTCTCCATAAGTTCCTGAGAAACGGACTGTGCGAGTTCGAGCCGCGAGAGCTGGAGCAGCTTGATAGCCTGCTGAAGCTGCGGCGTCATGATCAGTTTTTGCGACAGTTTCAGTTCAAGTCGTGCATCCATACAGACTCATTACCGCAGAAGTCGGCGCCCGGGATTCGGCATATGCGCCTTTCGACTCCTGCCTTCCGCCTTTTAATATTATAGCCGAAACGCCTCTCCGAGATAAAATTCCCTCGCTCGAGGGCTTTCGGTTATCTCCGCCGGCGTTCCCGCCTCGATAATCTTGCCTTCGCTGATGATGTATGCCCTGTCGGTTATGGCGAGTGTTTCCCGCACGTTGTGATCGGTTATGAGGATGCCGATACCCTTGCTCTTCAGGAGCGATATGATGCTCTGGATGTCCTGCACTGCGAGCGGATCGATTCCCGCAAAGGGCTCGTCAAGAAGGATGAACTTGGGCGAAAGCGTCAATGCCCGCGCAATCTCGACTCTCCTCCGCTCCCCGCCCGACAGCGTATACGCCTTGCTGTCGGTCAGGTGGGCTACTCCAAGTTCCGAGAGGAGACTTTCCATACGCTCCCTGCGCTGGAGTGAGGAAATGCCGAGCGTCTCCAGTATGGCCATAAGGTTTTCGCCAACCGTCAGCTTTCTGAAAACCGACGGCTCCTGCGGCAGATAGCCGATGCCGTTTTTTGACCTCCGGTACATTGGCATCGTCGTGATGTCGGTTCCGTCCAGCACAACCCGGCCCTGGTCGGGCTTCACAAGGCCCACCACCATGTAAAAAGTCGTCGTCTTGCCGGCGCCGTTCGGCCCGAGAAGGCCGACGACCTCGCCGAAATTTACGTGGAAACTCACTCCCCGTACCACTTTTCTTCCACGGTAGCTTTTCTCAAGTTTCTTTGCTTCGAGTCCCTGCATTTTGTCCGCGACCCGCCTTTTTCGTTATCCCGTTTGTATCAATGGCCAAAAATTCCGCGCCTCAGCGCTCGCCTGTTTTCTTTTCTTCAGCGGGCCGATCAGGGGTCTTGTCCTGGTAAAAGAGCACTTTGCCGCCTTCGACGATACTGCGGTCATCCCGCATGAACAGAGTTATTTTTTCTCCACCGATCTGATTTTCGTTCTCAATGATCCGCGCGTCCCCCGTGAGCACGATCTTCTCTTCTCGGCTGTAATAGATCGCCCGGTTCGCAAGCGCCACCCTGCCTTCTTTGCGCACCACCACGTTGCCGAGAGCCTCGATCTCGCGTACGCCTTTCGAACGGCTGTCGTAGAAAACGATCACCGAATCGGAATAGAGCGTCATGGCTTCTTTCTTGAGGACCACGTCCCCCAAAAACGTGACCTTGTCCCCGAGCTTCTCGGCCTCCATGCGGTCTGAGGTGATCACGATCGGTTCTTTGGCGCTGCCCAATGCAGGCCGCCCTGCGCCCGGCGCGGCAGCCCCCGTAAGCAGCATGGCCGCAATCGCCACAAGGCTATTCCTGAAGTACCGCTTTGACATTGGCCTCCACCTTGAGCTTTTGCAAGTCCATGTCGGCAAAAAAGCCGCGGCCCTCGAGATAAATTTCCCTGCCGAGCAGTTTGAAGGGGTCTGCGGTCCGAATGACCCGGTCCTGGGCCCTCCAGAAGAGCGAATTGGTCGTCAGGAGATAGCCGTCGCTCGTCACGACTCTGACGTCCCTTGCGCCACTACGCACGGAGGCGTTTCCCGTAGAGGTGTCCATTGTGCCTGTTTCACCGAGGAGCCTCACCTCTCCTCTGCCGGGATTATTGTAAACGATACTGATGTCTTTAAGCCGGGCTTCTTTATTTTCATACAGGTCTGCTGATGCGGCATTCATCTGCCAGGCGATGCGGCCGTCTTCGGATTGCACAAAACTGAAGCCGTCCATACTCATGAGCAGCCTGGGCCCGGCGGCGGGACGGAGCAGGGAGGGCATGCTGATATCTGTCCCTCGAATGGCAAGATAACCGCCATAAACACACAAACCAAAAATGAGAAGCAGCGTTAAGCCCTTGAACGATCTTTTTAATTTCATAAAAACCGCTTGCGTGCCGATATTTTATATATCATGGCAGCTTTATGCATAATTTATACCATAGGCCGCCATATATGTAAAGGACTAAAATTTTTGGGAGGGCAAAAGGAGAAAAATAAGACCGGGGAATGCCCGTATCGTTCTGCACTCCTGCGGTACGGGAACCCAATCAGGATAACTTCGCCCGAAGCGCGGTCAACTCCCGCTCTTTTTCCTGCAGAAGCTGCTCGAGCCGCGCCCTGGCCGACATATCGCGCACAACGGTCTGGACGAAATGCTTACCCATAAGCGTAAGCCGTACGGCGCTGACCTCGACGAGCACCGCTGAGCCGTCGGCCCTGCGGAGCTCACCATGCCTGAGCGACTCGCGCCCCTCGCTTGCTTCGTAGAGGACTTCCTGCGGTTGCGAGGGATCAAGGAAGAGTTCGAAAAGATTTTTATGGATGAGGTCGTACTTGGCGTAACCCGTGAGCCGGGCGGACTGTTCGTTTGCAAATACGATGTCGCCGTTTTCAGCAAGAAGAAAAATCGATTCACAGGCGTTTTCGACGAGCGTGCGGTACCGTTCTTCCGAGGCCCGCAATTCCTCCGTTTTCTCGGCAACCCACTGTTCGAGCTCCATATTCATCTTGCGAAGTTCACCCTGCATCTGTTCGTTCTGAATTGTGTTGGAAATAATTCCCGCGAGAGTGGTGAAAAAATTGATCTCCTCGTCGGTAAAGGACCTGGCTTTTTCGTACAGCAGTTCCATAGTACCCATGAGCGCACCGTTTGAATAAACGTAGAGCGGCAGACAATAAACCGATGTATAGCCGGAAAGGGGGAGACCGGGAACTTCCCTGAACCGAGCGTCGCCGCGAAGGTCTCTGAGCATCACCGGTTCCAGTCTCCTCGCTACCCATCCCTCTATGCCTTCACCGAGGGGAATACGGGTTTTCCCCACCGCTTCCTCCAGCACGCCATTCGTTGCGGCGAGCACCAAGTCGTCTTTCTTCTTGTCATAGAGAAAAATCAGACAAAGTTCCGCCTCCATCACCCGCGCGGTGATATCGGCAACGTCCTTCATCCTTTCTTTGAACAGGCGCGGAGAATTCGCAGCGTAGTTCACATCATAGATACCGAGAAATTTTATGAACAAATCGTCCTTGGTATCAAGAAGCTCTTCCTGCTTGAGATGGAGCTCGAGATTGGCGTCTTCCAGCCTTCGATAATAGGGGAAAACCATTTTGTTGTAGATCAGATACGACAGGAGGGGGATAACGGGCAACAGCAATAAAAAGAGATAGCCCGATGCGCTGCCCCGAAAGGCGAAGTAGCCGACCGCGACGCCGATCAAAACTGCGGCCGTAAATACCAGCGCCATTAAAAAAAACACAGTGCTCTTTTTGCTTTCAGAACTGCTGTTCGGCATTCTTCCTTCCCTCCATCTATTGTCGACCATGACATGGTCACGGCTATGCGCGCATAAAACGTATCAGGTCGTTTACCGCCTGGTCCACGGTTGTGGGGGTCTCCACCGGCATGCCCCGTTCCCTGAGCTTGAGAAAAAGCTCCGTGAGCAGAGGCGGATCGATATTCGACGCCCTGAGCGCCTCGGCCTGCATGAAGATTTCAGAGGGAGTGCCTGCGGAAACGACGCCGTGCCCCTTCGACAGCACATACACGCGGTCGGCAAAGCTGCCGACCAGATTCAGATCGTGGGTGGACATGACTATGGTCACGCCTTCCTTATGATGCCTGTTCAAGAGCGCCACAAGCTCGGCCCGGGACCGCGTATCGAGCCCCTCAAAGGGTTCATCGAGGATCAAAAGCTCGGGGCGCATGACGAGGGCGCCGGCAAGAGCCACCTTTCTTTTTTCCCCTCCGGACAAATAGTGGCATATTTTGTCACGGAGGTTGGAAATCCCGAGTTCAGACATGACCAGTTCCACCGTCCGGCCGATCTCTTCTCTGGTATAGCCGGAATTACGGGGAGAAAAGGAGATGTCCTCCCATACTGTGGGAGACAGGATTTGCTCGTCCACGTTCTGAAGGAGCACGCCGATGCGCTCCCGGATGGCATTGTACTGTAACGCGGGATTCACGCCGAATACCGTTACTTTCCCCTCATCCGGTTTGAGCAAGCCGAGGATATGAAACAGCAGCGTGGTCTTGCCCGAGCCGTTGCCCCCGAGGATCGCCACCCGTTCGCCCCGGTTCACCACAAAATCCAGGCCGCAGATATGTATCTCCGTGGTGTCGGGGTACACGTGTTTGAGGCAACTGACGGTTACGATCGTTTCCATAAAATACGCTCAGTATTATCTCTATTATCTCTCTGTCTGTCTTCCGTCTTATTTCCACAAAATTACGAGCATTAAAACGAAAACGCCTGCGCCGAGCGGGAGCCAGTCCGGGCCGCGGAAGCCTTCTGCGCGGGTCTCCGCCATCTTGCCGCTATAACCGCGCACCGCCATGACCGCATAGAGGCGGGTGGCCCGCTCCACGGCCCTCACGAGCAGCATGCCGATGCCTTTCGAAATATTGGCGCTGTTCTTGTACAGGCTCCCCGGTGAGAATCCGCCGCGAAGACGTATGGCAGCGATAAAATTGTCCATCATGTCAAGAAGGATGAAAAACGTCCTGTAGGTCATGTACAGGCCGGCGGCCAGAATCTCGGGAAGCAGTGCGCTGATAAGCGAAAATATTTTCGGGTACGGCGTGCTTACAATGAGCGTGAGCATTGCATACGCCGGCGTTATTGCTTTCAAGATCATGAGGGCATACATCCATGCCCCGCCCCGGAGGCTTATGCCGTACAAAACCGCAAACAACGCCGCGTAGAAAGAAAGCGCCACCATTCTGAGCCAGGGAAGCCCTGCCGCTGCGGCCGCCGCAAGAAGGAGAAGGTAACCTGCAGCGAGGGGAGCGGGGTGCCTCGCCGTAACCGCAGCCGCCACCACGAGGAGCAGGAACAGGATTTTGGAGAGCGTCGATGCCCGGTGAAGGGGCCCCGATCCGCTTGCCGCCCAATGGTCGATCCTCGCGACGTCAATCACTGCGTTCCCTCACGCGGCCCGCCTTGCGCCTTGTTACCGTGCAGAACGTGCACGAGGAGGTCGGGTTTCACCTGGGAGATGAACCTTACCACGGCGCCTGTAATTGCTGCCTCTACGATCCAGCCGATCGAGCCGAGAGATAATGCCATTATCGCGAATGTCGATACCGAAATCTGCCCCTTAAATGCCGCCCCGTGCTCCGCGGCATGGGTAAAGAATTCCGGATTTAAATCTGACGCCGCCACGATGCCGATCAGCATAATCGTCGTCACGAACAGCGTGATCACCGTAGCTGCGGCAGCGCGCCAGAACACGGGGAGAATCTTCTTGAACAGGTAAAACAGCGTGTGTCCGAGCACGGCTTCTGACCCAAGGAGAATTGTATTGAGCCCGATTACGGTAATTCCGCCGTGACCGACGAGCGCCAGGATCAGGTTTGCGATGAATGCCGCGACAAATCCCAGGGCAGGGCCGAGAAGTATGCCTGCAACGACCGAAAGGTTTATATGGTACGCA
This sequence comes from Nitrospirota bacterium, assembly GCA_033854515.1. Lineage (GTDB taxonomy): Bacteria > Nitrospirota > UBA9217 > UBA9217 > UBA9217 > JAWOJY01. The sequence goes on from JAWOJY010000033.1 coordinate 44,827, forward strand.
ATGGGCAGAATCTCCAGGCTCATGGCCACGAGCATGGCAGCGGAGACCGCGCCGAGGAGCGGGATCTTCTTTTTCATGTCCATGCTCCTCAGCCGGAAAAGACCGATGCCCAAGGCGATGGCCATGACGATGAAGCCCGACACCCAGAGCCAGACAGGCAGGATCCCGTCGGGGATATGCATGTGTGTCATATGTTTACCCGTTCTCTCCTGGCCCGGACGGTCCCGCAGAAGGTGGGACAAGCCGGAACAGATCAAGCTGATGGCTCATGGACCAAAATTCGCGAATTTTAGAGAAAAATCTGTCAACTATGACCCGCGGGCTGACTCGCTGATATCTGCCACCTGCCGGTGACTATCTGTCCCCCGCGTTGTCTTTTTTGACTCTCTTGATAAAGACCACCTTCCCATCGCCGCCGACGAAAAGGTTCAACAGCCAGCTGATGATACTGATAAGAAGGGCGCCGAAGAAGGCTGCGCCGAACGATTCAATTGCGAAACCCGGGACCAGGTCGGCGACAAGCTCGAGCAGGACCGCGTTGATCACGAGGGTAAAGAGCCCGAGCGTCAGAATATTGATCGGGAGCGTCAGGACCAGCACGATAGGCCTGATCACGGCATTCACCAGTCCGAGGATGCCCGCCGCGATGACCCCGGTTTCGATACTCTGTATCCGTATTCCTTTTATCAATATGGCGGCGACCACAAGGGCCAGAAGATTGATCGACCAGCGCACAAGAAAACCGAACATTGTACCTCCAAAACAAAAAAATCTTAGCATACTTCTCCCGCCTTTGCAACAGGGGAATGGACGCCATGTTGTCATTTTATTCATGAAGCGATGACGCAGGACCTGCTCAACAGATTCATGACATCACGCATAGTATGCAGGATCAATTTTTATCATGAAAGGCCGGCCGTGCGTGCCGGTTTTCAAGAAACCATTTGACTTTGACCGGGTTGTGTGCTAAAAATTCAAGCACTTATACGAAAGTACCAACACATCAAAGAAAGGGTTGACCGTAAGAATGGGTATTGCAAAAAGAGCATCAGCGATCAAGCCGTCCCCTACCCTGGCAACAGCCGCGAAGGCCAAGGCCATGAAAGCCCAGGGCATCGACGTGGTGGATTTCGGCGTGGGCGAGCCCGACTTCGACACACCGGACAATGTAAAAGAGGCCGCCAAAAGAGCGATCCAGTCGGGATTCACGAAGTACACGCCGGCTTCGGGTACTGACGAGCTCAAGGAAGCGGTAATCGAAAAATTCAAAAAAGACAACGGCCTTCAGTACGAAAAGTCCCAGATACTCGTCTCCTGCGGCGCAAAACACAGCCTGTACAACGTTGCTGAAGCCCTTTTCGACCCCGGTGACGAGGTGATCATCCCCTCTCCATACTGGGTCTCCTATCCCGATCAGGTATTGCTGAACGACGCAAAACCGGTCATCGTTGAGACGACCGAGGCAGAAGGGTTCAAACTTTCCGCGCGGAAACTCGAAAAAGCGGTGACTAAGAAAACCAAGGCCCTGGTGCTGAACAGCCCTTCAAACCCGACCGGCCTGGCCTATGACAGGAAGACCCTCGAAGAAATCGCGGCAATCGCCGTGAAGCACGGGTTCTACGTTATCTCCGACGAAATCTACGAGAAACTCCTCTACGACGGCTTCACACACGTCAGCATCGCCTCGCTCGGCCCCAAGATCAAGGATTTGACCATAGTGGTAAACGGCGTTTCCAAGTCCCACGCCATGACCGGATGGCGCATAGGATATGCAGCCGGGCCCAAGGACGTCATCACCGCCATGGCCAACATCCAGAGTCAGAGCACGTCGAACCCCGCGTCCATCTCCCAGAAGGCGGCGGTCGAAGCTCTCAGGGGACCGCAGGACTTTATCAGGATCATGAACGTCGAGTTCGACAAGAGAAGAAAGTTCATGGTAGAACGGCTGAACAGGATCAAAGGCTTTTCCTGTCTCATGCCCGTTGGTGCCTTCTATGCGTTCCCCAGGGTTTCAGCCCTCTACGGCAAAAGCGCCGGCGGGAAAACGATCAGGAATTCATCGGACTTCGCTGCATTTCTGGTTGAAGAAGCAAAGGTCGCGCTCGTCTCGGGCGATGCTTTCGGGGCTGACGCCCATATCCGTCTTTCCTACGCAACGTCCATGGAAATCATTGAGAAAGGCTTGAACAGGATTGAAGAAGCAGTGAAGAGGCTGCACTGAAATCAACGCCGGCCGTCCTTTCCCGGGCATCGGGTATCGGCCGATTGCTTGCGCCGGACTATCCATATCTTTCGATCACAAGGGGGTCCTCATGAAGTATGTTGTGTCTCTATTAATCCTGCTGCTTCTCGCCGGAATCGGAGCGGGAGCGTATTTTTATATAAACATGTATCAACCACTTGAAATAGACTATGCCAGGTTGAAAGCGGGCATGCCGGAACTCGACCGGGCGAAGGCCGAGCTTAAAAAATACAGGGACAGGGAGAGCTGGATAAAGCCGGCGCTGGAAACGCTGAAAGCAGGACTGGCCGATGAAATAAACGGGGGCAAGGCCGAAGTCGTTGCAGCAACGAATGGTACGGTGGTGGTCGATTTGTCGGAACAGGTGCTCTATACTCCGGGCTCGAGGACCTTCGCCAAGAACAGCGTGCAGACACTTGCAAAAATCGCGACATTGCTGAGAAACGAGGGTGTAAAGGGTAAAGACATCATCATCGCGAATATTACAGAACCCGTCCCGCCTCAAACAAAGGGGAGAAAAAGGATCCCCGGCAAAGACGCGAGGGAACTCGCGTGCGAGCGCTCTTACGAGTTGGTGAAATATCTTGAAAAAAACGGTGTTGCTCCTGAATCGCTCGTTGCCGCGGCCTATCCTCCAAAACCGGCGGACAGAGGATTCAAGCTCAAGGACCACAAGACCATCTTCGTCATCGGCTACCCTGCTTCTCCTGCTCAGGGAGGGGCGGCGCCCAAACCCGAGACGAAACCTGCCGGGCCCGCGTCGGCACGACCCGGCCAGCCCAAACCGATTCCTATTTCTCCAACGCCGCCGAAAACGAACTGACCGGGCGAAGGCAGCGGGCAAGGCGGGTGACAGCGGTTATACGAACTGAACGCCGCATAATTTTTCCTCTGGACCATTGAATCTCGGCTGTCATGAGGATTATATGTCCGAAGAACGCTTACGAGCACGGATTACGGAGCTGGAGAGAGAACTCGAGCAGTCAAACACACAAGCAAAGACAGTGGGGCACCTGCTCGAGAAAAAGCTCAACGAGATCTATACGCTGTACCATATCTCGCGGACAATCGGCTCGCTCCTGGACATCCAGGAGATGTTCCGGCAGGCAACGGGCATAATCAAGAAAGCCATAGCTTTTGACCGCATATCGGTCTTCCTCCTGGACGAAAAACGAGAAAAACTCGAACTGTGTTTTTTCAGCGGTCTGGACATCGACCGGAAAATAACCTTGAACGTCGGAGAAGGGACCCCGGGCAGGATCGTTGAGAGCGGCGAACACGCCCACATTCACGACCTCTCGGTTTTCTACAGGACCTTCAATGACTTCATTCATTACCCTGACGAATTAAAACGGGACGGGTCCTATGTCGGCATCGCCCTCAAGATTCACAATACGACGACCGGGGTCATCGGCCTGGACAGCCCCGTAAAGTACGGTTTGAGCGTGGACGACATGGACTTCATGGCAGTGCTTTCCCACCAGATAGCAGCGGGCATTGAAAAGGCGCATCTCTTCGAGAGAATCGATAAGCTTTCACGGATCGACGATCTCACGCAGCTGTATAATTACAGGATATTCCGGGAGAAGCTTCTGCAGGAAATAACGCGACGCAACAGAACGCGGAAGCCTATTTCGCTTGTGATGCTGGACATCGACCACTTCAAAGCATTCAATGACAGCTTCGGTCATCAGGAGGGTGACGCCGTTCTCAGGGAACTCGCCGACATCATCAAGGGACAGACCCGTTGCAACACAATCGACGTATGCTGCCGCTACGGCGGCGAGGAGTTCGCCGTCATCATGCCCGAGATCGAAATTCACAACGCCGTAAAAGTGGCCGAAAGGCTCAGGAAGACCATCGAAGACCACAGGTTCAGCATCAAAGAAAAGCATCCTGAAGTCGAGGTTACCGTGAGCCTCGGCGTCGCAGGGATCACGGGTAAGGACGACGTCGATCCCGAAGAACTTATCAAAAAAGCGGACGAAGCGATGTACCTTTCCAAGAAAAACGGCAGGAACCGGGTAAGCTACTCCCCTGCAGCGGACCGGTAACACCTCGGAGCGTTGCCGAACCGCGACACGAGCTTCGTTGACGGGGCAGGGATCCCTTAGTATATTGCGCTTTCATAATCCGTGCCAATCCGCGCGAATACGCCGCCATATGCCTTTTCACGTTCGATCCTTCACTCCAGCCTTCGCCCCGCCGTGCTGAAAAGCGGTAACGTCCTCAAACCCGCCTTCTGCAGCGCGTATTTCCAGGTGGTGGCGAGGACCCCGAAACCGTACTTGACGCTGCGCGTGAAATTTATCGACGACGCCTCTTCGAAGTATCTCGCTGGGCAGCTTATCTCTCCTATTTTTAACTCGAACCAGGCAGCCTGGGTTATCACTTCATTGTCGAATACAAAGTCGTCGGAGTTTTCCTCTAGTGGAAGGGATTCCAGTGTCTTTCGACTGAACGCGCGGTATCCCGTATGATATTCGGAAAGTTTGATGCCGAGCACGAGGTTCTGCACGAAGGTAAGGCCCCTGTTTGCAATGTATTTATATAGCGGCATTCCTCCTGTGCGCGCTTCACCGCCCAGAATCCGGGAGCCTAATACAATATCATAATGCCCGGAAACGATCATGGAGGCCATTGCCGTTACCAATTTCGGTGAATATTGGTAGTCGGGATGGACCATGACCACAATATCGGCCCCGTGACGCAGCGCCTCGCGGTAGCAGGTCTTCTGGTTACCGCCATATCCCCTGTTTTCAGGATGGATTATGGTTCTGATGCCCAGCTCACGGGCCAGTTTCGCCGTGTGGTCGCCTGACGCGTCATCGACGAGGATAACGTCGTCGACGTATTCATGAGGCAGTTCTTCGTAAGTTTGTCGAAGGGTCTTTTCAGCGTTATATGCCGGCATTACCACGACAAGTTTCTTGTCATGAATCATCGAAAACCCCGTCTTCCTGAAAGATCAAAGTCATTCAAGTCCCTACCCACTCCGCCGGAATGAAAGTCCTTTGGCTTTCCCTTCCTGTCGGGACTTCGGTAAACCCTGTTCATGGTTGTAAAACGGAGAAGAACCAGGATAAGAACCATCAACAATTTTGTGCTGGATTTATACCATAAAAGACCAAGCCGTTCATTTTAACGGAACAAATCGACCGGATATTCATGAAACGGCAATCCATGCATGAATTGAGAAAAAGACACTTCATGTCTCGCCAATCGGGATAAGGATGAATCGAGGTCTCGGGAGTATCTAAAAGCAATTGGCATATCGCGCAGTTGATCAACTGATGTGTTATGATCAATTTATGAGGACTTTTTTGAGGGAAGCGGCCCGGAATCGTGCACATAACGCGCAAGCCAGTGCAGCGCCGGTACAGAGACAGGCGTCACTTTCCTGAGTTTTTCTGCTGCATTACTTTCTGCTGGATCTGACTTAAGACCAGAAGAGCCTGTCCCCTGCTGTACTGGTCAGGAGCCATGGACAGGAATCTCTTTATATACCGGTACGCCTGTTCATAATGCCCTGACTGTTCGAAGCACAATGCCGCATTCCAGTATCGGGACGGATTGTCAGGCTCCAATTCAACGGCCCTCACGAAGTATCCTGTTGCCTTCTCGCTTTCTCCCCTGCTCATATAAATCTCACCCATGATGTTCCACGGCTCGGCCCGGAGCGGATTAACTCTGGCGGAGTTTTCCGCGTAAGGCAAAGCGCTGTCGAAATCCTGCTTGTTTAAAAAAGCGACTGCTATATTGTTCATCAAGTCTGCATCGAGGACCGCGTAATTCAGTCCTTTCTGCCAGGCCATGATGGCCTCATCGATCTTGCCCATCCTGAAATAGACTACGCCTATCTCCCGGTATACATCGCGCATGGGCACGCTTCCATCGTTCAGTGAAAGGACCTTGTCGAACTCCTTGAGGGCCTGTTCGTAAAATCCGGCGCCTGAAAGCGCGAAGCCGTAGTTCTCATGGGTTCTCTGTTTGTCCGGAGACCGCATAACCGCGTTTTCCCATAGGTGCACCTTGTCGATGTATATCGAGTTCCGCGAGTATGCCGCGACGGCAAGCGGAACGATAATGATCGCGGAAATCAGCACCATCATGGATTTCGTATTCACCAGCGTCTTCATAATCGGGAATTTTATATTGGCCGGAATAGTAAGTCAAGAGAAATCAGGGCAAAAGCCGGGGTCACGGTCGCCCTCGAATATCGTGATCGCGCGGCGAACAGAAAATGTTTGACAAACCAAGGTATCGGATGTAAAATTTTGTTTTTTAAAAGTATGTTCAGACTTTATTTTGATTCAGACGGACAGATCTCTATGCCGGCGGATTTTAAATCATACCCAACGGGTCCATGAATCCTGAAATCCAACAAACCGCCAATCGAAGAACACATGATATTCTCCTCTTGACCCTCGCTTTTGGCGTCTTCTTTCTCTTCATGATCGGCAATCGTCCCCTGTCAGTGCCGGACGAGGGCCGCTACGTTGAGATTCCCCGTGAAATGGTGGCCACCGGAGACTACGTTACCCCGCGACTGAACGGCGTCAAATACTTCGAAAAACCCGTTCTCCTCTACTGGCTCGAAAGCGCGTCGATTAAACTCTTCGGCCTTAAGATATGGGCGCTCCGTTTCTGGCCCGCGCTGTTCGCCCTGATCGGCTGCCTCGCGGTTTACGTGGCCGGCAGAAAACTTTACTGTCGACGGACCGGGATCATTGCCGCCGCGGTGCTTGCAACAAACCTGCTTTATTACGCACTGAGCCGGGTGATCATTCTGGACATGCCCGTATCCGCGCTCCTTACCGTCTCGCTCCTCTCATTCCTGCTCGGTACCCACGAGCCGCCCGGGACGAAACGGCGTCTCTATTTCTGGTCTTTCTATGCGTTCATGGCTCTTGCAACCCTGACAAAGGGGCTGATCGGAATTCTCATTCCCGCCATGGCAATCGGCGCATGGATCATCATCCTCAATGAATGGCGAATGCTCAGGATGATGTATCTGCCCACGGGCCTGGTCCTGTTTCTGCTCATCTCGGCGCCGTGGCATATTCTTGTCGGACGGGCAAACCCCGAGTTCTTCAATTTTTACTTTGTCCACGAACATTTCGTCAGGTATCTCACGAAAGTGCATAACCGCTACCAGCCGTTCTGGTATTTTATCCCGATCGTGATCGTGGGGCTGTTCCCCTGGTCGGTCTATCTTGTCCAGGCGGTCACATACAATCTTCCCGCTTCCTGGCGGGAGCGTCACGAACACAGGGACACCCTATTTCTGCTGCTCTGGGCTGGACTGGTGTTCCTCTTTTTTTCGGCTTCGGACTCGAAACTCATTCCCTATATTTTGCCGGTATTCCCGCCACTCGCACTTTTGATCGGCAGATACTTTGCTGCGGCCTGGAATGTTCGCGATTTCCCCGGCATCCGGACCGGCACCGCGGCGCTCCTTATCGTCTCGGCGGTTCTCTGCGCGGGTATGTTCTTCCCGCCGCGTTATCTTGACTTGCCGGATGCACGGAAAGTGGGCAATTTTGTGTATGCGTTCGCAGTGATTCTCCTCACCGGAACTGTGCTGACATGGTTTCTCGGGCGGCATCGCGGCTTTCGATGGGCTTTTGCCGCCCTATGTGCGACCATTGTGGTCTTTCTGCTCGTCGTGAATGGGGCCGCCTCACGCGCGGACACACGTTCCATAAAAAGTCTCGCCGATACGCTCAAAGCAAGACTCCACCCGGGTGATGAAGTCGCCAGCTACGAGACGTACTACCAGGACCTGCCCGTGTATCTCGAACGTCGCATCATCGTGGTGGACTGGAAAGGCGAGCTTGAATTCGGCACAACGGTCGATGACGCGGCCGCCTGGATGATTGATGATGCGGCCTTCTGGAAAAAATGGCAGAGCACGGAAACCGTGTACATGCTCACCAAACGGGAAACATATGATGTTCTGATGAAAAATCCGGAAAGGAAACTCTATCTGGTCGCGCAGACGGACGATAACGTTCTTGTTGCCAATAAGGAGATGAAGCCATGAAGTATCTGCCGATTATTCTGCTGGGCGTCCTGCTCAACGCTGCGGCGCAACTCATGCTCAAGGAGGGCATGCGCCGCATCGGCTACTTCGATTTCGCCCTTGCAAATGCGGTCCCAATCGCGCTGCAGGTCGCCCGCAACGTTTTCATCATCGGCGGTCTCGTGCTCTACGTGGTGAGCGTTGCGGTCTGGCTGCTGGTGCTGTCACGCGTGGAGGTGAGCTTCGCCTATCCCCTGCTCAGCGTAGGGTATATTGTAAACGCCGTGGCCGGTTACTACTTGTTCCAGGAAAACCTCTCGCTGACGCGCATCACCGGCATTTTCATCATCGTTGTCGGCGTGTATTTTGTGACGAGGAGTTAAGATGTATCCGTAAATCTTGAGATTTCCTTGGCGCTCTTTGCGTCTTCGCGGTAATATTTCCACGGTATCGTTCCGGTTGTGATACATTTAAGAGGAAACCCATGTTGGACAATGCAAATCAGGAATTTCTGCCTTTCTCGCGGCCGACCATCAGCCGCGAAGCGATCAATGAGGTGGTTGCCTGCCTAGAGTCGGGTTGGATCACCACCGGCCCGCGCGTAAGGAAGTTCGAAGAAGACCTCAGGGCCTACACAGGCGCACCGTACGTGCTCACGCTCTCGTCCGCCACCGCCGGGCTCCATCTTGTCATGGCCGCACTGAAACTCAAACCTGGGGACGAGGTAATTACCACGCCCATGACGTTCGCGGCCACGCTGAACACTATCGTCCTGGCAGGCGGCAGGCCCGTGCTCGTGGATGTTGAACCTTCGACGTACAACATGGACGTAACGAAAGTGGAGAACGCCGTAACGCGACGAACGCGCGCCATCATGCCCGTGCATTTTGCCGGGCTTCCTGTTGACCTCGACCCGATCTACGAGGTCGCAAAGAAGCACAACCTCAGGGTGATCGAGGACGCGGCCCACGCTATCGGGACCGAATACAGAGGGAGACGCATCGGCAGCTTCGGCGACACCCAGGTCTTCAGTTTTCACCCGAACAAGAACATGACTACGGGCGAAGGCGGCGCAGTCGTAACGCGCGATGAAGAGCTGGCAAAGACCGTGGCCCTGCTCCGTTTCCACGGCATGGACCGCGAAGCCTGGGACCGTTTCAGCAAGAAGGGAAGCCAGCACTATGAAATCGTGGTACCGGGCTTCAAGTATAATATGATGGACATCCAGGCCGCGCTCGGCCTGCATCAGCTCAAGCAGCTTGGCGGCTTTAACAAGCGCCGTGCAGAGCTTGCGCTTCGGTACCAGAAGCTCCTGGCAGGCTGGCCGCAGTGGAATCTGCCGGGCACGCCGTCCTATCCCCATCTCCACGCATGGCATCTCTATACTCCGCTCATAAATCCCGGGGCCGCGGGCATGGACCGGGACGCCTTTATGCAGGCGATGAAGGAGCGGAATATCGGCACCGGGCTGCACTACCGGGCGGTACACCTCTATCCGTACTACCGGGAGCACTTCGGGTTCAAAAGGGGAGATTTCCCGAACGCCGAGACCGTCTCGGACCGCATCGTAAGTCTGCCGCTGTTTCCTACGCTGGCCGATGCGGACCAGGACCGGGTAATCGCGGCTATGGAAGATTTATTCGGGAGGAAGTAACATGGGCAATCCGTACGTAAGCGTAGTTATCCCTGTGTACAACGAGGAGGCAAACCTCGAGAATCTGTATGCACGGCTGACCACGGTCATGGACAAGCTGGAAAAACCCTTCGAAATACTGTTCACAAACGACGGGAGCCGAGACCGCTCCGGAGATATACTCAAAGAGTTCCACCGGCGCAGGCCAAAACAGGTCCGCGTCATAGACTTCAATGGAAACTTCGGCCAGCACATGGCCATTATGGCGGCCTTTGAGCGGGTACGCGGCGACGTGATCGTTACCCTCGATGCGGACCTTCAGAATCCGCCGGAGGAGATTCCCAAACTGCTCGATGCGATCGAAGCTGGGCACGACGTGGTCGGCGGCTACCGCAAAAAACGCCAAGACAGCTTTTTCCGGACCCATGCGTCGAAGCTCATTAACGGCATCCGCGCCCGCATCACCCATATACGCATGCGTGACCAAGGATGCATGCTCCGCGCCTACCGGAACAGTATCGTGAAGCACATCACCGCAAGCGGCGAAACATCCACGTTTATTCCGGCGCTTGCCTACAGCTTTGCCGCAAACCCTGCGGAGGTGGAAGTGGAGCACGCGGCGCGCGCTGCCGGCGAATCCAAATACCGGCTCTATGACCTTATCCGGCTCAATTTCGACCTTATGACGGGGTTCTCGGTCGTCCCGCTCCAGGTGTTCACTCTCTTCGGCATGATCGTGTCGGTCATCAGCACATTGTTCGTGGTCTACCTCTTTATCCGACGCATCGTCATCGGGCCGGAAGCGGAAGGCATTTTCACCCTGTTCGCGATACTTTTTTTCCTCGTGGGCATCGGGATCATGGGCCTCGGCATCATCGGAGAATATGTGGGCCGGATCTATCAGGAAGTCCGGAAGAGACCGCGCTTCGTGATCCGCGAAGTCCATGAGAAACTCGATGAATGAGGAATACTCCGTGACGAAACCCGGCATACTCGTCTTTGCGTATCACGACGTGGGGTATGAGTGCCTGGACGTTCTCACAAAGCGGCGCGAGGATATCGTTGCGGTCATCACCCACGAAGACAACCCGAACGAGCAGATATGGTTCAAGTCCGTGGCCGCTCTCGCGCGCAAGAACGGCATCCCCGTGTACACGCCCGGGTCCGTCAACACGCCTGAGTGGATCAGCCGCATCAGGAAGTGGAATCCGGCCCTCATTTTTTCGTTCTATTACCGGAACATGATCGCGCAGGAGATCCTCGATATTCCGCGTCTCGGCGCTTTCAACATGCATGGCTCGCTCCTGCCCAAGTATCGCGGCCGGGTGCCGATCAACTGGGCGGTGCTCCATGGGGAAAAAGAAACCGGCGTCACCCTCCATTACATGGTGAAGCGGGCCGATGCCGGGGACATCGTGGACCAGGAGGCCGTACCAATCGGACCCGGGGACACGGCGCAGGACGTGTTTAAAAAGGCCGTAAAAGCCGCACGTCGCGTGCTTGAGCGCCGGCTTGAGGAACTTGTGCAAGGGAGAGCTCCGCGGCGAAAGCAGGACGAATCCAAAGCCACTTATTTCGGGGGCCGTAAGCCCGAGGACGGCCGCATCGACTGGAGCAGGAGCGCGGAAGCGATCTACAACCTTATCCGCGCCGTTACCCACCCCTATCCCGGAGCTTTTACCACTGCAGAGGGGAAAAAACTTTTTATCTGGTGGGCACGGCCGTCGGAAGGCGGGAAAGAAAAGCACGGGCAGGTGATCTCGGTCAGTCCTCTGCGCGTGGCAACGGGGGCAGGAACCCTTGAGATCGTGAAGCTTCAGTGGGAAGGGTCGCGGGAAGAAGACGCCGCGGCCGGAAAGCACGGATTGAGCGCCGGACGCATACTCGGTAATTAACCTGCAAAACTAGCAAGAGGCGAACCTGTAAACCCCGTTAGAGAACATGTTCTCTAACGCTTATGGATTGTGGCTTTTACCACAATCTATTTGATAGAAATCAGCCGCAGAAAGGAGTCGGCGGCTTTCTCTAACGGGGTAAACTGAACCGCAAAGTACGCACAGTTCAGGTCGTTATTATGCATTTCTTGGCGGCCTTGGCGACATTGCGGGAAATTCCTTCGCTTTTTGAACTTTTTAACAATCCAAAACGGAGAATAACATGAGCCTGAAGATTTTGATCCTGGGAGTAAACGGCTTTATCGGGAACAGCCTCACCGAGCATATCCTCGAGCGCAAAGACTGGGAAGTCTATGGCATGGACATGGCCTACGACAAGCTCGACCAGTGCCTCGGACACGAGCGGTTCCATTTTGTGGAAGGGGATATCACGATCAACAGGGAGTGGATAGAATATCACGTCAAAAAATGCGACGCGGTCATTCCGCTGGTGGCCATTGCTACGCCGGCAACCTACGTACTTGATCCCCTGCGCGTATTCGAGCTGGATTTCGAGGCCAATCTCGACATCGTGCGCAAGTGCGTACGCTACAAGAAACGGGTCCTCTTCCCGTCTACGTCGGAAGTGTACGGCATGAGCACGGACAATGAATTCGATGAAGAAACGTCGAACCTCGTGCTCGGTCCGATCAACAAGCCGCGCTGGATATACTCCTGCTCCAAGCAGCTCTTGGACCGCGTGATCCATGCCTACGGCGCGAAGGAAGGACTGCGGTACACGCTCTTCCGGCCCTTCAACTGGATCGGCCCCAAGCTCGACAACATTCTCGAACCCAAGGAAGGCAGCTCGCGCGTGCTCACACAGTTCATCGGCAACATCCTGCGCGGCAAGGACATCCATCTCGTGGACGGCGGCGCCCAGCGGCGGAGCTTCACCTATATTGATGACGGCATCGACGCGCTCATCCGCATTATCGAGGACACGGACGGCGCCGCCAACGGCCGTATCTTCAACATCGGGAATCCGGCGAATGACGTGTCGATACGTGAGTTGGCTGAAACGCTGATCGCGATCATCAAGACTTATCCCGCATACTCGAAGCTTGCCGAGAACGTCAAGCTGGTGACCGTAAAATCCAGAGAGTATTACGGTGAAGGCTACCAGGACATCCTGACACGGGTACCCTCCATCAAAAACGCGGAAAAATATCTCGGATGGAGACCTACCACGGACCTTAAGACTGCGCTTCGCAAGACACTCGATTATCACCTCGGCCGGCCGTCGCAGGAACTGGAATAAATCAGTTCAAAGTTCATGGTTCGGAGTTCGCAGTAAAATCTTTTGCTCCGAACTCTGAACTCTGAACTCTGAACTATGTCTTTTACCCTCGCCATCAAAGTTGACGTTGACACCGACCGCGGGACGCGCGTCGGCGTTCCGAACCTCGTTGCGCTGTTCAATGAGTTCGGCGTCAAAGTCACTTTCCTGTTCGCCCTCGGCCCCGACACCACGGGCCGCGCGATCAAGCGCATCTTCCGTCCCGGTTTTTTCAACAAGGTAAGCCGCACGAGCGTCATTTCCACCTACGGCATCCGTACCCTGTTAAACGGCACTCTCCTGCCGCCTCCGCACGTGGGCCGTAGAAACGAAGCCGTGATGCGGGCCGCGCGGGACAGCGGCCACGAAGCCGGCATCCACTGTTACGACCATATCCGGTGGCAGGACGGCCTCGCAAATATGACGCGAGACGGGGTGTTCGAGGAATTCGGCAAGGCGAGACGCGAGTTCGAGCGGATATTCGGAGAGCCGGCAAAGACTGCAGGGGCGGCAGGCTGGCAGGCCAATGCGTTCAGCCTCGCCGTGTACGACGACGCCGGACTTCTCTATGCCAGCGACGCGCGGGGCGCGCACCCATTCTATCCCCGCGTGGGCAACAGAGTATTCAGGACCCTCCAGATACCGACGACCCTGCCCACGCTCGACGAACTGCTCGGCCGCCCCGAATATCCCGAAGAACGAATCGTGGACCATTACTTTTCCTTGCTTCAGACAGGCATATCTAACGTGCTCACAATTCACGCGGAAATCGAGGGCATGAAAAAACTCGATTACTTCCGTTCCTTTCTGCAGCAGGCGCGGACGCGGGGCGTACAAATCCTGCGAATGGACGACCTGGCGCGGGAACTGCTGAAGGATGCCGCCTCTCTCCCGGTATGCGACCTTGTTTCCGGAACTATCGACGGCCGCTCGGGGACGCTTGCGATGCAAAGATGCCGGGGCTGACACAAGGCCGCCGGATCTTACTCTGTCTTTCGGCAGAGGGCTGCTCATTTTCAAGTAACTCACCGGAAAATATGCATATTTTTTTTGACAATCCGCTCATATTCCATTATATTTAAGTCAGCCAGTTCACTCACCTTTTATCATATCTTGGGGGAGACTTTTCAATGATACCGACGGTTGAATGGAAAAACGGCATCGTCAGGATGCTGGACCAGACAAAACTGCCTCTCGAAACTGTATACAATGAGTGCAAGGACTACGAGACGGTGGCGCGCGGCATTAAAGAGTTGTGGGTTCGGGGCGCGCCCGCCATCGGCGTATCAGCGGCCATGGGACTCGCGCTCGGCGCCCGACAGATCAATGCGGAGACGTTCGACGATTTCTGGCCCAGGTTCGAGGAGATATGTTCCTACATGGCATCCACCCGTCCCACGGCGGTAAACCTCTTCTGGGCCATCGAGCGGATCAAGAAGTTTGTGCTCAGCAATAAGGACAAGGGGCTCGACGCCATTCGCAGCATGCTCGTCGAGGAGTCGCAGCGCATGGTGGACGAAGACATAGAAACGAACAAGAAGATCGGCGGCTATGGGGCCGTGTTCGTGTCCGACGACGACAACATCATCACCCACTGCAACGCCGGCGCCATCGCTACTGCGGGCTACGGGACCGCCGAAGGGGTCATGCGCGCAGCGGTTGAGGAAGGAAAGAAGATACACGTGTACGTGGACGAGACCAGGCCCGTGCTCCAGGGCGCGCGCCTTACCGCGTGGGAGCTCATGCAGGAGAACATCCCCTGCACCCTGATCACGGACAATATGGCGGGGTATTTCATGTACCACGACATGATCGACGTGGCGATCGTCGGCGCCGACCGCATCGCCGCGAACGGCGATGTAGCGAACAAAATCGGGACTTACAGTCTCGCCGTCCTCTGCAAGGAGCACGGCATCCCCTTCTACGTGGCGGCTCCGCTGTCCACAATCGATTTCACCATGGAATCGGGCTATCTCATACCCATAGAAGAGCGCAACCCCCGCGAGGTGACCCACATCCTCGACAAGGTCCAGATAGCGCCGGACGGCGTCAAAGCGGCCAACCCGGCGTTCGACGTGACCCCCGCCCGCTACATCGCTGCAATCATTACGGAAAAGGGCGCGTTCCATCCGAAGGACATTCACAAGCTTGCCGACGACAAAACCGATCCTGAAGCGATAAGAATAAAATAAGACGCACCGGACCTTCCAGCCACCATGAACCTGGAGAAAAGGAATGATCAAACAGACGGCTCTTTATCCAGTACATCTCAGACTGAAAGCAAAGATGGTTGATTTCCAGGGCTGGCAGATGCCGCTGCTGTACTCAGACACGCAGGAAGAATATCAGGCGGTGCGTTCGACGGCGGGCCTTTTCGATGTCAGTCACCTCGGCAGGATAGAGGTGAGCGGAGCGGGAGCTGCCGCTCTCCTGCAAAAGGTCTTCACAAGGAACGTGGAAAAACTCGTCGAGGGCGCCGCAGCGTACGGGCTCATATGCAACGACGCCGGCTCCATCCTCGATGATGTGCTCCTCTACCGTCTGCCCGCGGAGCAGTCGCCGTCTTCGGCTTCACCGGCGGAACGCCGCTACCTCATCTCCACGAACGCGGCGAACACGGAGAATATCCTGGCCTGGCTCAAGCGGCACGCGGGGCAGGACGTCCGGATCGCGGACACGACCCAGACGACCGTCCAGGTGGCGCTCCAGGGACCGCG
>JAWOJY010000034.1:0-7166 GCA_033854515.1 Nitrospirota bacterium
GTCGAGGGCCTTGTCCCTGTACGTAAACGTCAGGGCCGCATCCTGGAGCGTAACGCCATTGAAAGAAACTCCGGCGGCCTTAAAGGCCCCGGAAAGCTCTGGGTTCGACAGTGTGCCTTTGAGGTCAACGTCGGATTGCAGAACCGGCCCTTTTGTCTTCTTGATGAACGGCAGAATGTTGACGAACCTCGCGACGCTGTCAGGCCCGAACCGGCATCGCATCTTGAAGTCGAGCGCAGCGGCAGGCGGCGGTCCCATGGTGCCGGAAGCCGTAAACCGGCTGTCGCCGCTCGCAAACTCCAGGGAATCAACCGTCACCTTTCCGTAGTGATATGTCACGAGCGACTGGAGCGTGCCGGTCACGGGCGGGTGATTGGCAAACACTGCGTGTAATCTGGCGGACTTGACCGCGATACGAGCGTTCCCGGCCCTGAGGTTTATTTTGGCGTCCATGGCGATGTCCGTGGCGGAAAACAGGTCGGAACTTTTTTTATCCACAAAACGCGCTTCGCCGCGCTTTATCGTGATTGTGCGCAAGACGACCGAGTAGGCCGCGGACCCCGAAGACGACGAAGCGGAAACGCGTCGGACGATCTTTTCGGTAATATGCGTGATATTGATCTCGCCGTCAGAGCCGCGCTCGGCCGTTACCCTGGGATCGAAGACAGCGATCAGGGGAAGACTTATTCTTTTTATCAGCAGCGGCAGCGGATTGATAAAAGCCCGAATCTTGTGGATAGCGACGACCTCCCGCCCCTGGGCGTCCGGTATCGAGATGTCCCTCACCTCCACATAGGGCGGGACCAGGTTCGCTTTGACCCATCCGATCTTGACGTCTTCTCCGAGCGCTGCGGCGACACGTTCTGTCACATAAGGCCGTATCATCACCGCGAACGCGTCGCTCTGAACATAAATGGCGAGTCCCGCAATCGCGATAAAAAGCACAATCGATATGATAATAATTATTTTCCTCATGTTACGAAACCTGTACGTCTTCTATCTTCCTCCGTACGTTTGTTTCACGGATATCTTCGTTTACTCCAGCACCTTTAATACCGCCTCCCTGATCCTGCTCATGCGCTCCGTGTCGGTAATTTTATTCCGGAGCAGGTCGGTGATGTAAAATGAGTCCATGACGCGCACGCCCTCGGTCACGATCTTCGCCGATGCAATGTCGAGGTTCAGCATGTACAACGTTTTGGTTACGTCATACAGCAGTCCCACCCGGTCCCGCGCGGTTATGTCGATGATCGTAAATGCGTCTGACACATGGTTTTCGAATTCCACCGACGGTGTGACCGTGCCCGGCGTCGCCCTCTGGAAAAGGTAGGGCCCCGGCTCAGGCACTGGGCGCTGCCCCGTGAGGACGGCCTTGAGTTCGGTTTTGAGGCTTTCCCATACTTCCTCATGTGGACAGATGTTTCCATCGGGGTCCGTGATCTGGAGCGTGTCGATCATCACACCGACCTTTGTCGTATGCACCTGTGCGCGAAGGATGTTCAGGTTCTTGGCCGCGAGCGTGCCCGCGGTGCGATAGAACATGCCATACGCGTCGTAAGCGCAGACGGTGAGTTCGGTGTAACCTTTTTCCGGGTAATGCCGATGTTGGATCACGAGCCCTTCGTGCGGCAGGCGCTGCATCATGCCCATATGCTCGACGGCCTTTTTCGACGGCGTGTGGAGGATGTATTCCTCCGGCAGCGATATCATGATGGCGTCCAGTTCCTGTCGGGCAAAGGTCCCCTCCGCTGCTGTTCTGATCCGTTCAGACGCGGCGATCAACCTGGCCTGTTCCTCCTCGACTGCTGCGGCGGTCTGATCGAGGACGCCACGGGTCCTGAGATACAGCTCCTGAAGCAGGGCCGCCTTCCACTGCGTCCATGCCGTGGGACTCACCGCCGAGATGTCGGCGTAGGTGAGGAGATAGAGCATGTCGAGGTTTTCCCTGTCTTCCACCAGCCGGGCGAAATCGGCGATCACCTTCCGGTCGGTGAGTTCCCTTCGCTGCGAAAGGCTCGCCATGACGAGATGGTTTCTGATAAGGAAGAGTATCCGCCAACGCTCCTCCGCTGCAATTCCGAGCCTCGCCAGGATCCGATCGGCGAGTTCCACGCCGCGGTGTTCGTGTCCGGAACGGAACGCCTTGCCAAGGTCGTGGAGAAGCGCAGCGAGCATCAGCACCCATCGGTGGCGGAGTCCCTTGAATGCTTCAAGAAGTGTCGTGAGCACGGGATAGCGTCCACCGTGGAGATTCTGCAGGCTGCGAATAGAGAAAAGGATGTGCTCGTCAACGGTGTACTTGTGATAGGTGTCGTGTTTCGCGAGCGACTGTACGGACCGGAACTCGGGGATGTATCGCCCGAGAAAGCGCAGTTCCTTCATCAGGGACAGCGTCTCATAGAGGCCGTCGGGGTTGTCCAGGAGAGCGATGAATCGCGCTGCTGCCGACTGGGAGTTTCGCAGGCCGTCGTTGATACGGCACTCGCGGATCATCGCCTTGAGCCTGTCCGAAAAAATCACGTGTTGAGTTTGCATTACCTCGAAGGCGTCCAGGATGAACGCGGGATTGTCCAGGAACAACGTTTCCGAAGAGGGAATGAGTGTCTTCCCCATGACGGAAAAAACACCGAGGTTCCGGGTGCGTGTAAAAAAACGGCGGCCGGGCTTCCGGAGCACGGCGTCCATCACAATGTTCGAAAATTCGGTGATGTTCCTTGCGTGGAGGAAATAAGTCTTCATGAAACGCTCAACGGCCAGGAGGTGAGCGGAGTCACGGTAGCCGAAATCCCGGGCCGCACGCTCCTGGAGATCGAAGGTGAGCTGGTCGTTCTTGCGCCCCGAGATATAATGAATCTCGTTCCGGAGCTTCCAGAGAAAATTCCGGGAGCGTGAGAAGACGGCATACTGCCCCTCGGTGATGGTCCCAATGGAGATAAGGTCGGCAAGCGAGTGAATCCGGTAACGGGCCGAGGCCACCCAGAGTGCGGTGTGGAAATCCCTGAGCCCTCCCGCCCCTTCCTTGGTGTTCGGTTCCCGCAGGTAGAGCGAACCCCCGTACTTCAAGCGGGTCGTGCGGCGGTCCGATATCTTGTCGGCTATGAACGCCTCGGTCCTCCAGTAAAAAATCTCGCTGCTCATGGTCTTGATGAACTTTTCATAAAGAAAGGTATCGCCGGCGATGAGGCGGGATTCCATCAGGGACGTGCGGATCTTGATGTCACTTCTCGCGAGGTCGACACACTCGTCGATCGTCCGCACGCTGTAGCCCACGTCCATGCCCGAGTCCCAGAGCGCATAGAGCATCTCCGGTGAGCGCTGCCGCTCGGACTCGTTGCGGCAGAGAAACATGATGTCGATGTCCGAGAACGGATTGAGCTCTCCCCGGCCGTAGCCGCCGACGGCCAGAAGGGCCGGCATGGGGTGGGGATCTGAAAGGCGCTCGTGGACGTCGCGGAGCACCCGGTCGATGAGGCCCGTGCGGCGCTGAACCACCTCGCTACCACTCGCGCCCGCGAAATGCGCGGCTTTTATGACACTGCTTTCTTCATCAAGGATCGCCTTGATCGTAGCGTCGCGTCTGTGCAATATCTTCAGGTCCGATCCGTCCACGGCCTAAACCTTACCGAAAAAAGCGCTGGGCACGCGGAGCAGTATCCAGAAGGCCGATTCTCCGCGGGCCGGGCGAACTTCTGCGGCGAACAGATTTATTTGAAAGTAATGGACTTTATCTCGTCCATCAGCAGCATGAAGCTACCGAACCCGGCCTCCCCGTAACAGCGGGAGCTCGCGTCTACGTCGAACGTCGTCTCACCCCCGTCCCGGAGATGGGCGGTAACTCTTACCTTGCGGTCCTTCTTGTCTCCGAACGTGAGGCTTTTGATCTTCTCAAAAGGAACGGCGACCTGGGCCACACCCAGGTAACCGGAGAAACTGATGCGGCCTTCCCAACTGAACTTGTCTCCCTCTATGGTGTTGCCGGAAATATCCGTGATGCTCACGGCGAAGTTCTTTTCCACGCGCGGCGCCCGCTCAAAACCTCCGCCTCCCGCCCCCATGGCGGTAAGAAGGGCAGACGCGGAGATGATGATAGCGAGGTACGAGAATCTCTTCGGCATAAACCGGTCTCCTTTCGGTGTTGTTCGGACTTCTGCTGTCGACTGATTACCTTACCACAATGACGGCAACCTTTCAAGAAAAAAGCTTGCAAAGCACATGAGGTTTGTGTAAGGTACTTCGTATAACATTCACCGCAGAGAAAGACCATCTACCACGAGTCGCACTTCATGGTGCACGTTTGACAAACTCCCGGAGGACGGAAGTGAAAGAAAACCTGTATAAGCTCGTCAGCCTCATGGCAAGGCTCCGCGGACCTGATGGCTGTCCCTGGGACCGCAAGCAGACCACTCAGTCGCTCAAGCCGTTTTTGATCGAAGAGTGTTACGAGGTCGTGGACGCGCTCGATGAAGGCCACCCCGAAAAGGTCAGGGAAGAGCTGGGCGACCTCCTGTTCCAGATAATCTTCCACGCCCGCATCGCGGAAGAGCGCGGCGAATTCACCATCTGGGACGTCATCGAGACGAACGTGGAGAAGATGACGCGGCGCCACCCTCACGTGTTTGGCGGCGAGAAACTGAACACGGACAAGGAAGTGCTCGCGAACTGGGAGGAGATCAAGAGGAAGGAGAAGGGCTACGCCGAGCGGAAGTCCATACTTGAAGGCGTTCCCCGGGATTTGCCCTCGCTGCTTCGCGCCCACCGCCTGCAGGAGCGGGCCGCCCGGGTGGGGTTCGACTGGCAACACCTGGACGAAGTGCTCCCGAAACTCGACGAGGAGATCGCGGAGTTCAAAGAGTCGCTCAGGAACAAGGACGCAGCCGGAATCGAGGAGGAACTCGGCGATGTCTTCTTCGTGCTTGTCAACATCTCGCGGTTCCTCGGCGTGAATCCCGAGGAGGCGCTCCGGAAGACCATCAGCAAGTTCATCTACCGGTTCCGGAAGATCGAAGAAGCCGCTGCCGAAGCGGGCAAGTCACTGAACGACATGTCGTTGGACGAGATGGAACGCGTGTGGCAGGCATCGAAAGAAAAATGACAGGCCGAAATCTAACTCCCGCAAAGACAGAGGCCAAGGGAAACTTCTGACCTCGTGTGCGTCCGCGCTTTTCACTTCCTGCTTTTCCCGAGCATCCTTTCCAGTTTTTTAAAATCGGCAATGAATGCCTTTTTTGCCGCCGGAAATCGCATGGCAGAAGCGGGATGAAAGGTGATGAGATACTTCCTGCCGTCTCTCTCAATCACATGTCCGTGCTCTTTCGTGATCTGCGCCTTCCTATCGAGCACTGCGAGACATGCCGTATTTCCAAGAAGAACGACGGTTTTCGGATCAATGACGGCGAGTTGCCTGAAAAGGTGCTCCCGGCCGTGAAGAATATTTTCTTTCGAAGGCGTACCGCGAACCGGCAGATAGTGGACCGGACTGGTGATGAAAACATCCCGGTCGTCCAGGCCGATTTCCTGCATCATTTCCCGCAGGAACTTTCCCGACCGACCGATAAAGGGCCGGCCGGCCTTTGCCTCTTCCTTCCCAGGAGCCTCGCCGATGAACATGATCTCCGCGTCCGGATCGCCCTCGCCCGGCACAGCCTTTCCCTCTCCCCATTGCCTGCAAAGGCGGCATTTCGCGATCTCATCGGCTAATTTCGTCAGCTCTTTTTCTTTATTCATGATTCATATTCCCGACCCCACGCGGGCGACCACGCCGGACTGCCTCTGCGCCTTTCCCTGCATTTCCCGTCGTTGAATTCATTCCGGTTCTATCGTCGCGATCAGAGAGAAAGACAGCAACTGGTCACGATGGAGTTCGGCCTGCTCAAGAGGCTCGACAGTGCAGAGCGCAACGCCGGTGTCATGTGCTTCCCACATGATTTTCTCGGCGACCTCCTGCTCGAATCCAAACACCTGCATGAGCGCCTTCACCACGTGATCCATCTCGTTCACGTCGTCGTTGTGGAGAAGAACTTTATAGAGCGGGATATGCGCCGTTTGCTGCCCGGCTCGTATGTCGGGCCTTGTTGATGGAAGCACGATTGTCATGTTTTTCTGCCCATGGGAAACGCTTGGGTCCGTCCGCATCCAGTACAATAGGCCAAGGCGATTACTCTGTCAATAGATAGTTACTCAGTAAACGATCGGATATGCAACGTCTATCGCTCCTCATAATGAAGGCCCTAAGGCAAAATTTGTCCGCATATTCGATCCACGCAATTCCAAATCCCAGCGGGGTTGACATCGACCTAACCTGGTGTTAATTTTTAAATAGAGGACAATAAAAGTCCTGTTTCCAGTACGACCGCAGTCGTATACGGAAAAGGAGGAAGGATCATGTATACGATAATGGGAGCAACAGGCAACGTAGGCAGAAAGATCGCCGATATCCTTATTAAACGAGGTGAAAAAGTACGGCTGGTTGCGTCTTCAACTGACCAACTCCGGCCCCTGGTGGGCAAGAATGTCCAGGCCTTTTCAGGCGATGCCCTGGACTTCGAATTCCTCGCAGAAGCATTCAAGGGTGCCGACGCCGTATTTACCCTGATACCTTCGAACTACGGGGCAAAGAACTATCTCTCTTACGCCGACAGGGTCGGCAAAAGCATTGCGCGCGCCCTGAATGTCGCCAAGATCAGATATGTGGTAAATTTGTCGAGCATCGGCGCGGACCTGCCCGGAGGCACCGGTCCGATCATCGGTCTCCATAAACAGGAAGAGCGCTTGAACAGGATCGAGGGACTGAACGTCGTTCACCTGCGTGCGGGGGCGTTCATGGAAAACCTGCTCATGAACATCGACATGATCAGATCAAGGGGCATCAACGGCAGCGCATACCGGGGCGATCTGAAATTCTCAATGATCTCCACGAAGGACGTCGCATCGGTCGCAGCCGATCGTCTCCTGAAAAAGGATTTCACCGGCTCAGCCATCGAGCCGCTGCTCGGTCAACGCGACATCAGTATGATCGAGTGCACCGCGATCATCGGCAAGAAGATCAACAAGCCCAATCTTGTATATGTCATGTTGCCTTATGACGAGGCAGAGAAGAGGCTTGTCGATTCCGGTTTTTCACGAGACATGAGCAAGCTCTACATGGAGATGGCGAGGGCAGCGAACGA
>JAWOJY010000035.1:0-6770 GCA_033854515.1 Nitrospirota bacterium
ATCGCGGGAAGCGGCATGTGCGAAGGCGGCCGGATCCGCCATCACCTGAAACATAATCTCTGGCGGCCCGAGTGCAGCGTCATCTTCGTCGGGTTCCAGGCAAAAGGCACCCTCGGCAGGAGGATAGTCGACGGAGAGAAGAGCGTCACGGTCGCCGGCGAGGAGATCGCCGTGCGGGCAAAGGTCTATACGATCGGCGGCTTTTCCGCCCATGCCGATCAGAAGGAACTGCTCGAGTGGCTCTCGGCATTCCGGAACAAACCGGAGGTCTTCGTGGTCCACGGGGAAGAAGAGACGGCGCTGCTCTTTGCCGACCTCGTTCGTCATCGCTATGGATTCACGGTGCATGTGCCGGTCCGCGGCGAGACTTTCGATTTTTGAAGGGCGGGAGTCTCGTGCATTGCATCGTGGCCCTTGCGCCAGAGGCACCAGTGTGCTAAAATGCACCTGCTTTCGACAGCGTTGACATGGCGAATCGAAGCCAACATAGCATCGAGCCGTCACTGGCAAAAAGGGAAAAGGACGATCTCTTGCTGCGGCTCGCGTTGGCCGAGCGGAAGCTGTCCCTGACCGCCCAGAAGCTGGAGGCCCGGAACCGAGAGCTTTCGGCGATCTACCGGCTCTCCGAGACGATCGGCAGCGAGAGGCACATCAATCGCCTCTGTGATAAAACGGCCGAGGAGATCTGCCGCACCCTCGGCGTCGCATCAGTCCGCATTCTGCTCCGTGACGAACACACCAGCGATCTGGTTACCGCCGCCTGCAACGGCACCAACGGGACCGGCGGTCGCCGAGGGCGCGTAAAGGCGGGGGAGGGCCTTCTGTGGCAGGTCATGAAGACCGGCAAGCCCCTTCACTTCACCGGCGGCCGCTTCACGAAACAGGCGGCAACTCCGGCGGGGCAGGCCGGGATCGTCGTTCCGATCAAAACCAACGGAAAGACCTTCGGCGTGATTTATGCCTGCGGCGGGCGGAACGGGAGGGAGTTCTCGGCTGGCGAACGGGACATGCTGTGCGGCATCGCCAACCAGGCTGCTGTCGCCCTTGACAACACTACCCTGTATCATAATCTTGAGAACCTGATTGTCGGGATTGCGTGGTCCTTTGCCGCCGCGCTGGATGCAAAATCGCCGTGGACCGCCGGACATTCCAAACGCGTCACTCAGTACGCCGTTGCCATTGCCGAGGAACTCACCCAGAGTCAGGAGTTCATTCATTCCGTCCAGACCTGCGGTCTGCTGCACGACATCGGCAAAATTGCCATTCCGGAAAAGATCCTCGACAAGCCGGGCAGAATTACACGGGAGGAGCACCAGACCATCTGCGAACATGCCGCACACGGCGCAAAGATTCTGGAGCACATCGACACGTTCCAGCCTTTCATTCCCGGAGTCCGGCACCATCACGAACGATGGGACGGCGACGGGTTTCCCGATGGTCTGCGGGGCAGAAAAATCCCTCTTATGGCGCGGGTGCTCGCTGTTGCCGACTCCTTTGATGCCATCACATCCGACCGGCCTTACCGCCGGCGGCGAAGCCGCCTCGACGCTATCAACGAGATCAAGCGGTGCTCGGGCACCCAGTTCGATCCGCAGGTCGTCAATGCCTTCGTAGCCGTCGCCGACCGCGGGATGTTCTGATCCCCTTTTGCACCCGTTGCCTCTTTCTCACGCTATCCGCTTCTTGTGCTGAAGAACAAGCGCCGGCATCAGGTCCTCACGCCTCTTTCTTCTTTTCCGGCAGTCCCAGTATCTTCCGGATCTCTTCTCCCTCGATGGTTTCTTTTTCCAGGAGCACGGAGGCAAGGGTCTTGAGCTTGTCCTGGTTGACGGTGAGCGTGGACTTTACTTTCTGGTACGCCCCGTCGATCAGGCGTTTGACTTCCTCGTCGATCTCGCGGGCCGTCTCTTCGCTGTACTCTTTGGGTCCCTGGGGCAGTCCCACATCGAGAAACATCGGCCGTCGCTCCTTCTCGAACGTGAGCGGCCCGAACTTTTCGCTCATCCCGTACTCGGTCACCATGCCCCGGGCGATTGTGGCCGCCCGCTGCAGGTCGTTCTGGGCGCCGGTAGACACCTCGTTGAAAACGATCTCCTCCGCCACCCGCCCGCCGAGCATGACGCAGAGCTTGTCCTGGAGTTCGGTCTTGGTCATAAGGTAACGGTCCTCGGTCGGAAGCTGGAGTGTGTAGCCCAGGGCCGCGATACCGCGCTGGATGATCGACACACGATGCACCGGGTCGGGCGTCGGGAGAAGCTCGGCCATGAGCGTGTGGCCGCACTCGTGATAGGCGACAATTTCCTTCTCCCGTTTATTCATGACGCGTGTCTTCTTTTCGAGACCGGCAACGACGCGGTCGATGGCCGCTTCGAAGTCCGTCATGTCCACTTCGGTTTTATTCTTGCGCGCAGCGAGGAGCGCGGCCTCGTTCACGATGTTCGCAAGGTCTGCGCCTACAAAGCCGGGGGTCCGGGCAGCGAGCACGGAGAGCTCCACGTCTTTTGAAAGCTTTACGCCCCGGACATGGATCTTGAGAATCTCCTCACGGTCCTTGATGTTCGGCCGGTCGACGAGGACATGCCGGTCAAAGCGCCCGGGCCTGAGGAGCGCAGGGTCGAGGATCTCGGGCCGGTTGGTCGCGGCCATGATGATGACCCCTTTCCGGGGGTCGAAACCATCCATCTCGGCAAGGAGCTGGTTCAGGGTCTGCTCGCGCTCCTCATGGGCGCCGGCGATACCCACGCCGCGGGCGCGGCCGAGCGCATCGAGTTCATCGATGAAGATGATGCACGGCGCCTTCTGGACCGCCTGCTGGAACAGATCACGCACGCGCGAGGCGCCCACGCCCACGAACATCTCGACGAACTCCGATCCGCTCATGGAAAAAAAGGGGACCCTTGCCTCTCCCGCAACGGCCTTGGCGAGAAGCGTCTTCCCCGTGCCCGGCGGCCCTACGAGCAGCACCCCCTTGGGGATGCGGCCCCCGAGCTTCGTGAACTTTTCGGGATGGCGGAGAAACTCTATCACTTCCAAAAGCTCTTCCTTGGCCTCGTCGACTCCCGCCACATCATTGAATGTCACCTTCACGTCGCTCTCGCCGTAGATTTTGGCACGCGATTTGCCAAAGCTCATGAAGGTCTCGCCCGGGCCGCCTGCACCCATCCTTCTGAAGACGAAGCCCCAGATAGCCACGAGAATGATCAGGGGAACGATCCAGGTGAGCAGAAAGTCCTTGAACCACGTGCTCGTGATCTCGCCGCGGTACGTGATATGGGCTGCTTCAAGGTCCTTCACCAGGTCGGGGTCGTCGACGCGCACGACGCTGAAAGGCTTCTCTTTCTCATCTTTTGTCCCCGGAAGAAGGGTGCCCGATATGCGGTCCGTCGTTATGACCACGTCCTTGACACGCTTTTCCGTGACGAGAGACTTGAACTCGCTGTACGGGATGGTCTCCGACGGCGCCGCCGAAAAGAAACGGAACAGGCTCAGGAAGATTAAAAACAGAATGAGGTAAACAAGAATGAACTGCGGCCCCTTTTTCATATGAACTCCTCTTTATTAGCCTTTTCAGCGGCGCGCCCGGCTGTCAGATATAAATATTATACCATGGAAGGATTTTATCATGCGATGGCCGCGTATGGTAAGGAGGGGCGGGAACGAGAACGTTAAAACTCATGGAACACGCCGATGCCGAACTGGAATCGCGGCCCGCTGTAATACGGCTCCCACAAGTGCACTGCCTTGACTTCGAGCAGCGGGTACTGATACGCGACCTCGCCCAAAGGCCTGACCGTCTTTCCAGCGACTTCTCCGACGACGGTGATTAAGCGACCTCTGTGATAGATCGCGGGATCGAGAAACTGCTTCGAAACAGCGATGAAGCGGCCGCCGGTATCATCGGTCCGGAGGGGGCGTCCCCGGCTGTCGGCGGGCTTTTGGACGATCTCGATGGAGGTGGAGCCGTCTTCTTCAGACCTGGAATCGACAATAATCCCGGCAAGCATCACCCATTTTCCCTTGTAGCCGTCCGGGTCTTTGCGAAGGTCGGCAAACGAAACGTTCCGGTCCACTTGGTCCATGATACCCCGGGGAAAGGTCGGGGCGCATCCAGTACTGATCAGCATCGCCGCTGCAAGCAGTACAATACGCTTTATATAAAATGTGCCTGCCATACGCACAAAGGACCGGAGCCTTCCGGTCCACCTACCAGGTCATGTTCCTCGGGGCATAGGGGTCATAGAGCGGCTCTCCGAAGGGGACCTCCTGCCGTGGAAAATAGCGCGGCTTTTCCCAGAGTTTAAGCTCCCGCGATATAATGAGGGGATACTTGTACGACGGATCGCTGATCGCCGGCCTATAGGTACCGTCGATTTCTCCGGCAACGGTTATTTCGCGACCCGTGGCGTAAATGAAGGAATCAAGGTACCCGTGATAGAGCACGAGAAACCGGCCGCCGGTTTTGTCCGTACGTCTCGGCTCTTCCCAGTAATCCAGCGGCTTCTCGATCACTTCGATGATGGTCCCCTCTTTGGTATTTTCCAACTTGGCAATGACCCCGCCAAGGATGACGATCTTCCCCTTAAAGGTCTCCGCGTCAGCCGCTATCATGTCGAAAGTAATCGTCTTGTCAGCCTGGCTTCTCATCGCGGGGGATATGGCGTACGAACAACTCTGGATGCACAACACAAGACCTGCGAGAACCACGATTTTTTTCATGACCGCCTCATTGCGCCCCGCATCGTTAACGAAAGTTCTCCGGTCATCTTATGCCGAAGGCCGGTCCGATTCCTGATGGATCTTTTTTCTCACTTTGTCAGGGATGTCGAGGCCCGCGATATCGAAGCCTGACAGTTCACGGGCGAGCAGATTTATCTTCTCGCCCGTGGACAGGTGTTTGTTAATGATGATCCTGCGCGTTTCCATGACCCTGCAGGAACCGCCCTTCGATGTTTTCAGGTCGTCATAGGTGACTTTTATCGAGAGCGCCTGAGCAACATTTTCAAGGTCCGCGAGTGTAATTTTCATATGCACATAGCCCAAGCGCACATTGATACTTTCGGTCCTCTATGACCAGGCTGTGCGCCTTTCCTTTTTAACTATAGCAAATTATTACAAAGGCAGTAGCTACTCATGCCGGTTTCCGGGACATTGTAAAGTATGGCCGGGAGGAAGGAATTGAGCATTCAGCCGGGGATACTTCGGGGCCACCCCGGCAGGGTACCTTACGCTTCCTCTTTGTGGATTTCGAGGATGCTCAGGACATTGATATTAGCGTCTTTCAGGGCCTTCTGTATGTCGGCCAGCTTCGCATCGGCGACCTTCAAAATATAGTTTGATTTTGTAGCCATGGTTCGTCCTCCTGGTTTATTTGTATTTTAAATGGCAAAATTCGTATTATACGGCCACAAATTATCACAATTCCGGGGGGAAAGTCAACGCCATTCCAGGGGTGAGCAGGCGTTGACGTCCACGGGCAGTTCCTTCTTCTTTCGAAAGGGGCGGGGTAAGTCAAGGCAATTGCATCCCGCAGACAAACATGCTATAAATAGGCCATGAAAAACATCGCGAATTTTCTCTTCGAAGCGGGGATGCTCAAGCGCACGCCCCGCAGCGGGTTTCAGTTCCTCGGCTCGGGCGCGGAGTCCGTGGCGGAGCACATCTTCCGCACATCCTACATCGGCTACGCCCTCGGAAGGCTCGCCAAGGGCGTCGATGCGGACCGGGTGATAAGGATGTGCCTGTTCCACGACCTGCCCGAGGCAAGGACCGGGGACCTCAATTACGTAAACAAGAAATACGTCGAAGCGGACGAGAAGAAGGCGGTCGAAGACCTCGCGCGGACGCTCCCTTTTGGAGACGACATCCGCGGCCTTGTCACAGAGTTCATAGAAGGAAAGACCGAAGAGGCGCGCCTGGCCCGAGATGCGGACCAGCTCGAGATGATTCTCGCGCTCAAGGAATATAAGGACCTGGGAAACAAGTATGCCGACGAGTGGCTCGATTTCTCGCTCAAAAGGCTGCTTACCGACGCCGCCCGTGGGCTCGCCAGGACAATTCTCGAGACCGACTCATCGCTGTGGTGGTTCAGCGACAAGGGAGACTGGTGGGTGAGCGGCGGCAAGCGCTGAGAGTTTCCTGTAGGTCTGTTCCGTGGTCATCGCGTCCGTGACTTTCACCCGATAGATGCTGCTGCCTTTTTTCGAATAATAATCTATGAGCGGCGCGGTTCTCTCCCTGAAGATCGCGAGTTTTTTCCCGATCAATTCCCTGTTGTCATCCACCCGTTCCGTCCTGTCTCCGCCTACATTGTTGCTGATTCTGCTGAACACATCGTCGGCCGAGCAGTCGAGTACGATGAGGGCGCCGATTCCGGCGATCTTCGCAACATCGCCGGCCTGGCCCGCGTGCCTCGGGATGCCGTTCAGGATGAGAAGGTCCTGCCCGGAAAACCCCACCCGATGGAAAAAAGCGCTGATGATCTTCTCGGCAAGAGGAAAGTGCTCATTTTCGAGTAAAAGGCCCTGCTCGAGGACGCCGCGGATAAAGCGAAGTTCGGCCTTTGAATATGCCGTCCCGTCCTCTCCCGCCGCAATGGCTCGGAGTTCGTACCCGAAGTCCAGGTGATGGCACGCCCGGCCGAGCAAGCCATTGGCCGCAAGATGGTCGCCGAGCGGGCTTTTCCCGACGCCCGTGGGGCCGAGGAGGAGAATGGCATCAACGGGGAGATTATAAGCAGCTCTCATAATGAAAATGTCTTACCTCATTTGCAC
>JAWOJY010000036.1:0-6531 GCA_033854515.1 Nitrospirota bacterium
TTCGGGAGGCAACCATGCTTAAGATATTCGAAGAGATGATGCAAAAGATGATGGGCGGCATGATGAAACCGGAAGACATGCCGAAGATGATGAACATGATGATGGAAAAGATATTCAAGGAAATGAAAACCGAGGACAAGATGGTCTTCATGGAGAACATGATGCCCAGATGCATGCACATGATGTTCGAAAACATGAGCGATCAGGACCGGAAATCCTTCGCGGAAAAAATGATGAACCGGATGTTCTCGGAGATGAAAAAGAACGCCGCATAGGCATCGAAGCGGCGGGAGGGGGTCGGTGTGGCGGACGAAAAGATCGAAGACATCCTGTCGAAGGCGAGTCCCGCTTTCAAAAGGGAACTGCTCGATAAACTGGTGTCGGCCCTTCTGCGCGACCTGAACGAATCGGGTAAGAAGGACGTTCTCAGAGCCGTCCTTGCGGGCAGAGAAAGCATGGGGCAGGAAAGCGGCCAGGTCGTCGAGATGGTGGAGCGGTGAATCCAGGAATGCACGGATTCCGGCGTGAATCCTGTGGAGATGAGCAAAGAGGTCATTTCGGCGATCAGCCATTCCTACGAACTGGCAACCTATTCAACTCCCGAACTCAGAGGGCTCTTCAACGACTGGCTGGGCGAGATCGAGCGCGAGATTCTCGAATTCCTGTCGGACAGGGACACGGTAGACCCCGATGAGGTGGCGCAGCGCTTCAGGCTGGAGCGTGAGAGCGTCATCTTCATCCTTACCAAGCTGGCACGGGAAGGGAAAATCAATATCCAGGCGTCGGGGAACGAGTAAGAGAATTCCGTTTGAGCCCGGGCCTGGTGTTGTATACTTTGTTCTACAGATAGAAGGATTTTTACAATGACAGACGATATCAAAAAGAAAAAAAACGACTCTTCCTGCTGACCCTCCGATACTGATGCCGGTCGGCAGCAGAAAAAGGGGCCGGAGGCGGCTGCACAAAGCGCCCTGATCATGGACAGTCAAACACAAATGAACCAGGGAAAGGCCGCGAAACACTGCATGGTCTGCGGCGCGTCTCTTGAATATCTGGAGCACGGCCGGGACTTAAGCTGCATCTATTGTAAGAAGAGGGAGCAGGGCCATATTACCTGCCCGAACGGTCACTACATATGCGATGCCTGCCATAACAGGGACGCATTGCAGGTCATCGAAGACATCGCCTTCAGCACGAAATCAAAAGATCCCGTCGAAATAGCGGAACTGATGATGGGTCATCCCGAGCTTCCGATGCTCGGCTGCCAGCACGCATATATTGCGGCCGGAGCGCTGATGGCCGCCCTGAGGAATGAAGGCTCTCGCGCAGTTACCGATGAAAAGATCAGGGAAGTCTTTAACCGGACAGGGAAACAGGCGCACGGAGGATACTGCGGCCTGACGGGAGTTTGCGGCATTGCCCCGGCAATCGGAGCATGTTTCGCAGTTCTCACGGGCTCGAAATGCGGCACCGACGAAGAGCAGCGGGTCACCATGGAGGCGGTGACTCGGGTAACGAGAGCCATCACCGATCTTACCGGCCCGAGCTGCTGCAAGGCCTACGTCTGGAGCGCCCTGGACGTGGCGACAAAGTATCTTAGGGAAAGTCTCGGGACCGAACTTCCCACGCATGCCAAGATCGTCTGTTCCTATACGAGCAAGCATCCCCACGGATGCCGGGAAAAGAATTGTCCCTACTTTGCGGGCGGTGCTGTAAAGAGCGCAAATACGGTTGTCTTCCCGTCACGCTTTGTTCAGGCTGACCGGAAAGAGGGGGTGGGTGGCATGGAGCAATTGCTGAATCGGGCCCTTGAACTGGGAGCCGAACACGCGAAGATCATATCCACGGACACGGTCGTGGTGGAGGAGTGGGTCAGGTGGAAGTGCAGATACGGATGCGCTTTTTACGAGAAGGACGGATGCCATCCTCCCGTGGCGCCGGACGCGGAAAGCACCAGAAAGGTCATGAAGGAATACAGCAAGGCAGTGCTCCTCAGAGGCTCAAAGGGAAAGCAGCTTACCGAGGTCGCGGTCCGGCTCGAAGGGGAAGCGTACCACAAGGGCTATTATAAGGCTTTCGCGCTGACCGCGCTTGCTTCCGGCGGGGGCGGGGCCACCTGACCGTCCGGGGAGAAGGAGACTCCGGGCGAGTCTCAGAGTGCGGAAGTGGCAAAGATGCGGGTCCGGCCCCTCATGGAAGCCTGCGGCATCGATGTCTTCAAGACGGCAAGGAGCAACGGCTTTGAAATAGATACGAGAAAAGAGACCTACAGCGGGTGGAATTACTTCGCGCTGGTGCTGGTGGAATA
Organism: Nitrospirota bacterium; assembly: GCA_033854515.1. Classification (GTDB taxonomy): domain Bacteria; phylum Nitrospirota; class UBA9217; order UBA9217; family UBA9217; genus JAWOJY01. The sequence continues at coordinate 2,309 of JAWOJY010000036.1, forward strand.
GTATTTCATAGTTCGCTCCGCGCCACCCGGAGACTCGCGGGATCAGCGACATCCATAGACGCAGGAGGACATTTAAAGATTGAAATAACGCTTGACATTTACATAAAAATATAATAATGTTTGCATATATTTGAATAGCATAAAATTGCACATGCTGAAGAGGTGATGACATGATTCCCTTGGAAAAAAGGATTGAGCTGCTGAAAATCATCGCACATCCAGTCAGAGTGAAGATACTCGAAGACCTCGTGCAGGGCGTGAAGTGCGTGAGCGACTTCGAGGAATCGCTCGACATCAGCCAGCCGAACGTGTCACAGCACCTCAAGCTCCTGCGGTCGCATCATATCGTCGACTACTTCATCGACGGCAGGCTCAAATGCTACTTTCTCAAAGAGCCTTTCATCCCCGATCTTCTCGATCTGCTCAAAAAGGAATACGAACAAGACGTCCCCGCTCCGGCTTGCTGCCCGGTGACGAAGCGGGGGACCTATCCAGGTGAAAGGAGACGATAGTCCGATGAAGAAATCCGTTATTACGTTGTATGTCAATGATCCCATGGGCAAGCGATGATTGTCGAACAAGGAGGCCGCCGGTCGGGCGGAAAAAGAGTTCGGCGCGCAAATTGTGGTAATCGCGAAAACATCGCCGGAATATGCCAAAGAGAAAGACCCGCTGCCCTGTCCGTCAGTCCTGGTGAATGGCCACATCATCGCACGGAACGACACCATCACTTATGAAGCATTGAAGACCACGCTCTTAAGCGGCAGCAGCATCGGAGGGGGCCTATGAATGCGTCTTTCCTCGGCGCCCTTGCCGCGCTGGGCCTGGGCGGCGGTTTTCTTTCCGGCCTCCTGGGGCTGGGCGGCGCGATCTTCATGATCCCGCTTCTCCTCTATGTTCCGCCCCTTGTGGGCGTCGGGCATCTCGACATGAAGCAGGTGGCCGCCATCAGCATGGTACAGGTCCTCTCCGCGTCCCTCGCGGGTGTGCTTGTTCACAACAAAAACCGTTTCGTGAGCAAGTCCCTCCTCGTTACCATGGGAATATGCAACGCTATCGGTAATCTTGCAGGCTCGTTGTACTCCCGGCACACGGAAAGCAGCTTCCTCCTCTCGATCTTCGCCACGATGGCCGTGATTGCGGCAGTCGCCATGTTCATACCGAAACGGGAACAGGAGGAGAACACCGTTCCCGAAGAGTTGCAGTACAACAAGCCCCTTGCGGCAGCCGTCAGTATTGCCATCGGCGTTTTCGGCGGCATGGTCGGCGCGCCGGGCGCCTTCATCTACATCCCGGTCATGATCTATATCCTGAACATTCCGACGCGCATCGTAATCGGGAGCACACTCGGCATCGTGTTCCTCGGCGCGATCGCAGGCACCGTCGGGAAGATGGCAACCGGACAGATCATCTGGCCGGCTGCGTTGTCGCTCGTAGTGGGAACGGTGCCGGGAGCGCAGCTCGGCGGCAACATCAGCAAAAAAGTAAACACGAAGTATTTGCGGATCATTATTGCGGTCATCATCGCCATAACAGGACTGAAGATGTGGTCCCAGGTCATAGGCCAGTAGGAAAACGAACGAAAGCGAAGCTACTGCAAAGGAGGCTGACATGCCAAATGCGATCACGCTTTTTTTATCCACGTCTCCCTATTCGTACGAGAACACGCTGACGAGCGTCCGCATTGCGGAATCGGCCCTGAACAAAGGCCATAAGGTCAATCTCATCGCATCGGCGGACGGGGTATACTGTTTTCTGACCAAACAGAAGGCAAAAGGCATCCTGAATGCCGAGGAGGAGTTCTCGCGGCTCATTCAAAAGGGGCTGAAGGTGTACCTTTGAGGCGGATGCCAGAACTTTCGCCGTGCGGCGAAAGAGGACTTTCTCGCGGGCACGGAAGTCGGCTCTCTCAAGGGGCTGTTCGCAACCATGGGCGAGACCGATGTCTGGCTCAACATAGGAGCATGACGAAATTGCGGATTGCGGAATGAGGAACAAATGTACGGGAGGAAAACATGGCTAATGTTGCAATGATTTTGAAACGGTTTCCTTACGGCGACATCAACGCGGCCGAGGCCGTACGCCATGCTCTCGGAGCGGCGTCGAGCGAACTGATCGTTGATCTGATTCTGGTGGACGGAGGCGTGCTGCTTGCGAAAAAAGGACAGGATGACGCCGGGACGGGCTTCACCAATCTCGAAGGCGCGCTCAAGGATTGTCTTGATATGGGAATAACGGTCTATGCGGACGGGGGTTCCCTGGAATCGCACTATATGACAGCGGAAGACCTTGTTGAAGGCGTAAAGGCGGTCAGCAACAAAGAGATCGCCGGATTGGTGAAAGAAGCACGGACGACGATGATATTTTAAGGGAGGCTGACATGATCGTACTCATAAAAAGTGCGCCGGATACGGCTGATGGGGCGAGGGGAATGACCCTTGCAAAGGAAGGCGGTGCCGAACTCGTCCTGCTGCAGAATGGAGTTTATTTCGCGCACAAGGAAAAGCTCGGCGCTTTTCCCGGCACCGTGTATGTTCTTGATGACGAAAAGAGGCTGAGAGGTCTCAAGGATTCCGAAATGGATGCCAAGGTGAAAACCATAAACTATGACAATCTGATCGATATTATTACGGGAGGCGAGAAGGTGGTCGGGATGTTTTAGCAGAGAAGGAAGGAGAGTACGGAATGAAAATTGGCGTGAAGTTTTGTTTCGCAGTGTTATTGCCGGTAGTTATTGTAATGGGTTTCGTCAATATAGGCAGCAGCGGAAACGCTGCCGGCGCAATCCGGCTTCCCAAAACCGGACAGACCACTTGTTATGACACCTCAGGCAGCGCAATATCTTGTACTAATACAGGACAGGACGGCGACCTGCAAAAAGGCGTTGAGTGGCCGAATCCACGGTTTACTGTGAACACTGATACCACAATTATTGATAACCTTACAGGGCTCGTCTGGGCGCCGGACGGAAATCTCCTGCCCGATAGAAATCCTCAGTGGGAGAAACGCAGCACGCTATTCGACGGAGCGGTGACATGGCAGCATGCCCTTGATTACGTGGCAAAGCTGAACGCTGAAAATTACCTCGGACATAACGACTGGCGTGTGCCGAACATTACAGAACTTGAAAGCCTTGTAAACCGCAGCCGGGTGGATACCGCCAAATGGCTGAACAGCCAAGGGTTCATCAATGCGCAATCCGCCGATTATTATTGGTCGTCGACCTCATATGTCGACGATACCGGTAAAGCATGGGTCGTCGATATGAGCTACGGCAACGTGCACTACTTTCACAAGGCCAATAGCCACTTTGTTTGGCCAGTGCGCGCCGGACAGTAATAGTGGTAGGTGAGCCAAAAAACTGAGCGCACGAGAGCTGTCGGGAGTCTAGGAAATTTGAGGACGCTATAAAAAAATGTCCCATTTGGCTTGAACATGTAGATGGAGAGTCGAAAAGGTCTAACTGATTCTGTGCCTACATGGGGGAGGAAATATGTCAAAGATCGTTGTTTTAGGGGGATCGTTCGGTGGGCTGACAGCGGCCTTTGAACTCAAACGTCTGCTTGGCAAACAGGCGGACGTGACCGTTGTGAGCGATGACGACAGGTTCGTATTCCTGCCGTCGCTACCCTGGCTCATCATGGGCTGGCGGAAACCGGAAGACATTACGCTCAAGGCCGGCGACATCCTAAGGCCGAAAAAGATTGATTTCATACACGAGGCGGCAAAACAGGTTGATCCTGCCGCGTCGAAAGTTCTGACCGCCACAAAAGAAATTTCCTACGACTATCTCATTATTTCTACGGGCCCCTATCTCTCGTTTGACGAAATTCCAGGCCTCGGGCCGGACAAGGGCCACACGGACAGCACCTTCACGCTCGACCATGCCGTAAAGGCGGCCGGAATGTGGAAGGGGATCCTCGAAAATCCCGGGCCGATCGTTGTCGGCTCGTCCCAGATGGTGAGCTGCTTCGGCCCCTCCTATGAGCTTGCCTTCGAGATGGATGCCGAACTCCGGCGGCGAAAGATGCGCCATAAGGTTCCTATCATCTACCTCACCTCCGAGCCGTACCTGGGCCACATGGGCGTGGGAGGGCTCGGCAACTCAAAAAAATTCATAGAATACGAATTCGCCGAGCGGGACATCAAACCGCTCACGAACCAGGCCATACAGGAAGTGACAGCCGGCGAGATACGGCTGAAGGATGGGAACAAGATACCCT
>JAWOJY010000037.1:0-3871 GCA_033854515.1 Nitrospirota bacterium
GAGGCTCAAAGGGTAAGCAGCTTACCGAAGTCGCGGTCCGGCTCGAAGGTGAAGCATACCACAAGGGCTATTATAAGGCTTTCTCGCTGACCGCGCTTGCTTCCGGCGGGGGCGGGGCCACCTGACCGTCCGGTGAAAAGGAGACCCCGGGCGAGTCTCAGAGTGCAGAGGTGGCAAAGATGCGGGTCCGGCCCCTCATGGAAGCCTGCGGCATCGATGTTTTCAAGACGGCACGGAACAACGGCTTCGAGATCGACACCCGGAAGGAGACCTTCGGCGGGTGGAATTACTTCGCGCTGGTGCTGGTGGAATAGTATTTCATAGTTCGCTCCGCGCCACCCGGAGACTCGCGGGATCAGCGACATCCATAGACGCAGGAGGACATTTGAAGAGTGAAATAATGCTTGACTTTTACATAAAAATATAATAATGTTTGCATATATTTGAGGCGCATAAAATTGCACACGATGAAGAGGTGATGACATGATTCCCTTGGAAAAAAGGATTGAGCTTCTGAAAATCATTGCACATCCAGTTCGGATCAAGATCCTGGAGGACCTCATGCAGGGCGTGAAATGCGTGAGCGACTTCGAGGAATCGCTCGACATCAGTCAGCCGAACGTGTCGCAGCACCTCAAGCTCCTGCGGTCGCATCATATCGTCGACTACTTTATCGACGGCAGGCTCAAGTGCTACTTTCTCAAAGAGCCTTTCATCCCCGATCTTCTCGATCTGCTCAAAAAGAAATACGAACAGGACGTTCCCGCACCGGCCTGCTGTCCGGTGACGAGAAAAGGAACCTATCCAGGTGAAAGGAGACGTTAATGAAGATGAAGAAACACCGCGTTACGCTGTATGTCAATGACCCCATGGGCAAGCGATGATTGTCGAACAAGGAGGCCGCCGGTCGGGCGGAAAAAGAGTTCGGCGCACAGATTGTGGTAATCGCGAAAACATCGCCGGAATATGCCAAAGAGAAAGACCCGCTGCCCTGTCCGTCAGTCCTGGTGAATGGCCGCATCATCGCACGGAACGACACTATCACCTATGAGGCACTGAAGACAACGCTTTTAAGCGACAGCAGCATCGTGGAGGGGCGCTTATGAATGCGTCTTTTCTCGGTACCCTTGCCGCACTGGGCTTGGGCGGCGGATTTCTCTCCGGGCTTCTCGGCCTGGGGGGCGCCATCTTCATGATCCCCTTGCTTCTTTATGTGCCGCCGCTTGTGGGCGTGGGGAGCTTCGACATGAAGCAGGTGGCCGCCATCAGCATGGTGCAGGTCCTTTCGGCGTCCCTGACCGGCGTTCTGGTCCATAACAAAAACCGTTTTGTAAGCAAATCGCTTCTTCTCTCCATGGGCCTCTTCAACGCCGTCGGCAATCTCACCGGTTCGTTCTACTCCCAGCACACGAAAAGCTCTTTCCTGCTCGGCATTTTCGCCACTATGGCCGTGATTGCCGCGGTGGTCATGTTTGTACCGAGGAGAGAGCAGGGCGGTGACATGTCTCCCTCCGAGCTTGAGTACAACAGGCCTCTTGCGATGGCCGTGAGCCTTGTCATCGGCGTCTTCGGCGGCATGGTGGGCGCGCCGGGGGCCTTCGTCTACATCCCCGTTATGATCTATCTTTTGAACATACCGACGCGCATCGTGATCGGCAGCACCCTGGGGATCGTGTTCCTGGGCGCAATCGCCGGCACGATCGGCAAGATGGCCACGGGCCAGATCATCTGGCCCGCCGCATTGGCCCTTGTCGCCGGCACCGTTCCGGGCGCGCAGTTCGGCGGGAACGTGAGCAAGAATGTGAACACCAAATACCTGCGGCTCGGGATTGCTCTCATCATCGCAGTGACAGGCCTGAAAATGTGGCACCAGATATTGGGCTGGTGATCAGGCTCCGCGCGCACGCTGCCACGGACAGATACTGCCTGGCGTCCGGAACTGATATTCTGCGATCGTTCCCGGACCCGGCAATTTTCCCGGCCAAAGAAAGGAGGCATTCATGCCGAAAACTATCACGCTGTTTCTCTCCACTTCACCCTATTCGTACGAAAACACCCTGACGAGCGTCCGCATTGCTGAATCGGCCCTGAATAAAGGCCACACCGTCAACCTCATTGCATCGGCGGACGGCGTCTACTGTTTCCTGACCAAACAGAAGGCAAAAGGCATCTTGAACGCCGAGGAGGAGTTCTCGCGGCTCATACAAAAGGGGTTGAAGGTGTACCTCTGAGGCGGATGCCAGAACTTTCGCCGTGCGGCGAAAGAGGATTTTCTCACAGGCACGGAAGTCGGCTCTCTCAAGGGGCTGTTTGCAACCATGGGCGAGACCGATGTCTGGCTCAACATCGGGGCATGAAAGGAGGAACGAATGGGGAACATTGCAATGATTTTGAAACGGTCTCCTTACGGAGATATCAACGCGGCAGAGGCAGTACGCCATGCCCTCGGGGCGGCGTCGGGCGAACTGATCGTTGATCTGATTCTGGTGGACGGAGGCGTCCTGCTCGCGAAAAAAGGACAGGATGACGCAGGGACGGGCTTCACCAATCTCGAAGGCGCGCTCAGGGATTGTCTGGACATGGGAATAACGGTCTATGCGGACGGTGGTTCTCTGAAATCGCACTACATGACAGCTGAAGACCTTGTTGAAGGCGTAAGGCCGGTCGGCAACAGAGAGATTGCCGGATTGGTAAAAGAAGCAAACGCGACAATGATATTCTGAAAGGGGGGGAGCCCGATGATCATACTCGTAAAAAGCGCGCCCGACACGGCCGATGGGGCGAGGGGAACGGCCCTGGCAAGGGAAAGCGGCGCCGATCTTGTCCTGCTGCAGAACGGAGTTTATTTCGCGCACAAGGAAAGGCTCGGCGCTTTTCCCGGTGCCGTGTATGTTCTTGATGACGACAAGAAGCTAAGAGGTCTCAAGGATTCCGAAATCGATGCCAGGGTAAAAACCATAAACTATGACAGATTGACGGACCTTGTGACCGAGAGCGATAAGGTCGTGGGCATGTTTTGATATCAGACTACGGAAGACAGACAACAGACAGCAGATGACAGACCGTAGATGAATGAAAGTTCAATGTCCTGATTGTCTGTATTCTGTGCTCTGTGTTCTGTCTTCTGAAGGGGGAGGAAATATGTCAAAGATCGTTGTTTTAGGGGGATCGTTCGGGGGGCTGACAGCGGCCTTTGAATTGAAGCGGCTGCTCGGCAAGAAAGCGGACATAACCGTTGTGAGCGACGACGACAGGTTCGTGTTCCTGCCGTCGCTGCCGTGGCTCATCATGGGCTGGCGGAAACCGGAAGACATTACGCTCAAGGCCGCCGACATCCTAAGGCCGAAAAAGATTGATTTCGTACACGAGGCGGCAAAACAGGTTGATCCTGCCGCGTCGAAAGTTCTGACCGCCACGAAAGAAATTTCATACGACTATCTCGTCATCTCCACGGGCGCCTATCTCTCGTTCGACGAAATTCCGGGTCTCGGGCCGGACAAGGGCCACACGGACAGCACCTTCACGCTTGACCATGCCGTAAAGGCGGCCGGAATGTGGAAGGGGATCCTCGAGAATCCCGGTCCGATCGTTGTCGGCTCGTCCCAGATGGTGAGCTGCTTCGGCCCCTCCTATGAGCTTGCCTTCGAGATGGATGCCGAACTCCGGCGGCGAAAGATGCGCCATAAGGTCCCTATCATCTACCTCACCTCCGAGCCGTACCTCGGCCACATGGGCGTGGGAGGTCTCGGCAACTCAAAAAAATTCATAGAATACGAATTCGCCGAGCGGGACATCAAACCGCTCACGAACCAGGCCATACAGGAAGTGACAGCCGGCGAGATACGGCTGAAGGATGGGAACAAGATACCCT
>JAWOJY010000038.1:0-16747 GCA_033854515.1 Nitrospirota bacterium
GAACCGTTCGCCGCTATGGCATTCAAGATCATGAGCGACCCCTTTGTGGGACAGCTTACGTTCATCAGGGTTTATTCCGGAACGCTGAAGTCCGGCTCTTATGTCTACAACTCCACAAAAGGCGTGAAGGAGCGCATCGGCAGGATTCTAAAGATGCACGCGAACAAGCGTGAGGAAATCCAGGATATCTACGCCGGCGATATCTGCGCGGCTGTGGGGCTCAAGAGTACGCTCACCGGGCATACGCTCTGCGATGAGAGTAAGCCGATCATCCTTGAGGCCATGACCTTCCCTGAGCCTGTGATCTCGGTGGCCATTGAGCCCAAGACCAAGGCAGACCAGGAAAAGCTGGGGCTGTCGCTCCAGAAACTCATGCAGGAAGACCCATCGTTCCGCGTGTACACGGACCAGGAAACCGGGCAGACCATCATCTCGGGTATGGGCGAACTCCATCTCGAGATCATCGTTGACCGCCTTCTGCGCGAATTCAAGGTTGACGCGAACGTGGGCAAGCCTCAGGTGGCGTACCGCGAGACGATCCGGAAGAAGGTCACTGCCGAAGGCAAGTACATTCGTCAGACTGGCGGCCGCGGCCAGTATGGACACGTGGTGCTCGAGCTCGAGCCGCAGGAGCCGGGCAAGGGTTTTGAATTCGAGAACAAGATCGTCGGCGGAGCCGTTCCCAAGGAGTACATCGCCCCAGTGCAGAAGGGCATAGCGGAAGCCATGGAGAACGGCGTACTCGCCGGGTATCCCATGGTCGACATCAAGGTCAGGATCATTGACGGATCATATCATGACGTCGACTCGTCAGAAATGGCGTTTAAGATCGCCGGTTCGATGGGCTTCAAAGAGGGCGCGAACAAGGCCAATCCGATACTTCTTGAACCTATCATGTCGGTTGAAGTAGTCTGCCCCGAAGAGTATATGGGAGATATCATCGGCGACCTCAATTCACGGCGCGGCCGGATACAGGGGATGAACGTCAGAGGTTCGGCGCGGGTAATTGATGCACAAGTCCCGCTTTCCGAGATGTTCGGTTATGCCACGGACATCCGGTCAAAGACCCAGGGTCGGGCGACGTATACCATGCAGTTTGCCCACTATGAAGAAGTCCCGAAGAACATAGCAGAGCAGATTATCGCAAAAGTCAAGGGCGAGACGGTAAAGGCTAAATAGTTAATGTATAGGTGCCTGTTCATAAATAATTAAAGGATCTTTTTCAACTTCCCAACAGGAGGCGGATGACATGGCAAAGGCGAAATTTGAGAGGACGAAACCTCACGTAAACGTGGGTACGATAGGCCATGTGGACCATGGCAAGACGACGCTGACGGCGGCGATCACAAAGGTGCTGGCGCTCAAGAACATGGCCAGTTATGTGGCGTACGACCAGATCGACAAGGCCCCGGAGGAGAGGGAGCGCGGCATCACGATCGCCACGGCGCACGTCGAATACCAGACGGACAAGCGCCACTACGCCCATGTCGACTGCCCTGGCCATGCCGACTACGTAAAGAACATGATCACGGGCGCCGCGCAGATGGACGGCGCCATTCTCGTTGTATCCGCCGCCGACGGTCCCATGCCGCAGACGCGCGAGCACATTCTTTTGGCCCGCCAGGTGGGGGTGCCTTATATCGTGGTGTACATGAACAAGGTGGACATGGTGGACGACCCAGAGCTGTTGGAGCTCGTAGAGCTTGAGATCCGGGAGCTTCTGTCGAAGTACGGGTTCCCCGGTGACAAGACGCCGATCGTCAAGGGGAGCGCCTTGAAGGCCCTTCAGAGCGACAGCAAGGACGTCAACGCCCCCGAGTACAAGAGCATCTTAGAGCTCATGGACGCCATCGACAGCTACATACCGCAGCCCAAGAGAGACATCGACAAGCCGTTTTTGATGCCGATCGAAGACGTGTTTTCGATCGCAGGTCGGGGCACGGTGGTGACGGGCCGCGTCGAGCGCGGGGTGGTCAAGGTAGGCGACGAGATCGAGATCGTGGGGATCAAGCCCACGCAGAAGACGGTAGTGACGGGCGTTGAGATGTTCAGAAAGCTTCTGGACCAGGGGGAGGCCGGTGACAACATCGGGGTGCTGCTCAGGGGAGTGAAGAAGGAAGAAGTGGAGCGGGGCATGGTTCTGGCCAAGCCCGGGAGCATCACGCCCCATACGAAATTCAAGGCCGAGGCGTACATCCTGACGAAGGAAGAGGGAGGCCGGCACACGCCGTTCTTCAACGGGTATCGTCCCCAGTTCTACTTCCGGACGACGGACGTGACGGGGGTGGTGAAGCTTGCAGAGGGAGTGGAGATGGTGATGCCGGGCGACAACATGAGCTGCCAGGTGGAACTCATCACGCCGATCGCCATGGACAAGGAGCTGCGGTTCGCCATCCGCGAGGGCGGCAGGACCGTGGGTGCGGGAGTTATCACCGAGGTCATTGAGTAGCACGAAATATTACGAATGGAGGATCTCGAGAATTACGGAATAAGTAATGTAATCCGCAATCAAAAATCCGAAATTCGAAATTAAGACGAGAGAGGCTGTCGAAATGCGGGAAATCATATTGCTAGCGTGCGGCGAATGCAAGCGGAAAAACTACTCCACGATGAAGAATAAAAGGAATACGCCAGACAAGCTCCAGTTGCAGAAGTATTGTCGTTTCTGCCACAAACATACTGCGCACAAAGAGACAAAGGCGTAGCGTCGAGTACCCACGGAAAACACGGCAACAGGACACAGGCCAGTAGCTCTAATGGTAGAGCTCCGGACTCCAAATCCGGCCGTTGGGGGTTCGAGTCCCTCCTGGCCTGCCATTAACTCTGGTGCAGAAAGAGGCATTGATCATGTTCGGAAGAATCAGAGAGTTTTTCCAGGAAGTGAAGCTTGAACTAAAGAAGGTCGTCTTTCCGACCAAGAAGGAGGTTATAGGGTCGACCTGGGTGGTGATCATCAGCGTACTCATTGCTGCCTTTTTTCTGGGCATCGTGGACATGGCTTTGGCAAAGGTCATGACTATAGCCTTTAATAAATAGAGACAACTATGGCGAAGAACTGGTATGTAGTGCATACCTATGCAGGTTTTGAAAACAAGGTGAAGACTGGCATTTTGGAAACAGTGACCAAACTGGGGCTGCAAGACAAAATATCCCAGATCCTCGTTCCGACAGAGGAGGTCCTGTCGCTCAAGGGCGGGAAGAAACGCAAGTCACAGCGGAAGTTTTTTCCCGGCTATATCCTCATTGAGATGGAGATGGATGACAACACCTGGCATATCGTAAAAGATACGCCTAAGGTGACCGGTTTCGTGGGCGGAAGCGTTAATCCGACTCCGCTCTCTGAAGACGAAGTCAAGAACATCCTTAAGCAGGCCGAGGAGGGGGCTGTTGCGCCGGTTCAGCCGAAGCAAGCGTACCAGAAGGGTGACCGGGTCCGGGTCATTGACGGGCCTTTCAGCAATTTCATCGGCACCGTGGAAGAAGTCAACCCGGCCCACGGGAGGCTCAAGGTGATGGTTAGCATTTTCGGCCGTTCGACGCCGGTCGAACTTGAGTTTCTGCAAGTCGAGAGAGAAAAGGCATAGTCGAAATTTGCATTCAAGATTCAAATCTAAGATTCAAAAATCTCGGTTAGGAGTTATTGATGGCAAAAGAAATCGTAACGAAAATAAAGCTTCAGGTACCGGCGGGGAAGGCGAACCCAGCGCCGCCGGTTGGTCCGGCGCTCGGACAGCACGGTGTGAATATCATGGAGTTCTGCAAGTCCTTCAACGCACAGACCCAAAAAATGGGCGATACGGTGGTGCCTGTCGTGATCACCGTCTATTCCGACAGGACCTTTACCTTTATTACCAAGACCCCTCCTGCGGCGGAGCTCCTGAAGAAGGCAGCCGGGATTATCAAAGGCTCAGGGGTGCCCAATAAGGATAAGGTCGGCAAGGTGACGCGCGCACAGATAAAGGAAATCGCTCAGACCAAACTCCCTGATCTCAATGCCGCAAGCGTCGAGTCTGCCATGCGTACCATTGAAGGATCGGCACGGAGCATGGGGCTGGAAGTTGTCGATTGATAATTCAAAATTCAAGGTTCAATATTTTATCAAGACCTTTTGAGTTTTTAATTTAGAATCTTAAATTTTCTTAAACATTGCGGGAGGCTTACAACAGCCGGTTGGACCGCGAGGAGGAAACGTGACAGGGAAAAAGTACAAGGCCGTTGCTGCACTCGTCGACAGGACAAAACATTACGGCGTAGAAGAGGCGGTAAGCCTTGCCAAGAAGACGGCACGGGCGAAATTCGACGAGACGGTTGATCTGGCGGTAAAACTCGGCGTTGATCCTAAGCAAGCGGACCAGATGGTACGCGGGACAGTCCTGCTTCCACACGGTACGGGGAAAAAAGTCAAAATATTGGTCTTTGCCAAAGGTGAGAAGGATAAAGAAGCCAGGGACGCAGGCGCGGACTATGTCGGCGCGGAGGACCTGGCCGACAAGATCCAGAAGGAAGGCTGGACCGATTTTGATGTTGTCGTGGCTACGCCGGACATCATGGGTCTTGTGGGCAGGCTCGGCAAGGTGCTCGGGCCCAGAGGATTGATGCCAAACCCGAAAACGGGCACCGTTACGTTCGATATCGCCAAGGCCATCAAGGACATCCGGGCAGGTAAGGTCGAGTATCGCGTGGAAAAGGCAGGGATCGTCCACGTACCCGTGGGCAAGGCATCCTTTGACGAAAACAAACTCATAGATAACGCCAAAACGGTACTCGAATCCATTCTGAAGGCAAAACCCGCGTCGAGCAAAGGCAAGTACCTCCAGAGCGCAACAGTATCGACGACCATGGGGCCGGGCGTCAAGATGGACACGGCCGCTATCGAGAAACTGGCGGGATGATGGACGGCAAGTCCGGAATTCGAACCATGAAACTCGAAACCTTGGGATTCCGGATTTAAAATTTGGAGAGACAAAAGGTCGGCCTCCGCATCAGGAGGTTCGGTCCGAGACAGCAGGTACGGAGGGGATGGTCTGGAACTCATCATCCTTGATGTTTAATCTCACGGAGGCCTGCCGAGACCCGGGCAGAGAAAGACGCGAGCAGGCGCTCGACGCTTTCTTTCAAGGTTCCCGGGCGGTCATCGGGAATTCCTGAAAGAAAGGAGGACAGCATTGAGGAAGGACGAGAAAAAAGAGGTAATAGACAATCTGCACGAAAAGTTCTCTCGCGCAAAGTCGGCGGTGCTGACCGGCTACACCGGCATTAATGTGGAAAAAATCACGGAAATGCGCTCTAAATTACGTGCCTCAAACGTTGAATACCGCGTGTTGAAAAACACCTTGGCAAAGAAAGCAGCGGCAGGCACGAAGATCGAGAAGCTGAAAGACCATTTTGTCGGTCCCGTCGGGATAGCCCTTGCCTATGATGATCCCGTTGCACCGGCCAAGGTCTTGTACGACTTTCAGAAGAGCCTGGATAAGCTCGAGCTCAAGGTCGGCATACTGGACGAAAAACTGCTTAGTCAGGCCGAGATTAAGGCGCTGGCTAATCTGCCTTCGCTGAATGTTCTGAGAGGTAAGATCGTAGGCCTCATACAGGCGCCGGCATCCCGTATTGCGCGGGTGCTTGCAGCGCCAGGCGGTCAGGTCGCCCGAGTTCTGAAGGCTAAGGCAGAAAAGAGTTAGAATCGGCACGGTCGGAAATGAAAAATATCCGCATCCTGTGCGGATTATTGAAGAAGCTTTTGATAAAATTTCAGGAGGAAATGAAACATGGCAGATTTGGCGAAGATTGTTGATGAGCTGAGCGGCCTCACCGTTCTCGAGGCTGCCGAACTGAGCAAGATGCTCGAAGAGAAGTGGGGCGTATCGGCCGCTGCCCCCGTGGCCGTTGCCGCCGCAGGCGCGCCAGGCGCTGGCGCAGCAGCAGCCGCTGCGGAAAAGACCGCGTTCGACGTCGTCCTGACGACGGCGGGCGACAAGAAGATCCAGGTGATCAAGGTGGTCAGGGAACTCACCGGCCTTGGCCTGAAGGAAGCGAAGGACTTAGTGGAAGGCGCCCCCAAGCCGGTGAAGACGGGAGTATCAAAGGAAGAGGCTGAAACGATGAAGGCCAAACTGACCGAGGCGGGCGGAGCCGTCGAGATAAAATAACCGCGTTCACTGAGGTTTGTTTTCCGAGTCCTTGCCCTCCGGCGCAGCCGGAGGGCAGAGGACTTTTTGCGTTTATGGATAGTGCTAGAAAGTGAAGTTGGCTGGCTGTGCAGCAACATGAAGTAATCTCATTCTTTTCAACAGGTTATATTCAGAGGGCCGGCATCATCCGATTATCGTATTTTATTTCTACTGAAACAAAACAAGAGGAGCAAAAATGTCAAAGGAAAAAAGAGAAACAGTTCGCATGAGAAAAGATTTTTCAAGGATTCCCACGATCCTCGATATCCCTGATCTCATCGAGATACAAAAGAGGTCCTACGAGCATTTTCTCCAGAAAGATCTTGCGTCTGACAAGAGAAAAGAAATGGGATTGCAGGCGGCGTTTAAAAGCATATTCCCTATCTACGACTTCAACGAGACCGCCATGGTGGATTACCTCGGGTACTCGCTTGGAGATCCCAAGTACAGCGTCTGGGAGTGCCTGCAGCGCGGGGCGACCTATGCAGCGCCGCTCAAGATCAAGGCGCGCCTCGTATTTTTCGAGAAAGACGAACAGACGGGAACGAAGCGCGTCAAGGACATCAAGGAGCAGGAAGTCTATGTGGGCGACCTCCCGCTCATGACCGATACGGGCACGTTCATCGTCAACGGCACCGAGCGGGTGGTGGTAAGCCAGTTGCACCGCTCGCCCGGGGCGTTCTTTACCCATGACAAAGGCAAGACCCATGCGAGCGGGAAAATTCTCTATTCCGCCCGTATCATCCCGTACCGCGGTTCGTGGCTCGACTTTGAATTCGACGTCAAAGACATTGTGTATGTAAGGATTGACCGCAGGAGAAAAATACCGGCGACCATCCTCCTCAAGGCCTTCGGGTATTCCAACGAAGACCTGCTCAAGATGTACTACCCTGTGGAAGACATCCGCATTAAGAAAGAGGGCTTTACGCGGGGCGTCAACGCCGACGTCCTGAGCGGCCTCAAGGCGCCGATCACGATCACCGACAAGGCGACGCGCGAACAGATCGTCAAGGAAGGCGCCAAGATCACCCGCGTGGCGATCAAAAAGATGGAGGCCGCTGGCATCACGGAAATTCCCATTACCCGCGAGGAACTGATCGACCGCGTGGTCCTCAAAGACGTTATCGATCCGGAAACGGGAGAAGTGCTCCTGCCGGCGAACGAAAAGATCACCGACGCCTTCCTGAACAAGATCGTGGCGACAAAGGTTGAAAAGCTGGAAGTGCTCTACATCGACGGCATCCACGTGATACCGGCGATTCGCGACACACTGCTGTCCGACAAAGTACAGGCGTCGGAAGACGCACTCCTTGAAATCTACCGGAAGATGCGCCCCGGAGAGCCGCCGACGCTCGACATGGCGAGAAACCTTTTTTCAGGCCTGTTCTTTAACGCCAAGCGTTACGACCTGTCGCCCGTCGGCAGATTGAAGCTGAACAAAAAATTAAAAGTAGACATCCCGCTTGAGAAGACCACCCTCACCCCGCAGGACGTTGTCGAAGTCATCCGTTATCTTGTCAACCTCCGGACGGGCAAAGGCGAAGTGGACGATATCGACCACCTTGGCAACCGGCGCGTGCGATCCGTGGGCGAACTCCTCGAGAACCAGATCCGCGTAGGTCTTGCACGGATGGAACGGGCGGTCAAGGAGCGCATGAGCCTCCAGGACATCGATGCGCTCATGCCCCACGACATCATCAACCCGAAGCCCGTGATCGGAGCGATCAAGGAATTCTTCGGATCGAGCCAGCTGTCGCAGTTCATGGACCAGACCAACCCTCTTGCCGAGATCACCCATAAGCGACGGCTTTCGGCCCTCGGACCGGGCGGACTTACCCGCGAGCGGGCCGGGTTCGAAGTCCGTGACGTGCATCCGACCCATTACGGCAGGATTTGTCCGATCGAGACGCCGGAAGGGCCGAACATCGGCCTCATCGTCTCGCTCGCGACCTACGCCCGGGTAAACGACTACGGGTTCATCGAAGCGCCTTACCGCAAGGTCAAGGGTGGACGTGTCTCGGATGAGATCGAATACCTCTCTGCGGTCGACGGCGAAAACTACGTCATTGCCCAGGCCAATACGCCAGTGGACAGCCGGGGTAAGATCGCCGTCGACAGCGTCTCCGCGCGTGCGGGCGGCGAATTCAAGATGGTGACTGCCGAGGAAGTGCAGTACATGGACGTGTCGCCGAAGCAGATCGTGTCGGTCTCGGCTGCACTCATCCCCTTCCTCGAAAACGACGACGCCAACCGCGCTCTCATGGGTTCCAACATGCAGCGCCAGGCAGTGCCGCTCCTGAGGCCCCAGGCCCCGGTGGTGGGGACCGGCATGGAGCGCGTGGCGGCCCGTGATTCGGGGGCCATTATTTCCGCAAAGCGCGACGGAATCGTGGAAACAGTCGACTCCACCCGCATCGTGGTCAAAGGCGAGGACGCCAGAGGCCGCACCGTGGTGGACACCTATCCGCTCACCAAGTTCCACCGGTCCAACCAGAACACGTGCATGAACCAGAAGCCGATCGTACGAATCGGCGACAAAGTAAAGAAGGGTCAGGTAATCGCCGACGGTCCGGCCACGGACCTTGGCGAGCTTGCGCTGGGACAAAACGTGCTCGTTGCCTTCATGCCCTGGAGCGGCTACAATTACGAAGACGCGATTCTGATCAGTGAAAAGCTGGTCAAGGAAGACCGCTACACCTCGATCCATATCGAGGAGTTTGAGATCGAGGCCCGTGACACGAAGCTCGGCAAGGAAGAAATCACCCGCGACATCCCGAACCTCGGCGAGGAGACCTTGCGGAACCTCGATGAGAATGGGATCATCCGCATCGGCGCGGAAGTAATGCCCGGCGATATTCTCGTGGGCAAGGTCACGCCCAAGGGCGAGACCCAGCTCACGCCCGAGGAAAAGCTCCTCAGGGCGATCTTCGGAGAGAAGGCGGGCGACGTGAGGGACGCCTCGCTCTACGCGCCTCCGGGCATCGAGGGGACGGTCATTGACGTGAAAGTCTTCTCGCGCAAGGGTGAGGAGAAGAACGAGCGCCTGAAGACCCAGGAGAGCGAAGAGATATCCCGGCTCCAGAAGGAATATCAGGAAGAGGTCAAGGCCATCAAGGAAGACAAGTACAAACGGATCAGGCGGCTCCTGATCGGCAAGACCACCGCCGAGAAAGTGGTCAACTCGAAGTCCGGCAAGACCGAGATGGCAAAGGGAAAGAAGATCACGGCGGAAGTGCTTGACAAGCTGCCCGAGAAGGACCTCGCGAAGATC
Source organism: Nitrospirota bacterium (assembly GCA_033854515.1). Lineage (GTDB taxonomy): Bacteria > Nitrospirota > UBA9217 > UBA9217 > UBA9217 > JAWOJY01. Next base: position 9,439 of record JAWOJY010000038.1, read on the forward strand.
AAGGTGGAATCCCCCGAATATCCGGCCAAGCTCCAGGAGATCCAGGACAGCGCAGAGAATCAGCTGAACATCCTGGAGACGATCTACGATGAAAAGATCGGGCGGCTGAAACGGGGCGACGACCTGCCGCCGGGAGTCGTAAAGCTTGTCAAGGTGTACGTTGCCATGAAGCGAAAGCTCTCAGTCGGCGACAAGATGGCGGGAAGGCATGGAAACAAGGGCGTGGTGTCGAGAATCATGCCCGAAGAGGACATGCCCTATCTGCCGGACGGCACCCCTGTCGAGATCGTGCTGAACCCGCTCGGCGTTCCGTCCCGTATGAACGTGGGGCAGATCCTCGAAACACATCTGGGCTGGGCCGCGAAGTCTCTCGGATTGCACGTGGCCACGCCCGTGTTCGACGGCGCGTCCGAAGAGCGCGTCCGCTCCATGTTTAAGGAAGCGAAGCTCCCGATTACGGGCCAGTCGGCGCTCTTTGATGGACGGACCGGCGAACCCTTCGACAAGCCGGTTACCGTGGGATACATGTACATGCTCAAGCTCCACCACCTCGTTGACGACAAGCTGCATGCGCGCTCCATCGGGCCCTATTCGCTCGTGACTCAGCAGCCACTCGGCGGAAAAGCGCAGTTCGGCGGTCAGCGACTCGGAGAAATGGAGGTCTGGGCACTCCAGGCATACGGCGCGGCCTACTGCCTGCAGGAGTTTCTCACTGTGAAGTCCGACGACGTGTCGGGACGTGCCAAGATCTACGAGGCGATCGTGAAGGGGGAAAACACGCTCGAACCGGGCCTGCCGGAGTCGTTCTACGTGCTCATCAAGGAACTCCAGAGCCTGTGCCTCGACGTGGAGCTCATTGAACGGAAGAACGACAAGGAGCGTGTGATCAACCTGGACAAGGTTTCCACGGCAAAGCAGCCGCAACAGTCATAACGGGGAAAGAGGTTAAGAAGACGGGGTGTGATTGAAACGCCGGCACTCCTTAACTTATATGGAGGTTTACTTTGGAAGATAAAAGAGTAATAGAGAACAGGGCCAGAGCTGAAGCACTCAGCTTTTTCGAAAAGCCGAAGGACATTGGTTTTGACGCGATCAGGATAAAGATCGCGTCACCCGACCGCATCAAGGGCTGGTCGCACGGCGAAGTAAAAAAGCCGGAGACCATCAATTACCGGTCGTTCAAACCGGAGCGCGACGGCCTCTTCTGCGCCAGGATTTTCGGGCCCATCAAGGACTGGGAATGTCTCTGCGGCAAGTACAAGCGGATGAAGCACCGCGGCATCGTGTGCGACAAGTGCGGCGTCGAGGTGATCCAGTCTAAGGTCCGGCGAGAACGCATGGGCCATATAGAGCTTGCTTCTCCCGTTGCCCACATCTGGTTCCTCAAGGGCCTTCCGAGCCGCATCGGCACACTGCTTGATATGACGCTCCGGCAGCTCGAAAAGGTACTCTACTTCGAGTCCTACGTCGTCATGGAGGCCGGCGATACGCCGCTCAAAGTGAAGGAACTTCTCACGGAAGAGCGGTTCCGCAAGGCCCAGCTCGAATATGGCCCGAGCGGGTTCAAGGCCGGCATGGGCGCCGAGGCGATCCGGGAGATGCTCAGGGGCATGGATCTGGAGACCGAATCGGAAGAGATCCGTAAGAAGATCGAGACCGCGACCTCCATGGCCACCAAGAAGAAGCTCACGAAACGGCTCAAGGTGATTGAGTCGTTCCGCAAGTCCGGCAACAAGCCTGAGTGGATGATTCTCGACGTGATCCCCGTGATTCCGCCGGAACTTCGGCCCCTTGTTCCTCTCGAAGGCGGCCGGTTTGCCACGTCCGACCTCAATGATCTGTACCGCAGGGTGATCAACAGGAACAACAGGCTGAGGAGACTTGAAGAGCTCCGCGCACCATCGGTCATCATCCGGAACGAGAAGAGGATGCTCCAGGAAGCGGTGGATGCGCTCTTCGACAACGGCCGTCGTGGCAGGATACTGCGCGGCCCGAACAAGCGTCCGCTCAAATCGCTTTCCGACATGCTCAAAGGCAAGCAGGGCCGGTTCCGTCAGAATCTCCTTGGTAAGCGCGTGGACTACTCCGGCCGCTCCGTGATCGTGGTCGGTCCGGACCTTAAGCTCCATCAGTGCGGATTGCCGAAGAAGATGGCTTTGGAACTGTTTAAGCCGTTCATTTTCAACAAGCTTGAAGAAAAGGGCTACGCAACAACCATTAAGAGCGCGAAGAAAATGATAGAACGAGAGCGGCCCGAGGTGTGGGATGTGCTCGAAGAGGTGATCCAGGAACATCCCGTGCTCCTCAACAGGGCTCCGACGCTTCACCGGCTCGGCATCCAGGCCTTCGACCCCGTGCTCGTCGAGGGCAAGGCCATTCGGCTTCACCCGCTCGTCTGCGCTGCGTTCAACGCGGACTTCGACGGCGATCAGATGGCCGTGCACATTCCGCTTTCCGTGGAGGCGCAGCTTGAGGCGAGAGTGCTCATGCTCTCGGTGAACAATATCCTGTCGCCGGCCAACGGGCGGCCAATCACAGTCCCGTCGCAGGACATTGTGCTTGGCTGTTACTATCTCACAAAGGCCCGCTCCGGCGCCCTGGGTGAAGGCAAGGCGTTTTCGGGCAGGGACGAAGTGCGCATCGCCTACGATCAGCGCGTAGTCGACATTCATGCTCGCGTCCGCGTGCGCATGAACGGCAAAATCGAGGAAACCACCGTCGGCAGGGTGCTCTTCAGCGAAGTCCTTCCTGAAGGCATGTCGTTCTCCCTGGTCAACAAGGAGATGAACAAGAAGGAACTGGCGAAATTGATCGACGAGTGCTACCGGAAGCTCGGCCTCAGGCGCACAGTGATCCTCATCGACGACCTCAAAGAGATTGGGTTCAAGTATGCCATGCGCTCGGGCATCTCCATCTGCATCTCGGACATGCACATCCCGAGCAAGAAGCAGAAGTTCATTGAGCAGGCGCAAAAGGAAGTCATGGAGATCCACCATCAGTATATCGAGGGTCTTATTACGAACGGCGAGCGCTACAACAAGGAAATCGACATTTGGGCAAACGTGACCGAGAAGATCGCCGACGAGATGATGGCCGAACTCGGTATGGAGGAGATCGAGCTCCGGGGCGGCAAGAAGTCCGAACTCCAGGAGGCCCGCTCATTCAACAACATCTTCATGATGGCCGACTCGGGCGCCCGCGGCAGCACGCAGCAGATCAGGCAGCTCGCCGGCATGCGCGGCCTCATGGCTAAGCCCTCCGGTGAGATCATCGAAACGCCGATCACCGCAAACTTCCGAGAGGGGCTGACGGTGCTGCAGTACTTTATCTCGACCCACGGCGCGCGGAAGGGCCTCGCGGATACGGCGCTCAAGACCGCCAACTCCGGCTACCTCACGCGAAGGCTCGTCGATGTGGCGCAGGACGTCATCATCACGCAGGACGACTGCGGTACGACTGACGGTATCATCGTCGGATCGCTTGTCGAGGGCGGCGAGATCATCGAGCCCCTGGCAGAGCGTATCCTCGGAAGGGTAACATCGGAAGACATCAAGGATCCGATCACGAAAGAGGTGGTAGTCCCCGTCAACACCGAAATCAACGAGGAGCGGGTCAAGAGGATCGAGGACGCCGGCATCGACCGGATCAAGATACGGTCCGTGCTCACCTGCAACTCGCAGCGGGGCGTCTGCAGAATGTGTTACGGCAGGGACCTCGGCCGGGGCAAGCTCGTCGACATCGGCGAAGCGATCGGCATCATCGCGGCCCAGTCTATCGGCGAGCCGGGCACGCAGCTTACGATGCGGACGTTCCATATCGGCGGTACGGCGAGCAAGGTCGTAGAGCAGACGGTGCTCGAGGCGAAGAACTCCGGAGTCGTCAAGTATATCAACTTGAATACCGTGAAAAACAAGGAAGGCGACTACGTCGCCACGTCGCGGAACGGCAGCGTCGCCCTCTACGACGAAAACGGGCGGGAAAAGGAGAAATACGGGATCATCTACGGCGCGCGCATCAAGGTCCAGGACGGTCAGAAGGCGGACGTCGGCCAGAAGCTTGTGGAGTGGGACCCCTACTCTCTTCCGATTCTCACGGAAATCGGCGGAAAAATCGCCTTCGGCGACATCATCGAGGGCGTCACCATGAGAGAAGAGGTCGACGAAGTCACCGGTCTCTCGCGCAAGGTGATCATCGATTATCCGGACACGAACCTTCGTCCCCGTATTTCGATCAAGGACCAGCATGGGAAGACAGCGCGGCTGCCCGGCTCGAACGCAGTGGCGCGGTACCTTCTGCCGGCAGGTGCTCACATCCTCGTCGACAAAGGCGAAGAGGTGTTCCCGGGCGACATCCTCGTCAAGATCCCCCGGGAAACCACGAAGACCAAGGACATCACGGGAGGTCTTCCGAGGGTGGCCGAACTTTTTGAGGCGCGGAAACCGAAAGAGCAGGCAATCATCAGCGAAATCGACGGTACCGTTGAGTTCGGCGGTTTCGTGAAGGGCATGCGCCGTATCCTTGTCAAGGACGGCATGGGAAACGAGAAAGAGTACCTCATCCCCAAGGGCAAGCATGTGAATGTGCACGAGGGCGACTGGGTGACGGCCGGTGAGCCTCTTATGGACGGTCCGGTCGATCCCCATGACATTCTCAACGTGCTCGGGCCGAAGGAACTTCAGAAGTACCTTGTAGATGAGGTGCAGCAGGTCTACCGTCTTCAGGGCGTCAGCATCAACGACAAACACATTGAGGTCATCGTTCGTCAGATGCTCCGCAAGGTCAGGATCGAGGACGCCGGTGACACCCAGTTCCTCATCGGCGAACAGGTCGACCGCTTTGCTTTTGCAAGGGAGAACGAGGCGGTTATCGCACGCGGCGGCAAACCCGCCACGGCCCGACCAATTCTCCTCGGTATCACCAAGGCTTCTTTGACCACGGATAGTTTCATCTCTGCGGCGTCGTTCCAGGAGACCACTCGCGTGCTTACCGAGGCAGCGATCACGGGCGCTGTAGACGAGCTCGTCGGACTCAAAGAGAACGTGATCATGGGAAGACTCATCCCTGCCGGAACCGGCATTGCCGAATATCGGAACAGCTATGTTGTTCCCAGGGATGAGTCGACGGTGGAAAACCCAGCCTGAACAAAGTGTCCCCTCATCTCATGATGAGGGGCGCCGTTCGGGCTGCCACGACGCCGGTTTCTTATGTCCGGTTAAAAAAAGCTTGACAATAAAAAAACAGGCTGTTATAATCACCGGGTTTTGACTCAACTTAATTGAAAATTAACAAAAATTTACTTTTAGAGTGCTTAAGGAGCCATTGAAGTGCCGACAATCAGCCAACTGGTAAGAAAAGGCAGGACACTCGCAGAGAGGAAAACCAAGAGCCCCGCGCTCAAGGGCAGCCCGCAGAAAAGAGGAGTGTGCGTCAGGGTATATACCACGACACCGAAAAAGCCGAACTCGGCACTCAGGAAGGTGGCCAGGGTGAGGCTCACGAACGGTATGGAAGTGACCACCTACATTCCGGGCGTGGGGCACAATCTTCAGGAGCACTCTATTGTGCTCATCCGCGGCGGCCGGGTCAAAGACCTTCCCGGCGTACGCTACCATATCGTACGGGGCACGCTCGACACCGTCGGAGTTGCCAACCGCAAGCAGGGCCGATCCAAGTACGGGGCCAAGAGGCCGAAATCAGCATAAGACGAATTTTGCGCCGCATACGCGGCATACCATAGACAATAGAAATTTTGTGTAGGGACGTTATGCCGAGAAAACAAGTAGTCGTAAAAAGAGAAGTACTCCCGGATCCGAAATACAACAGCAAGTTGCTGGCCAAGTTCGTCAACATGTTAATGCGCAAGGGCAAGAAGAGCGTGGCCGAGGCAATTGCCTACAAAGCGCTTGACCGCGTACGGGAGAAAACGTCGGGAGACCCGATTGCCATCTTCAAGAAGGCAGTTGAAAATCTGAAGCCCGCCCTTGAAGTGAAATCGCGCCGGGTTGGCGGCGCCTCATATCAGGTGCCGGTTGAGGTCAAACAGCCGCGCAGGCTGTCGCTTGCTTTTCGCTGGCTCCGGCTCTATGCATCTCAGCGGCCCGAGAAATCCATGGTAGAGAAGCTCGCCGGAGAAATTCTTGATGCATCGAACAACACCGGCGCTGCGATAAAAAAGAAAGAAGACGTACACCGCATGGCAGAGGCCAATAAAGCCTTCGCCCACTATCGCTGGTAAGGTGTTCATCGGGGAGAGCGGAGGAAACATTGGCTAGGCAGTATTCACTCGAAAATACAAGAAATATCGGTATCATGGCTCACATCGACGCCGGGAAGACGACGACGACCGAGCGTATCCTCTACTATACCGGTGTGTCCTATAAAATAGGCGAAGTGCACGAAGGCACGGCGGTGATGGACTGGATGGTGCAGGAGCAGGAGCGCGGCATCACCATTACTTCAGCTGCAACGACCTGTTTCTGGCGGGACAAACGCATCAATATCATCGACACTCCGGGTCACGTGGATTTCACGATTGAAGTAGAACGCTCGCTCCGCGTTCTCGACGGCGCTGTGGCGGCATTCGACTCGGTCAACGGCGTTGAGCCCCAGTCCGAGACTGTCTGGCGTCAGGCCGACAAGTATAAAGTACCCCGCATCGCATTCATGAACAAGATGGACCGCATCGGTGCGGACTTTTACATGAGCGTCCAGACCATGGTCGACCGTCTCGGCGCAAATGCGGTGCCGATCCAGATACCGATCGGCGCCGAGGACAAATTCCGCGGGCCTATCGATCTGGTCACGATGAAAGCCGTTTACTTCGACGACGAGACGCTGGGCGCCAGGTACGTTGTGGAAAACATCCCGGCGGATCTTTTGCCCAGGGCAAAAGAGTACCGGGAGAAGATGATTGAAAAACTGGCCGACGTGGACGATGCGGTTATGGAAAAGTTCCTGAACGGCGAGGAACCCACGGAGGCGGAAATTAAAGCGGCGATCCGCAAGGGTACGATCGCCATGAAGTTTTTCCCGGTAATCTGCGGGTCGGCGTTCAAGAATAAAGGCGTGCAACTCCTGCTTGACGCGGTGGTGGATTATCTTCCGTCGCCGGTGGACATTCCGTCGGTCAAGGGAATCAACCCACGGACCGGCAAGGAAGAAGAACGCAAGGCTTCAGACAGTGAACCGTTCGCCGCTATGGCATTCAAGATCATGAGCGACCCCTTTGTGGGACAGCTTACGTTCATCAGGGTTTATTCCGGAACGCTGAAGTCCGGCTCTTATGTCTACAACTCCACAAAAGGCGTGA
>JAWOJY010000039.1:0-12622 GCA_033854515.1 Nitrospirota bacterium
ATCGAGCGCGGCATCGTCAAGGTCAGCGACGAAATCGAGATCGTGGGTATCAAACCCACGCAGAAGACCGTGGTAACGGGCGTCGAGATGTTCCGCAAGCTCCTCGACCAGGGCGAAGCTGGCGACAACGTCGGCGTACTGCTCCGTGGTGTCAAGAAAGAAGACGTGGAGCGCGGCATGGTATTGGCCAAGCCCGGCAGCATCACGCCCCACACCAAGTTCAAGGCCGAGGCCTACATCCTGACCAAGGAAGAAGGCGGCCGTCACACCCCGTTCTTCAACGGCTACCGTCCCCAGTTCTACTTCCGGACGACGGACGTGACGGGAGTGGTAAAGCTTGCCGAGGGAGTTGAGATGGTGATGCCCGGGGACAACATGACCTGCAGCGTAGAGCTCATCACCCCGATCGCCATGGACAAGGGCCTCCGGTTCGCCATCCGCGAGGGCGGCAGGACCGTGGGCGCGGGAGTTATCACCGAGGTCATTGAATAAGAGGGAAGGGAAAGCAGTGACACAGAAGATCAGAATACGATTAAAAGGCTACGACCACAGACTGCTGGATCAGTCGTCGGTTGAGATCATGGATACGGCTAAGAGGACCGGGGCAAAGGTGTCCGGGCCCATTCCGCTCCCAACCAAGATCAACCGATGGACCGTTCTCCGCTCGCCCCATGTGGACAAAAAATCCCGTGAGCAGTTCGAGATCAGGACGCATAAGCGGCTTCTCGATATTCTCGACCCCACGCCGCAGACCGTCGATGCTCTCATGAAGCTGGATCTGGCAGCAGGGGTGGATGTCGAGATCAAACTGTAGCATTTACGACTACCGGACAGATACGTTAGGGGACCAGAAATGGGAATGGGCATTATTGGAAGAAAAATAGGAATGAGCCAGATTTTCAGCGGCGGCGAGCTTATCCCGGTCACGGTGATCCAGGCAGGACCGTGCAAGGTCGTTCAGAAAAAGACTAAGGAGAACGACGGCTACGAAGCTGTGCAGCTTGCCTTTGAAGAGGAAAAGAAACAGAACCGTATTACCAAGGCCTTGGCCGGGCACTTCAAGAAGGCAACAGTGCAGCCCTCCCGGTTCCTGCGCGAATTTCGCAGCGGAGAATTTGAACAGGGGCAGGAAGTAACGGTTGATATATTCAAGAAGGGCGAGTTCGTCTCGGTGAGCGGTGTGAGCAAAGGGAAGGGTTTTGCCGGAGTTATGAAGCGGCACAAGTTCGGAGGCGGCCCCGACAGCCACGGCTCAATGTTCAACAGGGCGCCGGGTTCGATCGGTTCGAGCGCGTGGCCGTCGAGGGTGTGGCCAGGCAAGAAACTTCCCGGTCATATGGGCGTCGACAGCGTGACGGTCAAAAATCTCAAGGTCGTCGATGTACAGAAGGATCAGAATCTGTTATTCGTGCACGGCGCGGTCCCGGGCGGCAAAAGCGGTCTGGTACTGATCTACAAAGCCGGGCAATAGGGGTCACGAAGATGTCATCGGTCGCGATGGTTGATATGAGCAATAAGAAGGTGAAGGACGTGGAGCTTCCGGCTTTCTTCGGCACGGAGATTAAGTCCCACCTCATCCATACGGCGGTTGTGAACCAGCTCGCTAACAAAAGAGCCGGGACCGCGTCGACGAAGAACAAGGCCTTGGTGAGCGGCGGCGGGAAAAAGCCATGGAAGCAGAAAGGGACGGGCAGGGCGCGCGCTGGCAGCAGCCGTTCGCCGCTCTGGCGTCACGGGGGCACCATATTCGGCCCCATGCCGCGGGATTACTCGTACTCTATCCCGAAGAAGGAAAAAAGGGCGGCCCTGGCGTCTGCTCTTGCCGCCAAAGTGGGCGAGAGCAGACTCATCGTGCTCGATAAGATCGAGCTTGCCGAGCCCAAGACCAGCCTGATGGCGACACTGCTCCGGAATCTCGGCGTGAACGAAAATGCGCTTGTGCTCGAGAGCGCGGAGAACAAAAACCTGTTGCTCGCTTCCCGGAACATCCCGGGCGTTAAAGTGCTCAGGGTGGAAAACATCAATGTCTACGATCTGCTCAAATACCGGTACCTGATAACGACGCAGGATGCCCTGAACGCCATGCAGGAGGTTTACGGCAAATGACGATCGATCTCTACGACATCATCAAGATACCGCGCATCACCGAGAAGGGCACGCGTCTCAAAGAAAAGAACAATGTACTGACTTTCGAGGTCAGGAAGGATGCAAACAAAGTCCAGGTGAGAAAGGCGATCGAGGGAATATTCAAGGTCAAGGTCGTCGACATCACCACGGTAAATATCGCTGGCAAGAAGAAACGTCTGGGGCAGCGGCTGGGCCGCAGATCGGACTGGAAAAAAGCGTATGTGACGCTTAAGCCTGGCGAAAAGATCGAAATATTCGAGGGTGCTTAAACATGCCGGTAAAAACGTATAATCCAACATCCCCAGGCAGGCGTTTCCAGACCGTTTCGACATTCGGCGAGGTCACGCGCACTAAGCCTGAAAAGTCACTGGTGGTAAAAGTTGCCGAAAGCGGAGGACGTAACAATCGTGGAAAGGTGACGGTGCGGTACCGCGCGGGATGGCACAAGAAAAAGTACCGGATCATAGATTTCAAGCGCGACAAGCCTGGTGTGCCGGCGACGGTGGCCCATATAGAATATGATCCGAATCGTACGGCGAGAATCGCCCTGCTGCATTACGCGGATGGTGAGAAGCGCTACATTGTCGCTCCGGTAGGCCTCAACGTCGGCGACAAAGTTCAGTCAGGGCCTGATGCGGATATCAGGCCGGGGAACGCACTCCCGATAAGCGCAATTCCCGTGGGTACCATGCTTCACAATGTTGAACTCAAGAAAGGTGCGGGCGGGCAGCTCGCACGGAGTGCGGGCGCTTCTGCGCAACTTTTGGCGCGCGAAGGCGAGTACGCCACGCTCAGGCTGAACTCCGGTGAAATTCGCAGGGTTCGTTCCGAATGCATGGCAACCATCGGTCAGGTAGGAAACCTGGATCACGAGAACGTCAGCATCGGCAAAGCAGGCAGGTCGCGCTGGCTCGGAAGGCGGCCGAGGGTCCGGGGAGTTGCTAAGAACCCCGTTGACCATCCGCTCGGCGGCGGCGAAGGAAAGTCGTCGGGAGGCCGGCCCGGCTGTTCGCCCTGGGGGCTTCCAGACGGGACGAAAACGAGGCATAACAAAGCGACTGATAAATATATCGTGACGAGAAGAACGAAGAGCAGGTAGTTCAATTGCGGATCGCGGAATGGTGATTGCGGATTAACACGAAAATCCGAAATCCGCAATCCAAAATCCGAAATTGATAAACGGAGGTTGCGGTGCCGAGATCGATTAAAAAGGGCCCTTTTGTTGATGAGAGCCTGCTGAAAAAAGTGGAAGCAATGAATACGTCGGGCGACAAGAAAATTGTGAAGACGTGGTCCCGGCGGTCGACGATACTTCCCGAATTTGTCGGCCATACCATGGCGGTGCATAACGGCAAGAAATTCATCCCGGTGTATATTACCGAGAACATGGTCGGCCATAAGCTCGGCGAGTTCGCGGCAACGAGAATATTCAAGGGGCACGGCGGGTCGAAGGCCGCAGAGAAAACCACCGCACCGAAGCAATAGTTCAGCGAGCGGGTTTATACAGAGTGAGGTTACTATGGAAGCAAGCGCAACTGTCAGGCACATAAGGATCACGCCGCGCAAGGCGAGACAGGTGATCGACCTTATCAGGGGCAAGATGGTCGGAGACGCAAAAAATATTCTGACCTTTACGCCGCTGCACGCCGCACGCATTGTCAAGAAACTGCTCGATTCGGCCGTGGCAAACGCAGAGCAGAAAAAAATAGGTGATCTGGATTCCCTTAAAATCACCCAGGCCTATGTGAACCATGGGGTTACCATGAAACGCATGAGGGCGCGGGCCATGGGACGGGGAAACGTCATAAGGAAAAGGACCAGTCACATAACGCTGGTGCTTTCCGCATAGCACCTTAGTGGAGGCAGAATGGGTCAGAAGGTACATCCGACAGGATTTCGACTCGGGGTCATCAAGACGTGGGATTCCCGGTGGTTTTCGAAAAAAAATTACGCGCCGCTCCTGCATGAAGATCTGAAAATCCGCAAGATCGTGAAAGAACGGCTGATGCACGCCGGTGTTTCCAAAATCGAAATCGAGCGGGCCGGACAGAAGGCCAAGGTAAATATCTACACGGCCCGGCCGGGCATCATCATCGGCAAGAAGGGAGCAGAGGTCGACAAGCTTAAAAAGGACCTGGAGATGATGACCGGAAAGCAGATTTATATCAATATTCAGGAGATCCGGCGGCCCGAACTGGACGCCCAGTTGGTCTCGGAGAACATAGCGCTTCAATTGGAGCGAAGAATTGCCTTTCGCAGGGCCATGAAGAAGGCCGTAACTTCGGCGCTCAGGCTCGGCGCCCAGGGAATAAAAATAACCTGTGCCGGGCGTCTGGCAGGTGCGGAAATAGCCAGGACCGAGTGGTACCGCGAAGGACGGGTGCCGCTCCACACCCTGAGAGCGGATATTCAGTACGGTTTCTTCGAGGCCCGTACGACGATGGGCCAGATCGGCGTGAAAGTATGGATCTATAAGGGAGACGTTCTGCAGGAAGGGAAACCTTCTGCATAATAGAAGAACTGAGCCGCGTAACCGATATGCAGAGCATTTTAAGATATAATCACGGACGGTAAGGATAGCGATCATGCTGGCACCGAAAAGAGTAAAACATAGGAAGATGCATAAGGGCAGGAGAAAGGGAACTTCATACCGCGGTTCAGAGGTGAGCTTTGGCGAGTACGGGCTCAAGGCCCTTGAGCCTGCCTGGGTTTCGAGCAGACAAATAGAGGCAGCACGTATCGCCATGACCCGTTATGTGAAACGGGGCGGCAAAATCTGGATACGGGTTTTTCCCGACAAGCCCATAACAAAGAAGCCGGCTGAAACGCGTATGGGAAAGGGCAAAGGCGCACCGGAGTACTGGGTGGCGGTGGTGAAGCCCGGGAGGGTGCTGTACGAAATGGGCGGCGTTGAAGAGGCAGTGGCACGCGAGGCATTCCGCCTTGCTGCATATAAGCTTCCGATGGCTACGAAGTTCGTTGCGCGGGAGGGTGCGGAATGAAAACCAAGGCAAAAGACCTGAGAGATATGTCGGACGAGGAACTTTCACTCAAGGCCGTTGATCTTAAAAAAGAGCTTTTTAATTTGAGATTCCAGCAGGCCATGGGTCAGATCGAAAACCCCATGCGGCTGCGGATGCTCCGCAGGGAAATCGCGAAAACAAAAACTATCTTGAAGGAAAAGTATGGACGAGCATAAGAAAAGAAAAACCTATATCGGTCAGGTTATCAGCGATAAGATGGACAAGACCGCCGTTCTGGCGGTTACCCGGCGGATTGCACATTCCCGATACGGCAAGACCATTAATCGTACGACCAAGTTCAAGGTGCATGACGAAAAAAATGAATGCAAGGTTGGGGATGTGGTGAAATTTATTGAAACCAGGCCTCTGTCGAAAGAAAAAAGGTGGACAGTTCTCGAAATTCTGGAAAAGGGCAAGTAAGACGGTACGGCAAATCCATGCATAAAGGCGTGCATGTAGTTTGAGGGTGAACGATGATTCAACAGCAGACAGTGTTGGATGTTGCAGACAACTCGGGTGCAAAAAGGGTGATGTGCATCAAAGTGCTCGGCGGCACCCGGAAGCGCTATGCAACTCTCGGCGATGTAATCGTAGTGGCTATCAAGATGGCGATCCCGGAAGGTCAGGTCAAGAAGGGGACCGTTGCCAAGGCGGTTGTCGTTCGTACAGCGAAAGAAGTGCGTCGCCCGGACGGATCTTATATCAAGTTTGACAGAAATGCGGCCGTGCTTATTAATGCGCAGAACGAGCCGATTGGAACGCGTATTTTCGGGCCCGTAGCGAGGGAGCTGCGCAAAAAGAACTTTATGAAAATCATTTCACTGGCCCCGGAAGTACTCTAAAAACGGGTGCAGCAGACAACGCTTTTCGACAGGATCAGGATAGAAGAACATGAATATCAGGAAAAATGACAATGTACTCATAATCGCAGGCAGGGAAAAGGGCAAGCGGGGAAGGGTAATCGCGGTGTATCCGTCAAAAAACGCTGTGCTTGTAGAAAAACTCAACATGATCAAACGGCATACCCGGCCGAACCAGCAGCTCAAACAAGGCGGCATCGTCGAAAAGGAAAGTCCGATTTCAGCGGCAAACGTGAAGCTGATCTGTTCCAAGTGCGACAAGCCCACTCCTGTTGCGAAGAAAGTATACGAGGACGGCGGGCGCGCCCGACTGTGCAAGAACTGCAACGAGGTGCTCGATTAAGGTGGCGACGGTGTTTACAGGATACTATTTTATCCAGACTGCGGTATAGGAAAACGGGATATGGTAACGAAAAAGGACAAGACAAAAGAATCAAAGGGCGACGAACAGAAAAAGGCCGCACCGAAAGCCGCTGCGAAACCGGCGCCGGCTGCAAAGGCCAAAGCGCCGGCGAAGGAAGCAAAGAAAGAAGGCAAACCGTCCGCTGCTCCGGAGAAGGCGCCTCGCGAAAAGGTGCAGATTCCCACACCGCGCCTCAAAGAAAGATACGACAAGGTAGCGGTGCCCGCGATGATGAGGGAATTTAACTATAAAAACCCGATGCAGGCGCCCAAGCTGGTGAAGATCGTGCTCAACGTGGGAATGGGGGAGGCGATCACGAACGCCAAGGCGCTCGACCACGCTGTGGACGAGCTGGCGCGCATCTCCGGCCAGCGCCCGGTGGTGACGCGTGCGAAAAAGTCGATAGCCGCATTCAAGCTCCGTGAGGGGATGCCCATTGGGTGTGCGGTGACCCTCCGGCGCGAACGCATGTATGAGTTCCTGGACAGGTTCATCAGCGCAGCGCTCCCCCGCATCAGAGACTTCAAGGGTGTTTCGGCAAAGTCTTTTGATGGGAGAGGAAATTACGCGCTCGGAATCAAAGAACAGGTGATTTTCCCCGAGATTGAAATAGACAAGATCGACGCAATCCACGGGCTCGACATCGCGATCGTGACGACGGCCCGGACGGATGAAGAAGGCAAAGCGCTGCTCGGTCATTTGGGAATGCCGTTCAGGAAATAGACCAGGCTCACGGTGATGGAGGAAAGATGGCGAAGAAGTCCCTGATAGCGAAAGCGAAAAGGCCGCCGAAGTTCAAGGTGAGAGCGTATCATAGGTGTCCCCTGTGCGGGCGATCGAGAGGCTACCTGAGGAAATTCGATATGTGCCGTATCTGTTTCCGGAACAGGTCGCTCAAGGGAGAGATACCGGGCGTAGTCAAAGCAAGCTGGTAAGCAAAGGGTAAGGGGTTAGAATAGATGATGACCGATCCTATAGCGGACATGCTGACACGCATCCGCAACGGCAGCAAAGCAAAAATGGAAAAAGTAGACATCCCGTCGTCTAAGCTCAAACTGGATATCGCGAAGATCCTCAAGGAGGAGGGCTACGTGAAAAATTTCAAGCTCGTGAAGGACCGCAGACAGGGAGTCATCCGAGTATACCTCAAGTATACTGACGATGAGGCACCGGTCATCCAGGGCCTTCAACGGGTGAGCAGGCCCGGCCGTAGAGTCTATGTGAATACTGACGCTATTCCCAAAGTCATGGGGGGGCTCGGTGTTGCGATTCTGTCCACTCCCAAGGGAATTCAGACCGGGAAACAGGCGAAGAAAGAGAATGTAGGCGGCGAGGTTATCTGTCAGGTCTGGTAGCCGTCGTCCACTATTAAATCTGCTATCGTCAAGGAAACTAGGAGCGTTATGTCAAGGGTAGGCAAGAAACCTGTAGAGATCCCGTCCGGCGTCGATATTAAACTGGACAAGGGAAGCGTTACGATCAAGGGCCCGCTGGGAGAAATCAGTCAGCCGGTACATCCCAAGCTGGCAGTCAGGAAAGACAACAACAAGCTTGTGGTCGAGCGGCCGTCCGACCAGAAGATTTACAGCGCCCTGCACGGCTTGACGAGAAACCTGATCGCCAATTTGGTCGTCGGTGTGAGCAAGGGATACGAGAAGTCCCTTGAAATCTCCGGTGTAGGATTCAAGGCGGCTGTCCAGGGTGCGAACCTCATGCTGAACCTCGGGTTTTCGCATCCCATTGTGTATCCGCTGCCGAAGGGAATCAAGGCAACCGTCGACCCGAAGCAGACGATAATAACCCTCAAGGGGATCGATAAACAGCTGGTGGGCCAGGTGGCGGCAAACCTTCGTAGCCTCAAACCACCCGAGCCGTACAAAGGTAAGGGCATCAAATACAGTACCGAGCACATCAAGCGTAAGGAAGGCAAAACAGGCAAAGGCGGAAAGTAACGCCGGAGAGAACGCGCAAAAAAAGGCGGCGCGCAGCCGTCCGCGCCGCATGAATAACGGAGAGCAGACGTGGCAAGTAAAGTAGAGGCCAGACAAAGAAGGCACAGCAGGATCAGAAAAACGGTAACGGGTACGCCGGCCAGACCGAGGCTTAGCATCTTCAGAAGCCTGAACCATATCTATGCACAGATCATCGACGATGCGGGAGGCAGGACACTTGTTGCGGCGTCCACCAAGGATAAGGACATCACCGCAGGAGTAAAACACGGCGGCAACGTCGCAGCAGCCAAGAAGGTGGGTGCGAGCATTGCACAAAAAGCCTTGAGCAAGAATATCAAGGATGTGGTATTCGACAGGGGCGGTTATCAATACCACGGCTGCGTCAAGGCATTAGCGGACGCGGCCCGTGAGCAGGGGCTCAATTTTTAGCCGGACGATTTTACGTGGAGGCAGCATTGGCAGAGAGATATAATAAAAAAGAAGCGGAAACCGAAGAGGGCCAGGAATTCAAGGACAAACTGGTTTATTTAAACAGGGTCGCCAAAGTGGTCAAGGGCGGCAAGCGGTTCAACTTCAGCGCTCTCGTGGTCGTAGGTGACGGCAAAGGGAAGGTCGGCGTCGGCAAGGGCAAGGCAGCGGAGGCCCCCGTAGCGATCAAAAAAGCCGTTGAGCGGGCTAAGAAGAACATGATCCTCGTGTCGCTCAAAGGAGACACTATACCTCATGAGGTTCTGGGACATTACGGCGCCGGCAGGGTACTGCTGAAGCCCGCCTCCGAGGGTACGGGACTGATTGCCGGCGGTGCGAGCAGGGCGGTGCTTGAAGTGACCGGAGTGCGCAACGTGCTCTGCAAGTCCCTGGGGTCGAGTAACCCTCATAACGTTGTCAGCGCGACGATAAACGGGTTGATCAGGCTGAGGAGCGGAGAGCAAGTGGCTTCGCTTAGAGGCAAGTCCATGGAGGAGTTCGGGTAGAAATGGCGAAGACCAGTGCTAAAAAGATAAAAATAACTCTGGTAAAGAGTGCGATAGCGCGTCCGGGTAAGCACAAGGCCGTTCTGATCGGTCTCGGGCTGAGAAAGCTCAATCGCTCGGTCGAGCGTTTTGATACGCCTGAAATACGCGGCATGATCAACAAAGTTTCACACTTGATCAGGGTCGACGAAGCGTAAAGCACTTTGTGCTGCTGAAAAATCAGAGGATTTGTACGGGTATCGACGAGTAACCTATGAGATTAGAAGAACTGAAACCCCGGGAAGGGGCAAGAAAAAGAGTAAAGAGAGTCGGCCGAGGCCACGGGTCAGGCCACGGGAAAACTTCTACCAAAGGACACAAGGGACAGAAGTCCCGCTCCGGAGGCGTGAAAGGTCCCGGTTTCGAGGGCGGCCAGATGCCGCTGCAGCGCCGAATTCCCAAAAGAGGCTTCACCAACATATTCCGAAAGGAATACGCCGTGGTAAATCTTGGGGACCTTGGAGAATTCGAGGGAACGGTCACGCCGGAACTCCTCATCGAGCATGGTCTGATTCGTCACGTCAAGGCAGGGGTCAAGGTGCTGGGAATGGGCGACGCAAAGAAGGGGCTCGTGGTTCGTGCGCATAAATTCAGTAAAAACGCCGTCGAGAAGTTGACCGCCGCTGGCGGTAAGGCCGAGGTGATTTGAGCTTGTTTTCCAGCTTTCAGAACATATTCAATATTCCGGAACTCCGGAAACGTCTGATGTTCACGCTCATGATGCTGGCAGTTTATCGCATCGGGGCCCATATTCCCACACCCGGGGTACGGGGAGACGCCCTCAGCCAATATTTGCACCAGGCCGCTTCCGGCCTCATGGGCTTTTTCGACATGTTTTCCGGCGGGGCTCTCTCGCGGGTCACCATATTTGCGCTCGGCATTATGCCCTATATCACCGCCTCCATTGTATTGCAGCTGCTCACCGTGGTGATCCCGCGGCTCCAGGCGCTTGCGAAAGAGGGAGAGGCGGGCAGGAAAAAGATCACCGAGTATACGCGGTACGGAACAGTCATAATTTCCGCATTTCAGTCATTCTGGATGGCGGTGGGCATCGAAAAGATGGGTGGTGGTGCGTTCGTTGATTCCACCGGGTGGTCGTTCCGCATCCTCACGATGATAACGCTTACCGCGGGTACCACCTTTATCATGTGGCTCGGTGAACAGATAACCGAACGGGGCATCGGAAATGGGATTTCGCTCATCATTTTTGCTGGCATTGTGGCGGGATTCCCGAGGGCGGTTCACAACACGATCGGGCTCGTAAGATCGGGTGAAATTCCGTATTTCATGCTTGTGGTGATCCTGGCTCTGATTGTCGCCGTTGTCGCGGCCATCGTAGTGATGGAGCGCGGACAGAGAAAGATTCCCGTTCAGTATGCACAGAGGATGGTCGGGAGAAGGATCTATAAAGGTCAGAGTACGCACCTGCCGCTCAAAATAAACTCCGCGGGAGTGATCCCTCCCATTTTTGCGTCGTCGATTCTTCTTTTTCCGGCGACGATCGCGGGTTTTACCGAGGTAGGATGGGTAAAGTCCATAGCGCAGCAGCTAGCCCCGGGGAAAGTCTTGTATACGGCCGTGTACGTCATCATGATTGTTTTCTTTGCCTATTTTTATACGGCGATAGTGTTCAACCCTGTCGATATAGCGGAAAACCTCAAGAAGTACGGCGGTTTTATCCCCGGCATCAGGCCCGGCAAGAAGACGTCGGATTATCTCTACCGGGTGCTCACACGGATAACGCTCGGCGGCGCGTTATACCTTTCCGCGGTGTGCGTTCTCCCCGATATTTTTTACAGGTTTTTCAACGTGCCCTTTTATTTCGGCGGTACGTCGCTGCTGATCGTCATTGGCGTCGCGCTCGACACGGTATCACAGATTGAGTCGCATTTAATTCAGAGACACTACGGAGGTTTCCTGAAAGGCGTTTCGATAAAAGGGAGGCGGTAGGTCAAGGGCTGGTGGCTTCATGATAATTCTCAAGTCCCTTCAGGAAATAGAGAAAATTCGCGCAGCCTGCCTCATCGTGACAGACTCCCTCGAACTCCTCCGTGAGATGGTCCGGCCGGGTGTAAACACCCAAGCGCTCGACGAATCCGCAGAGAAGTTCATACGTGAAGCCGGGGGAGTTCCGGCGTTCAAGGGATACCGGGGATATCCCAGCAGCCTCTGCACTTCGGTAAATGAGCAGGTGGTGCACGGGATCCCCAGCAAGAACGTCTTTTTGAAGCAGGGGGACATCGTAAGTCTGGATCTCGGAGCGATCGTTGATGGCTTTTACGGCGATGCGGCGATCACCCTTCCCGTGGGGAAAATAACTCCCGAGGCCGAACGCCTGATCAAGGTGACTGAAGAGGCCCTCTACCTCGGGATTGCGGAAGCCAAGGCCGGCAACAGAGTGTTCGACATTTCTCATGCGATCCAGAGCCATGTCGAATCTCACGGGTTTTCCGTTGTGAGAGATTTCGTGGGCCACGGCATCGGAAGGAACTTGCATGAGGACCCCCAGGTCCCCAATTACGGAGAACGCGGCCAAGGGCCGAGGCTCAAGCCGGGCATGGTGCTGGCGGTGGAGCCTATGGTCAATGCAGGCGGCAGCGCGACCGTGATCAAGGAAGACAGGTGGACCGCAGTCACAGCGGACGGCAGTCTGTCAGCCCATTTCGAGCATACCGTAGCAGTGATGTCCGATGGGCCCGCTATATTGACGAAGCGAACATGAAGATGTAAATTATGGGGAACAATGCGGGAAAACCGCTTTTTTCTTCTCTAATTTATTGTTCGGAACGAGTAGAAAAGGCAGGTACGGATGATCCGGCGAAAGCGCATTACGGTGGACGATGCCTAAAGAAGACGCCATAGAAGTTCAGGGGACAGTCTTGGAGACGCTTCCCAACGCAATGTTTCGAGTTGAGATGGAGAACGGGCACAAAATACTGGCCCACATCTCGGGCAAGATGAGAATGCACTTTATCAAAATATTGCCAGGGGACAAGGTTACTGTTGAGCTGTCGCCCTATGATTTAACCAGGGGCAGAATAACTTACAGGTTCAAGTAATCGGGAGTATCCGAATCTGCACGTAAGAGGAAATTTTTTATCTCAAAAGATAAGGATGTGTATTGATCATGAAAGTTCGTTCTTCAGTTCGCAGAATTTGCAGTAAATGCAGCATCATTCGCCGCAAAGGCGTCGTACGGGTAATCTGTGAAAACCCGCGGCACAAGCAGCGGCAGGGATGAGGA
>JAWOJY010000040.1:0-4684 GCA_033854515.1 Nitrospirota bacterium
CCTGTCAGGGCATCAACGCCATTCACGACGTCTTCATTTTCGTGCAGGACGACTCCGAGCTTACCATCGACGTCATCGACCGGGAAGGATCGCTTGATGATGAAGCGACGTACAAAAAACTGCGCGACATACTCCTAGAGCGGGGCGACCTGACGCCGGAGGACCTCCAGAGCGTGCTTGCGGCCAGGAAGCGGGTCGGCGAGCTGCTCGTCGAGGCTGAAGCGGTGAGCGGCACCAAGGTGGAGGCCGCCCTGGTTGAACAGCAGCACGCTCGGGAAATGCGGGAGCAGCGCCACGGCACCGACGCCACGTCAAGCATTCGGGTTGCGACGGGAAAACTGGACAGTCTGGTCAACCTTGTCGGAGAACTAGTGACGGTACAGGCGCGTCTGGCCCGGACGGCCCTATCCTTGGGCGTCCCCGAACTCCAGTCCATTGCCGAGGAGGTCGATCGGCTGACAGCATCGCTCCGCGACAACACCATGAGCATCCGCATGCTTCCCATCGGCACGACGTTCAGCAAGTTCAGGCGGCTCGTCCGCGATCTGTCCACCGAACTCGGCAAAGAGATTGAGTTGACGACAGAAGGAGCCGAAACGGAGCTGGATAAAACTGTCATCGAACGGCTAAGCGATCCGCTCGTTCACATCATCCGCAACTGCATCGACCACGGGATTGAACTCCCGGCCCTGCGTGTAGCATCAGGCAAGCCGAAATGCGGGACAATCCACCTTTCGGCGATTCATTCAGGCGCTCATGTCCTGATCCGCGTGGCAGACGACGGCGCCGGGCTCGATACCGCGGCGATCCGTGCGAAAGCCGTTGAAAAAGGACTGATTGCCCCTGAAGCGGAGCCCACGGATGAAGAGCTGAGGCAGCTGATCTTCACACCCGGGTTTTCCACGGCAAGAACGGTCACCGGCGTTTCGGGACGCGGAGTCGGCATGGATGTGGTGAAAAAGGGCATCGATGCGCTCCATGGTGCCATAGAAATTAACACCCGCAACAGCGAGGGCACGACTATTACGCTCAAACTGCCGCTCACGCTCGCTATCATCAATGGTTTCCTGACGGAGATTGGAGAAGAGCACTTTATCTTTCCTCTTTCGTCGGTTGAGGAATGTATCGAGTTGACCCGTAAAAATGCGCCAAAGTACAGCGGCAGACACCTCGTGAACGTCAGGGGCCGTATCATACCGTACATCCGTCTGCGCGAGCGGTTTTTTATGGGAGGGGAGGCGCCAGCCATCGAGCAGGTCGTCATTGTGAATGAAGAGGGCCGGAGGGTCGGATTCGCTGTCGATACCGTGGTCGGGGAGCATCAGACGGTGATTAAGTCCCTCGGCAGATTCTACAAGGGAGTCGAGGGAATTGCTGGTGCAACGGTCCTTGGCGACGGCACCGTAGCGCTGATTCTCGACCCTGCAAAGCTCGTCAGGGCGGCAGAGCAGGAAGAGGCGCTCACTTCCTGAGGATAAGGAGGACAAAATGAAAAATCTCAAGAGCCTTTCACTAAAGTTCAAGCTGACAGCGCCTATTGTTTTCTTAGTTGCGGCAGGAATAGCAGTTATGACAATAGTTGCACGCGACAAGACAGAGCTTATTGTCTTTCGAGAGGTGGAGCGCTCAACTCTCGAGGGGTATAGAGATACCATTTTAAATACTCTTACCACACTGATGTTGGCGAACAATTTTAAAGAGACAAAAGGACCATTTCTTGAACAAATGCAAAACATCATTGACCTCAGAGTGATACGATCGGAAGTTCTGGACCAAGAGTTTGGCCGGGGGGACATAAAAGATTATGCATCAGACTCTCTTGAAAAAGAGGTCATAAAAAGCGGCGCAGGAAGAGTGGTTATCGAGGGCGCATCCATCCGAGGAGTATATCCTTACATAGCGAAATCAAACATCATGGGGAAAAACTGCCTTTCTTGCCATATGGTAGGTGAAGGGACGGTCCTTGGGGCCATCAGCATTCGGGTGCCGCTCACAGAGTCTTTTGGCAGGATCAAGTCAATGCAATATTTCTATGTTGTGCTCGGATTGATCGGCGTGTTGACGATGACCGCACTTGTGATAGGTATCGTCCAGCTAATGCTTAAACCGCTGGCCAAGGCTGTTGCCGTGTCAAACGACTTGTCTGAAGGCAATCTGACCGTTGATATCGAGACAAGCACCATGGACGAGACGGGCCGACTGCTGACGGCGATGAGGAACATGCTCAATCGGCTCAAGGTGGTCGTTGGAGACGCGAAGGTCGCTTCCGATAACGTGGCCTCCGGGAGCCAGCAACTTGCGGCCGGGTCCGAGCAGCTGTCGCAGGGCGCGACGGAGCAAGCCGCGGCGGCCGAGGAAGCGTCGTCGGCCGTGGAAGAGATGAATGCCACGATCAGGCAAAACGCCGACAACGCAATGCAGACCGAGAAGATCGCCCTCAAATCCGCCGCCGATGCCCAGGAAAGCGGCAAGGCCGTGTCCGAGACCGTGGGAGCCATGAAGGACATCGCCTCCAAGATATTGATCATCGAAGAGATCGCGCGTCAGACGAACCTTTTGGCTTTGAACGCCGCAATCGAAGCAGCCAGAGCAGGCGAGCACGGCAAGGGCTTTGCCGTGGTGGCCTCGGAAGTGAGGAAGCTCGCCGAGCGGAGCCAGACTGCGGCCGGCGAGATCAGCCATCTGTCCACGACAAGCGTTGAGGTCGCGGAGAGGGCGGGTGAGATGCTTGCCAAGCTGGTGCCGGATATCAAGAAGACGGCTGAACTAGTGCAGGAAATCAGCGCGGCCTCGAAGGAGCAGAGTTCGGGAGCGGACCAGATCAACAGTGCGATCCAGCAGCTCAACCACGTGATCCAGCAAAACGCGGGGGCCGCCGAGGAGATGGCGTCTACGGCAGAGGAGCTTTCCGCCCAGTCCGAACAGCTCTTGCAGACCATCGGATTCTTCAAGGTTGATGAGCGGGAAGCGGGGATGGGAATGAGGATGGCACGGAAGCCGGCTGCCGCGCACCACCCGGTCCATGTAGCGCACCTTACCAACGGCGCGGACAAAAGCGGAAAAGCGGCTCCCGGCACCCCGGCGATCAGACACGCAGGCGTGGCGCTCAACCTCACGAATGAAAGAGCCAATGGAGACGGCAAGGACAATGAGTTTGAGAAATTCTAATGCCAGAAGACGGAGGACAGACGGGCATGAGGAAATCTTGCTTTTTAATCTATCTTCTGATCGTCTGTCTTCAGACCTCTGGGCTTTTGACAGGAGGACGCCATGAGTATAGCCGGTATTGTAGGTACGACGCAGTATCTGACGTTCAAGCTCGATGACGAGGTCTTTGCCCTCGATATCTCAAAGGTCCGCGAAGTGCTTGACTTCACGACCATTACCAAGGTGCCGCAGACGCCGGAATTCATGCGGGGAGTTATCAATCTGAGAAGCAGCGTGGTGCCGGTCGTTGATCTTCGCCTCAAATTCGGGATGACGAAGACCGAGAAGACGGTGAACACCTGCATCATCATCGTCGAAGTAACGGTGGACGGGGACACGGTCATTTTAGGGTCGCTGGCCGACCAGGTGGAGGAGGTGATGGACCTCGAACCTGACCATATCGAGCCGGTGCCGAAGATCGGGACCCGGCTCAATACAGAGTTCATCAAGGGGATGGGAAAGCAGGGCGAGCACTTCGTCATCATCCTCGACATCGACAAGGTCTTCTCCTCCGGCGAGCTGGAGCTGGTACAGACGAAACGGCAGGATGAAATCGAAGAAGAAGCACAGCAGTAACCGTTCGTGCGCAAAACGCGAAGGTTCAGAAAGTGATACTATGGGAGGGACGAAAAACGAAGGACGCAAAATCGTGTGCCGCCCGGGGCAAAGGCGCGCGACCGCCCTTCATCCGTCCAGTATAACATGAGCGATACGCAAAAAAGCGCGCTGCCAACGAAGTCCATGTCGAACGACGAGTTCCAGCGATTGAGCGGATTCATCCGCGCTCACTGCGGGATCAAAATGCCCCCGGTCAAGAAGATCATGCTCGAGGCGCGCCTTCAAAAACGGCTCCGGAGCCTTGGAATCGGATCGTTTCGCGAGTACTGCGACTACCTGTTCAGCTCATCGGACGGGGAAAAAGAGTATGTGCACATGATCGACGCTGTCACCACGAATAAGACGGATTTTTTCAGGGAGCCCGTGCACTTCCGATTTCTTGCGGAAACCCTGCTTCCCGAGTTTGTGGGTAACGGGGAAAGGGCGGGCAAAAAATTTACTGCCTGGAGCGCAGGGTGTTCATCGGGCGAGGAGCCGTACACGCTCGCCATGGTGCTGAGCGACTTTGCAGCACGGCACGCCGGGTTTCAATTCTCGGTTGTCGCCACAGACATCTCGACCAGAGTGATCGAGAGGGCAAGGCTTGCCATTTACGGCGAAGACCAGGTGAGAGACGTTCCTCTCGAGCAGAAGCAAAGATATCTCCTGCGAAGCAGGGACAGGAGCGCACGGCTCGTTCGGATCGTGCCCGAGCTGAGGGACCGCGTTCAGTTCAAGCGCATGAACCTCATCGACGAGCGCATCGTGCCCCCGGAATCGATGGATGCGATATTCTGCCGTAACGTCATGATATATTTCGATCGGGAGACGCAGCACAAGCTTCTCGCCCGGCTGTGCCGGTACCTGAAGGCGGGCGGAC
>JAWOJY010000041.1:0-3056 GCA_033854515.1 Nitrospirota bacterium
TCACCCACGCCGAGGCCATTACCGACGAGGACAAACAGGCCACCCTCAACTTCACCATCGACATCAAGGACGTGGAGCACCTGAACCGCATCATCAAGAACATCGAGACCATCAACGGCGTGCTCGACGTGAAAAGAGTGAAGACGGGATGAATTCTTGGAGCGGGCCGATTGCTCCAGGATGCACTCTTTTTGCGGTGATCAGCGGCATGCCGGTCTAATAATATCAAGAGTTCCTGTCAATTTCATTTTACAAAAAAGCATACTTCTGGTACATTCGTATCCATCCGCAATGTTTCACGACACCGTATAACTTGATGATATCTCTCAGGGCGGCTGTCGCTCAATCAATGGTTAAACTATAAAGGAAATCCAATTATGCAAAATATTTTAGGTGTTCTTTTTTTCATATTAACAGCAATCAGTTCACTTCCTGCTTACTCACAATCAAATGCTCCAGTGCCAGAGAATCATAAAAGTGCCCCCACACAGAGCACTCAAAATAATCAAACTCCATCCGTATATATTCCAACCCCACTCACCAAGGCAAAGGATACCCAAAATATAGAAGAAAATGGCTATCAGCAGAATCCAAACCTCAATCTTGAGCGCATTGGAATTGCTCAAGCTTTTATATTTTTCGCGCAATTGTTTGTATTTGGTTGGCAAGCTATACAGCTCCGCCAGACAGTGAAAAGCGCTCAAATTTCGGACAGGCCGTACATATTCGTGGAAGTTGAAGGTTCCCCCGTAATTGGCGATAGTTTTTATTGCAAGTGCGCCTATACCCTCATCAATCACGGGAAAACCCCTGCCATCTTGACAAATGTCCGCGGTATCGCTTGGTGGGGCGAAGTAAATAACTTTCCTGCTGCTATTGTTACTACGAAAGACGATTGGATACCCAAAGGCGGTGCCGTTATCGGTTCCGGTAAAGAGATGACTTTTAATATTAAGCGTCCTATGGATAAAACCGAATACGAAAATATCAAAGGAGCTAACTTGAAGTTGCTTTGCCACGGCTTGATTACCTATGAAGATATTTTTGGCGACTCGCATAAAACTGGATTCTGTTGGGAATATCAAAACAGAATTAGCGAAAGTGGTTTCTATTTGTCCAACAACAAAGAATTGAACTACTATACATAAAATGGTAAATATCATATTTTAATCGGGTAGCCGGGGGATTCTCTCCCCCAGCCCCCACACCACCTGGCATGCGGGTACGCACCAGGCGGTTCGCGGAAATCACCGGGCCGTAGCCGGGTGGTGTATCTTGCTCCACAGTGCTCTGAGTGACGTAAGACCCTGCTCTTTGAGATAGCGATTGGACAACGCCACGTTCAGGGCTTCGGTCTTCGCAAGATGCCAATAGGCTTTTCTGCTCATACCTGCCTTGACCGCGTGCCGCTCACCGACACCGAGCTTCATCAGTTCCCTGACCCGCGTCCTCGTCTTGCGCCACTGCTTCCAATAGCACATGCGAATGCGGCGGCGGAACCACTGGTCCCACTCGCTGGCGGTGTTGTACCTCAGCCCGATGCCGAAATAGTTCATCCACCCCTGCACATAGGTGCGGATTTTCCGGTACCGGTAATCCATGGCAACGCCCCAGCTGCGCCAGGTGAGGCGCCTGAGCTCGTTTTTGCAGCGCGTGAGAGACTTCTCCGAGACCGTCAGCCTCTTGCCGGTGAAGGTGAACCCGAGAAAGGTGCTTCTCTCGGCCTTCACCACCCTGCTTTTGTCCCGGTTGACCTGCACCTTGAGTTTCTTTTCAAGGAACTGGCTGATGCTTCCCATCACGCGCTCTCCGGAACGCTTTGACTTCACCAGAATGATGAGGTCGTCGGCGTACCGGCAGAACCGGTGTCCTCGATTCTCCAGTTCCTTGTCGAGGTCGTCCAGAAGGATGTTGCTGAGCAGGGGTGAGAGCGGCCCGCCCTG
Source organism: Nitrospirota bacterium (assembly GCA_033854515.1). Lineage (GTDB taxonomy): Bacteria > Nitrospirota > UBA9217 > UBA9217 > UBA9217 > JAWOJY01. The sequence continues at coordinate 1,944 of JAWOJY010000041.1, forward strand.
CGGCACTCCTTTGGATGTCCGGTTCAGGCGTCCGTTCACGACGGCACCGGCGCGGAGGTATTTGCCGATCAACCTAAGGATGCCTTTGTCCGTTACACGGCGGCTGACTCTGTGCATCAGCACGTCGTGATCGACCGTGTCGAAGAACTTGGCAAGGTCGATGTCCACGGCATAGCAGTATCCTTCGTTGATGAGGCAAACCACCTTCTTCACTGCCTGGTGTGCCGAACGGCCCGGCCTGAATCCATAGCTCGATTCCGAGAACCGGAGATCGAAGACGGGGACGAGTACCTGGGTGATCGCCTGTTGGATAACGCGATCAGAGACCGTGGGGATGCCGAGTGGCCTTGTACCCCCGCTGTCTTTCGGTATCTCTACCCTCTTGACCGGAGCGGGAGTGTACGTCCCGTCCAGCAAAGAGGCTTTGATCCTTACCCAGTTGGCTCGGGCGAACGCGGGATAGTCCGTGATCGACATATCATCGATGCCGGCTGCGCCTGCGTTCGTCCTGACCTGTTGCCATGCTCGTTGCATGTTCTCACTGCTTACTACTTGTTCCACTGTGGTCATTCGAGGGGGCTTTGTTCCACAACGCGCCCGGACGCGGCTCATCCTGAACGGACTCATAACCGTACCGAGGCTTATGGACTGCCGTTCCTCCTTTCCGCGTTCTGGCCTTCCCCGGAGAGGACTCCGAGTACTATGCCGTCTGCTGACTTCTGCGCGCTCACCGTCGCTGTCTCCAGTGACGGCGCTATAGGGATTCAATCATGAGATTGCTGTCTGGTTTGTGTTCCCTGAAGAGGGCTCGTATCAAGCGACAGCGATTGATACGCCGGGGCCTTGTCTGCCGGGTGGACCCTTCCCGGATTCTCTCATGACGATCCTATCGCATGGCGTGCAGATCTCCCCGGATAAGAACGTGAACTGTCCGTGCACAACCGCCGCATTTACCCTATCCCCCGAACCAGCGGGCTTCGTCATGTAGTGCTGACTTGCCCGGGGACTGAGCCTTGTATGCGGTTTCTGTTCGTCGGCTCGCACGTTTGCCGTAGGCTTCCTTCGGACGGTCGGTCGCCCTTCCGCCCTTGCCTTGGGCTGGTACTTGTGCTA
>JAWOJY010000042.1:0-54259 GCA_033854515.1 Nitrospirota bacterium
GACGAGCGCATCGTGCCCCCGGAATCGATGGATGCGATATTCTGCCGTAACGTCATGATATATTTCGATCGGGAGACGCAGCACAAGCTTCTCGCCCGGCTGTGCCGGTACCTGAAGGCGGGCGGACATCTGTTCCTGGGCCATTCCGAGACGGTGCACGGCTTCAACCTTCCCCTGACACGTGTAACGTCGACGATTTACAGGAATACGGCATGAACCCCTGCGAACCGGGGCTCCGTGGTTTATCTGCCCGGGGAACACGCGACCGGGGGTCTTGTTGAAACGGCTGTCCCGGGTGAACGATACCGACGTCTGATGGTGGAATGGGTGAGCGTATGGGTAGAAAAATCAGCGTCCTCATCGTCGATGACTCCGCAGTGGTCCGCCAGACACTCGAGGAGATTCTCTCTTCAGACAAGGGAATCGAGGTCATGGCCACGGCCTCCGACCCTTACATCGCTGCGGAAAAAATCTGGCACCGCGTTCCCGACGTCATCATGCTGGACGTGGAAATGCCGCGCATGGACGGCATTACGTTCCTTCAGAAGATCATGAGCCAGCACCCCATCCCCGTCGTCATTTGCTCGAGCCTCACCGAGGAGGGCTCGGAGACCGCACTCAAGGCGCTGGAGTCGGGCGCACTTGAGATCATCACGAAACCACGGCTGGGCTCGAAACTGTTTCTGGAAGAGTCGCGTGTGCGCATCTGCGATGCAGTAAAGGCCGCGTCGGCCGCCAATCTGAAGCGCAGGACGTTTCATGACCATGCCACCCATCCGAAGCTCACGGCGGATGCGATTGTCCCTGGGCCAAATCAGCGCTCCGAGGCCATGATACGGACGACGGAAAAAGTGGTCGTCGTCGGCGCGTCTACAGGCGGAACGGAGGCCCTCACGAGCTTTCTTGAAGCACTGCCGGTCGACTCTCCCGGCCTCGTCATCGTCCAGCACATGCCGGAAAACTTTACCAAGGCCTTCGCCAAACGCCTCGACACCATCTGCGGCATATCGGTAAAGGAGGCGGAGAACGGCGATACGGTAATCCGAGGGCGCGCGCTCGTCGCGCCGGGAAACCGGCATACTCTGCTCAAACGGAGCGGCGCGCGCTACTACGTGGAGATCAAGGACGGCCCGCTCGTCAGCCGTCACCGTCCGTCGGTGGACGTGCTCTTCCGGTCTGCCGCCCGCTATGCGGGGAAAAACGCGGTGGCCGTGATCATGACCGGCATGGGAGACGACGGAGCTCGTGGAATGCTCGAGATGAAAGAGGCAGGGGCCGCGACAATAGCACAGGACGAAGGCACCTGCGTGGTCTTCGGCATGCCGAAGAAGGCACTGGAGCTGGGGGCGGTCGATAAAGTACTGCCCCTCCGCCACATTGCGGCGGCCGTCTTGAGCGAGTGCGGAGCGTAGTTACAGAGCGAGGGGGCAAAGGTGAAAGAGATCAGTGACGAAGTTTTAATTGAAGAAATCAAGAAACGGCTCAATGAAAACAGGAACGTGCTCATCGACCTGCGGGAGATGAACAGGAAACTCGAGAAACTGAATGAAAAACTCCGGGAGTCGGAGTCCCTCAAGAGCAATTTTCTCTCCAACATTCGGAATGAGATCAACAACCCGCTCACCGTCATCCTGGGCATGTCGAAGCGGCTTGCACGGGGAGCGTCGGCACCCGCGGCAGCGGCGGACATGGCGCAGTCGATTTACAAGGAAGCTTTCGAACTCGATTTCCAGTTAAAGAACATTTTTACCGCCGCCCATATCGAAGCCGGCGAAATCACAATAAGCAACTCCAGAACAAACGTTGAGGCGCTCGTGCGTCGTCTGGTCGATTCATTTCAGCATAAGGCCGTCGAAAAGAAACTGAGAGTCGCCTTCGACGATGAAATATCCGCGGACGCAGGAGAGCTTTATTTCAAGACAGATCCGGAAAAATTGTCCTGCATTATTTCCAACCTGCTGGCCAACGCAATTGAGTACAGCAGGGAGGAGAAGAGCGTAAAAATAAGAGCGTGGAAAGAGGGAACGAGATTGAGCATATCCGTCGAAGACGAAGGCCCCGGAATCGACGAAAAAGACAGGGAGAAGATATTCGACCGCTTTACCCAGCTCGATACGGGCGCCAGAAAACGTCACAGAGGCCACGGGCTCGGTTTGTGCATAATAAAGGCGCTTGCAGATATTCTTGAAGGTGAAATAACATTTTCAAGCCGTTCTGGAAAAGGGTCGATTTTCACCCTGGCGCTTGACGAGTCCGAAGGCAGCGGGAACGGCGGGCTTTCCGAAGAAGGCAACGAATTTATTTTTGACGACGCAAAGGAGCTTTAGAGCCCGGGAGCGCCCTCCCACCTCCCGGCTTATTGTCCGATACGTAATGACAAGCATTGATACCAGCCAGCATTATTTTCTGCAGTCCGGCTGCATTTTTGCATCCAATGACCCGCAGATCGTAACCACCGTACTCGGCTCATGCGTTTCGGTATGCCTGTGGGACGCCGAGAAAAAGATCGGCGGCATTAATCATTACATGCTTCCGTTATGGAACGGCGAAGGACTTGCATCGCCGCGATACGGAAGCATTGCCATCCCAAAGCTCATCGAAAAGATGCTTGAGCTCGGCGCCGACAAGAAGAATCTGAGGGCAAAAATATTCGGTGGCGGTGAAGTATTCTGGGTCACGAACGCTGTCATGAATATCGGCGAAAGAAACATCATTCTGGCACAGGACATGCTCGAGGACGAAGAGATTCCGATCGTGAGTTCCGACGTGGGCGGCAAGACCGGCCGCAAAATAATCTACAACACTGGTACGGGCAATGTATTGATGAAAAAGCTCAATAAGCAGATCGATGATATAAAAATACAAGTTTTCGACCGCGACGATTCCTGTCTGTCGCAGTTATAAAAGAGCCGCGGGCTAAACGGCATGCAGAGGTATCACATCACACAAAGACCACCCTGTATTCCCTTTTAACTGCCGTCAAGAAATCTGCCTTTCCCTTGTTCGGCCATGTCACCCGGCAAGGCTAAAATCCGCTTGTTCCGATTTGATCCGCGTTCAAAATGTGTGTATTTCGGGCCGCAGCGGTTCGCTCTCCTGCCGGAAACAGTTTCTCTGTGCGTTCAAAAGCGTGATCGATACGACGCGGCACACCCTGGTCTTGTTAAACGGGATCAGAAGAGGAACCGAAGTTGTGGTCCTAATCGGGACTGCTTGACACGCGGTTTTTCAGATACGAGCGAAATTCCTCTTCCGCCTTTTCCGCCTGCTCCGCGTTGTTGAGGATCAGGAGGCGAAGGTGCTGGTAGCTGTCCAGGTCGATCTCCGTAAAGGTCACGGCGAGGTTTCCAGGCACCGAACGGACGACCGTGCCCGCGGCTTCGATCGACAGACGGTCTTCAGATGCGAGGAGCGTAATGCTGACCCGGCACGCAGTTCCGGGAGAAAGGATCTCGTCTGTCGACAGATGGAGACCGTTCAGACAAACGTTAACCCCCTCCTTCGAACGGATGACGCCGTTGTCGGTTCTTATCTCAACCTCGGTATTGAATGAAATGCGGGTAAAATTCCGTCGATCACTCGTCTGCCTCACCATACCGATAATCTCCACTGGAGAGTATAACAGCGGCTTCCAGCCCCGTCAAACGAAATTATAGCATAGGTTCAGAGCGGGAGTACGCGACAATTCGAGGGGCTTTCGGCCTTTTAGAACCGGCAAACGTGCGGCAAAGTCCATGTTTTGTTTGACTTTGCCCGTGGTTTCTGGTAAAACAATACATTCCTGTTCGATTCACTCAATTTTCCGGTTATCAGGGCTTGCAGGGAGGCAGACAGGAGATGAAAAAGGCGCTGGTATTTTTCGCGATTATTGCAGGTATTCTGAGCGCGTCGGCGGGGAACGCCCGCCAGACGGCGAAAACCTTCACCGCAGAGGAGATTAAAAAAATGTCCACGACGAAAGCGGTCATCGAGACCAAATTCGGAAACATCACCCTGAAGTTCTTCCCGGACGTCGCGCCGGGACATGTGAAAAACTTCATCGATCTCGCCAAAAAAGGGTTTTATGACGGGACCACGTTCCACCGCGTGATTCTCGGATTCATGATCCAGGGGGGAGACCCGAATTCCAAGAGCCACGACAAGCGCATGCACGGCATGGGTGGACCAGGCTACACCATTAAGGCCGAGTTTAATGACCGACCTCACAAGCGGGGCACGCTGTCCATGGCGCGGTCCGCCAACCCCGACAGCGCGGGCTCGCAGTTCTTCATCTGCGTCGCCGCCGCGCCGTTCCTCGACCGACAGTACACCGTGTTCGGCGAGGTGGAGAGCGGCATGGAAGTCGCCGACAAGATCGTGTCGCAGCCCCGGGACCGAAACGACAACCCGAACGAGCGCATCGAGATGAAGGTGAAGATAATCGAAGGAAAATAGTTTTTCAGCCGCAGATGGACGCAGATGGACGCAGATCAAACAAGGCGTAATACCCGGAATGTACGGGCATTATATGTTTTTTTCTGCGCTCATCCGCGGCCTCTTTATTTTTTGAGGGTTCAAGGGTTAATTTGAAGCAGGATATCAAAAAAATCGTCGTCGCCTATTCCGGCGGGCTGGACACGTCGGTCATCATCACATGGCTTAAGGAAACCTACAGTGCCGAGGTGATCGCCTTTACCGCCGACATCGGCCAAGGCGAGGAGCTCGAGCCGCTCCGGGAAAAGGCGATAAAGACCGGTGCGGACAAAATCTACATCGAAGACCTGCGCGAAGAGTTCGTCCGGGACTTCGTGTTTCCCATGCTGCGGGCCAATGCGGTGTACGAAGGCCGCTACTTCCTCGGGACCTCGATCGCCCGTCCGCTCATCGCCAAACGCCAGATCGAGATCGCCGACAAGGAAAGCGCGGATGCGGTTTGCCACGGCGCAACGGGCAAGGGGAACGATCAAGTGAGATTCGAGCTGACCTATTTTACGCTCAAGCCCGATATCAGGATTATCGCGCCCTGGCGCGAATGGACGATGAAGGGACGCGAGGAACTGATCGCATATGCGGAAAAGCACAGGATACCGGTCACAGCGACGAAATCCAAGCCTTACTCCACGGACCGGAACCTGCTCCACATCAGCTACGAGGGCGGCATCCTCGAAGACCCCTGGAAGGAATCTACTGAAGACATGTACACCCTGGCCGTGCCGGTCGAGAAAGCGCCCGACAGGCCGGAGTACGTGGAGGTGGAGTATGCTGCCGGGAACCCGGCCGCAATCAACGGCATGAAGCTGTCCCCTGCCGCGCTCCTGGCGGAGGCGAACCGGATCGCCGGAGTCCACGGCGTAGGCCGCGTCGACCTCGTAGAGAACCGCTACGTGGGCATGAAATCCCGCGGAGTTTACGAGACCCCGGGCGGCACGCTCCTCCACGCGGCGCACCGGGCTGTGGAGTCGATCACCACGGACCGTGAAGTCATGCACCTGAGGGACAGCCTCATCCCGCGGTACGCGGAGCTCGTATACTACGGGTACTGGTTCTCGCCCGAGCGGCTGATGCTTCAGGCGGCGATGGATGAATCCCAGAAAAACGTCACCGGCACGGCGCGGCTCAAATTATACAAAGGAAACTGCGACACTGTCGGAAGGAAGTCCCCGGTCTCGCTCTATAATCCCGATCTCGCGACGTTCGAGGCCGACCGGGTCTATAATCAGAAGGACGCGGAAGGCTTCATCAGACTGAATGCGCTGAGGCTGAGAGCGGGAAGGTTGGCAGGCAAAAAGAAATAAGAACCGTCATTCGTCAGACGGTAACGTACAGCACGGCGCATGGAGTCTAGCGGTGCTCTCAGCGTCGCCCTGCCCTATGCTTCCTGATGCGCGTTTCGTAACCGTTTCCGCGGGACATTTTTGCATACTATGCCAAAGAAAACGAAAACAGTAAGGAAGTCGCAGACGACAAAGACGACGAAGGCGGCCGCGATCAAAACAAAGCCCTGGTCGGGCCGGTTCACGGATGCCACGAACGAGCTTGTCGAAGAGTTCACCGCTTCGATCCCCTACGACTGGCGCCTCTATCCCTACGACATCGCGGGGAGCATAGCGCATGCGACCATGCTCGGCAAAACGGGCATCATATCGCAGAAAGAATCGAAGCAGATTATCCGGGGGCTCGAAGCGATCCTCAAGGAGATTGCCTCAGGCGCATTCGAGTTCAGCATGGAGCTCGAAGATATCCACATGAACATCGAGAACCGGCTGATGGAGAAGATCGGGCCCGTGGGAGGCAAGCTCCACACCGCGAGGAGCAGGAATGACCAGGTAGCCCTCGACCTCCGCATGTACTTGCGCGACGAGGTCACGGAGATCTACGAACTCCTCGCTGCGCTCCAAAAGGTCGTGGTCGGCCTTGCCGACAGATACAGTGACGCGGTCATGCCGGGCTACACGCACCTGCAACGGGCCCAGCCCGTGCTTTTCGGCCATCACCTGCTTGCGTACTACGAGATGTTCGAGCGCGACCGGGGCAGGCTCAGGGACTGCTTCCGGCGGGTGAACGTCATGCCGCTCGGGGCGGGCGCCCTCGCGGGCACGGTGCACCCGATCGATCGCGCTTTCACGGCGCGACTGCTCCACTTCGACGGCGTGTGCGAAAACAGCATGGACGCGGTGTCGGACAGGGACTTCGCGATAGAATTCGTTGCGGCCTGCGCCCAGATCATGATGCACGTCTCGCGACTGGCGGAAGAGATCGTGCTCTGGTCGTCGTCGGAGTTTGGGTTCATCACTATCTCGGACGCCTTCACCACGGGCTCGTCGATCATGCCGCAGAAGAAAAACCCCGACGCGGCTGAGCTTGCCCGCGGGAAGGCGGGACGGGTATACGGAAGCCTTATGGCGCTCCTGACGCTCATGAAGGGGCTGCCGCTCGCCTATAACCGCGACATGCAGGAGGACAAGGAGCCCGTGTTCGATACAGCGGACACGGTCACGATCGCTCTCTCGGTGTTTATCGAAATGCTCAAAGGCATTACGGTCCACAAGGACGCGATGCGCAGAGCCGCAGGGGACGGCTTCATCACTGCTACGGACCTCGCGGACTACCTTGTGCGAAAGGGCATGCCCTTCCGCAGGGCGCATGAAGTGGTCGGCAGGGCGGTGCTCCGGGCCATTGAGCTCCAGTGCGGGCTCGGAGACATGCCCATCGGCGAATATAAGAGGCTTTCCCCGCTGATCGGGGACGACGTGTACAAGGCGCTGTCTGTCGAGGCTTCAGTGGGCAGGCGGCTGTCGTACGGCGGAACGGCTCCGACGAACCTTAAAAAGCGGCTCCGGGCGCTTAAGAAGCTTGTGAAATGATCACTCGGTTTCCTCGGCTTGCCGGACTGCTCTGTCTGGCGTTCATCCTGTCGATCTCCGCGTCCTGCGGCAGAAAGACCGAGCCCCTCGTACCCGAGAGTCCGCGGCCCGAAGCGGTACAGGACGTCAAGGCCGTGGCCCGGGACGCAGTTGCATTTTTGTCATGGCGCATACCGGACAGGAACATAGAAGGTAAGGAAATGAACCCCGCCGATATCAAAGCGTTTCGTATCTTCCGCGCGGAGATCGGAAGGGAGAAAAGGAAGCCGCGGTACAAGGAAATCGTCACGATCGATATGGCGAAACCCGCCCCGGCCGAGGTCCAGGACGGCACGGTCTATTGGAGCGACACCGGCCTGAAGTATGGCATGATATATGGATACCGGATCAGGGCCGTGAGCACACGGGGCGGAGTGAGCCCGTTCTCCGAGGAGGCGCGTGTTGCGCCGCAATTATCGCTTGCTCCCCCGAAAAACCTCGCCGCCGCAGGAGGCGAGAACCTTGTTACACTTACCTGGGACCCGGTAAGGACGAGGGCAGACGGGAGCGCGTACGAGGGATTTGTCGGATACAATGTGTACCGCAGAACGGACAAAGGCCGTTACGAAGAAACGCCGCTGAACAAGGAACCGCTCAGGACAAACTCCTACAGGGACACCACGGTCGAGAACAATCGGACGTATTACTACATGGTCCGCGCCGTGGACAGCCCGACAAGGCCCTGGCGAGAGAGTCTTGACTCGACCGAAGCTTCGGCTACGCCGAAGAAAACGACCCCTCCGGCACGGCCGACGGGATTGACGGTGGTCCCCGGTGTGGGCAGAGTGTTTCTGACGTGGAACGAAAACAAGGAACGGGATCTTGCAGGCTATTATGTGTATCGGTCGACGAGGAGCGGGCGGGGCTACGTCCGGCTCATGGACAAGCCCATCAACCGCACGACCTATTCCGACGAGACGGTGAAGCCCGGAAGGGTGTATTATTATGTGGTCACCGCCGTTGACCAGTACGGCAACGAGAGCGCGTGGTCGAAAGAGCAGAAGACGTATGCCGAGAGGCCGAGATAAAAAGTGTAAGTTATAAACCGGAGATTGCGCACGTAAGAAACAAAAAATAGAATTTCCGTTTTTCGATTCCCAAGGTTCCCATGCACGATTTTTTTTACAAAAACGGGGAGTTGTACTGTGAGCAGGTAGCGGTAAAAACCGTGGCACAGCGGATCGGCACGCCTTTTTACCTTTACAGCAGCAATACGCTCACTAACCATTTCAGGGCATTCAAGACCGCCTTCGCGGACGTTCCGCATATCATCTGTTTCGCCCTGAAGTCGAACTCGAACAGCGCCGTGCTCAGGCTGCTCGGCAAAGAAGGCGCCGGGGCCGACATCGTCTCGGGCGGAGAGCTGTTCCGTGCGCTCCGCGCAGGAATCGACCCGAAGAAGATCGTCTATGCGGGCGTGGGCAAGCGCAGAGACGAAATTGAATACGCGCTCAAGGTCGGCATCCTCATGTTCAACGTGGAGTCCGGCGAGGAACTCCTGGCGCTCGATCGCGCCGCAAACGATATGCACGCAAAAGCGAGGATCGCGCTTCGCGTAAATCCCGATATCGATCCGGGGACGCATGCCTATATTTCGACGGGGCTCAAGGAGAACAAGTTCGGCATTCCCATCGAAAAGGCGCTCGAGTATTACCAGACGGCCACGTCGCTCTCCTACGTGGAGGTAGCGGGGGTCCATCAGCACATCGGATCCCAGATCATCGAGGTCCAGCCGTTCGTGGACGCCCTCACGAAGCTCGTCGGCTTCGTGAAGGAACTCCGGTCCGCGGGTATTGAGATCAAGTACATCAACATCGGAGGAGGGCTGGGCATAACGTACAAGGACGAGACCCCGCCTCACCCGCGGGACCTGTCGAGGGCCATCCAGCCGCTTCTGAAAGCGTGCGGCTGCACCCTCGTGCTCGAGCCGGGCCGGGCGCTCGTCGGCAACGCCGGCATTCTCGTGACCCGCGCCCTCTATCACAAAGACACCGGCGGCAAGAGGTTTCTCGTCGTGGACGCGGGCATGAACGACCTTATCCGGCCCAGTCTTTATGAAGCGTACCACGAGATAAAGCCCGTGGTCGAACCAGCGGCCCCGAAAAGCGGGGTATTCGACGTGGTGGGTCCGATCTGCGAATCGGGAGATTTCCTCGCCAAAGACCGTGAGATTCCCGAGGTCGAACAGGGAGACCTTCTCGCCGTGATGGGCGCCGGAGCCTACGGGTTTTCCATGTCTTCGAATTACAACTCGCGGCCCCGCGTCGCCGAGGTAATGGTAAAGGGGAACGAGTACTTTGTCGTCCGCGAGCGCGAGACCTACAACGACCTCATCAAGGGCGAGAGGATCCCGCGCTGGCTGGAAGGATGATAGTTTTCGCCACGAAGCCACTAAGGCACGAAGTCGCACTAAAAGCTCACAAACCGGCAAGCTTGCAAGCTGCTGGTGTTTTCTTAGTGTCTTCGTGTCTTTGTGGTAAAGAGGTGTAAGTGAAAAAGATACCTTTTTATAAGATGCAGGGAAGCGGGAACGACTTTATCCTCATCGATAACCGCAGAGGCATTCTGAAAGGGAAAAACCTCAAAGACCTTGCCCTGACCGTCTGTCACCGCCGCTTTTCAGTTGGCGCGGACGGGCTCATCGTGATCGTGCCGTCGCGGAAGGCGGACTTCAAGTGGCGGTTCTTCAACTCCGACGGGAGCGAGGCCGAGATGTGCGGCAACGGATCCCGGTGTGCTGCACGGTTTGCATACATCAGGAAGATTGCCGGGAAGACCATGACCTTCGAGACGCTTGCAGGCTTGATCCACGCGGAACTGAAAAACGGCCGGGTGAAGGTGCAGCTCCCCGGCGCCAGCGGCCTCCGGCACAACATCGCGGTCCCCTTCGAAGGCGGCGAGCGCACCGGCCACTTCATCGATACCGGCGTGCCGCACTTTATCTATCTCTCCGTCGATATTGACACGGAAGACGTCGACGGTGTCGGGAGACGCACCCGCTATCACGAGCTGTTCAAGCCCGCGGGCACGAACGTGAACTTTATCCAGGTGCAGGGCCCCCACAGGCTCAGGCTCAGGACCTACGAGCGGGGCGTCGAGGGCGAGACGCTTGCCTGCGGCACGGGTTCGGTGGCCGCGGCTCTCGTGGCCGGCTCGCTCGGCCTGGCCTCTTCACCCGTCGAAGTGCTGACCCGGGGAGGCGAGAAGCTTACGGTCTCGTTCGAGCAGATGAAAGAGGGCTTCACCGGGATCCAACTCGAGGGTGCGGCGGGGATCATATGTGAAGGGATGTTATATATTTAACAAAAAGTAGACGAAGGTCGGCGGCATGAGTGAATTGGAAACGAAGACCGTATCGTGCAGCATGGCGCGTGTACGGAGCATGGCGATCCGGCCCTCTGCTCTCTGCGCTTTGCCTATGCTCCACGAAGCTGGCATCTAGGAGAAACCGGGAGACGGTAGATTCAGATTTTCGATATCAGCATTTCTCCCCAAGGAGGCATTTATGTTCAAGGGTTCAATGGTTGCGATCGTGACGCCGTTTAAGAACGGAAAGGTGGACGAAAAGGCGCTCGGCGACCTGATCGAGTATCAGATAAAAAACGGCACGGACGTGATCGTGCCGTGCGGAACGACAGGTGAGTCCGCCACGCTCTCCCACGAGGAGCACCATCGCGTGGTGGAATTCACCGTGAAGACGGTGAACAAGCGCGTGCCTGTAGTGGCCGGCGCGGGCTCGAACAGCACCGAGGAAAGCCTCGACCTTACCAAGTACGCGAAAAAGGCCGGCGCCGACGGCGTCCTGCTCATCACTCCCTATTACAACAAGCCCACGCAGGAGGGGCTTTACCGGCACTTCAAAAAAGTCGCCGAGTCCGTCGACATCCCGATCGTGCTCTACAACGTGCCGGGGCGGACCAGCGTGAACATGCTGCCCGCGACGGTTGCGCGCCTCCGCGAGGTGAAGAACATCGTGGGCATCAAGGAAGCCACGGGAGACCTCAAGCAGGTGAGCGAAGTCATCCGGCTCTGCGGCAGCGACTTCGACGTGATCTCGGGCGACGACTTCACGACGCTTCCACTCCTCGCCCTCGGCGGGGTGGGCGCCATCTCGGTAACGGCGAACGTCGCCCCTGCTGACTGCGCGGGCATGATGGACGCCTTTTTTGCCGGGAAAATGGAGGAGGCGCGCAAGCTCCATTACAAACTCGAGCCGCTGCACGGGGCCATGTTCATCGAGACCAACCCGATTCCGGCCAAGACTTCGCTCGCGCTCATGGGAAAGATCGGCGAAGAGTTCCGGCTGCCGCTCTGCCCGATGGGCGATGCGAACAAGGAAAAGCTCAAGAAGGCGCTCAAGGACTACGGGTTGCTGTAAAGGACGAAGAGAGCATAGAGCAAAGCGGAGAGTCGGGGCCAACGCTATGCGCTCTGCTCCATGCGGCACTCGATGCTCAACGTTCTCAACGGTCAAAGAACACAAGGAGCGGAATCATGACCAATAGCATTATCAGGGCGGTCGTAACCGGCGCTGCCGGCAGGATGGGTTCGCGGATCATCAACGTACTCTCGACTTCGGAAGGCATCCGCCTTTCGGCCGCGGTCGAACGAAAAGGGCACCCCATGATCAAGCAGGACGCATGCGGCCCGGCAGGGCTCCCCTCGAGCGGCGTCCTGACGCTGATCACGGACGATCTCCACGCAGCGCTCAAGGGCAGCGACGTGCTGATCGATTTTACGCACCCCGAGTCGAGCCTCGATCATGTCCAGGCCTGCGCACAGGAACACAAACCCATCGTCATCGGAACAACCGGCTTTTCGAAGGAGCAGATCGAACAGATCAAGAGACACGCGCAGGTGATTCCCTGCGTGTTCTCTCCCAACATGAGCATCGGCGTCAACCTTTCGTTCAAAGTGCTGGCGGAGATCGCGAAAGCGCTGGGCGATGATTACGACGTGGAGATCGTCGAGGCCCACCATCGGATGAAGAAGGACGCGCCTTCGGGCACGGCCATGAAGATGGCCCAGGTCATCGCGCAGGCGCTCCAGAGGGATCTGGACGAAGTCGGCGTGTACGCGCGCAAAGGCATGATCGGCGAACGGTCGAAAAAGGAAATCGGGATTCAGACGCTCCGGGGCGGAGATATCGTGGGAGAGCATACCGTGATGTTCGCCGGCAAGGGCGAGCGGATCGAGATAACGCACCGCGCACACAGCAGAGACACCTTCGCGGCCGGCGCCGTGCGAGCGGCCAAATGGATCGTCGGAAAAAAACCGGGCATGTACGACATGCAGGACGTGCTCGGATTAAAATAGAGAGGTTCGGGATGCACGATCATACGTCCCGAAGCAACCATCGCATCATTTACGGAAGGAGCTTAATGCAATGAAAAGAGTTTTTGGTATCGTTATCGGAGCAGTGCTTTTACTCGCGCCCTTTACCGCAGGCGCGTTTCCGAACAAGAGCGGCGAAGAATGCATAAAGTGCCACAAACTGGCGATGAAGGACGCCGAAGACATCGTCAGGAAGGTCGTTCCCAACGGGAACATCAAGGAGATTAAGATGTCGCCGATCAAGGGCCTGTGGCAGATCGACGTGGAAACCACCGACGGCAGGCACGGAGCGCTCTATCTTGATTTTTCGAAAAAGTATCTCGTCGCCGGACAGCTCGTGCCGGTGGAACAGATCGGAAAGCCCGCACCGCAGAGGAAGGTGGATGTTTCAAAGATTCCGCTCCATGACGCTCTTGTTATGGGGCCGAAGAATGCAAAGAAAAAAGTGGTGGTGTTCTCAGACCCCGAGTGTCCCTATTGCAGGGAGCTTCACAAGGTGATCAAGCAGATTCTCGCGAAGCGCAGCGATATCGCATTCTACATTATTCTTAACCCGCTGCCCATGCATCAGGGCGCGTACAAGAAGGCACAGGCCATCATTTGTGCGAAATCTACGGAGATGCTTGATGACGCCTTTTCCGGCAAGCCGATACCCGAACCCACGTGTCCTCCGGACCAGGTGGAGAAGGACAAGGCGCTGGCGAAATCTCTTGACTTCAACGGCACGCCGACACTCGTGCGTGACGACGGAACCGTGTTGTCGGGATATCTCCCCGAAGACAAATTGCTGGAGTGGATCGACAAGAAGTAAAAGCGCTGAAGACGGCGGAAGAAAACCGCCATCCGGTATCGTCGAAGACCGTTGTTCTCGAATTGGGCAAACCGATCGGAGAGGCGCATGAAGCTGGTACGGTTTCTCACCCAAGGGAGGACCGCGCACGGTATTCTGAACGGCGAAGAAGTGGCGGAACTGCAGGGGGATTTTTTTACATCCTTCAAAATGCTCAGGGCATGCCATTCCCTTTCCGCGGTAAAGCTCATCGCGCCGTGCAACCCGTCCAAGGTCGTGGCCGTAGGGCTGAATTACCGGGACCATGCCCAGGAACTGGGGCTCGCAGTTCCCGACGAGCCGATTATATTTCTCAAGCCGCCTACGACCGTCATCGCCCACGGCGACGAGATCGTCTATCCCCGGAGGAGTGCCCGGGTGGATTACGAGGCCGAACTGGCCGTGGTGATCAAGGACCGGATCAGGGACATCGATCCCGAAGACGTCCCCGATCATATCCTCGGCTACACCTGCGCGAACGACGTCACGGCGAGGGACCTTCAGAAAAAAGACGTCCAGTGGACGCGCGCCAAATCCTTCGACACATTCTGTCCGGCCGGGCCCTGGATAGAGACCGACCTCGATCCCGGCGATCTGCTCATCCAGTCCTACTTGAACGGCGAACGGCGCCAGTCCTCCCGGACTTCTCAGCTCATCTTCAAGGTCAACGGGCTTGTGAGCTTCATCTCCGGAATCATGACGCTCTACCCGGGCGACCTTATCCTGACGGGAACGCCGTCCGGCATCGGCCCCATGAAACAGGGAGATGAGATTGAGGTGCGGATCGAAGGGATCGGAAGTTTGAAGAACAAGGTTAAAAAATAAAACTTTTTTGAACGCAGAGGGACGCGGACAAACGGATTAAAGATGATTAAAAATCTGCGATCATCCACGTTGACCGGCGGCTAAAGATTTTGATCTTTCAAAACGGAGGACCGAGAACGCGTGCAGACGACAGCCAAGGAGACTTACATTCAGTCCCTCTTTGCCGAACGCATCGGCGGGAAGATGTTCGGCAAAGAACAGAAAATCTATAAATTCGAAAAGATCAAGCGGGCGAAGCGCGCGGCCCTCGCGGCGCATCCCGGCGGGGAGCTCCTTGACTTCGGCGTGGGCGAGCCCGACGAAATGGCTTTTCCCGGCGTCGTCCGGATGCTCCGGAAAGAGGCCGAGAAGCCCGAGAATCGCGGCTACGCTGACAACGGGATCCGGGAGTTCAAGGACGCCGCCGCCCGGTACATGCAAAAGGTCTACGGCGTGGGCGACATCAACCCCGAGACTGAGGTGCTCCACGGAATCGGCAGTAAGCCGGTCCTTGCCATGTTTCCGGCAATCTTCATCAATCCCGGCGACGTGACGCTCATGACCGTGCCGGGCTATCCGATCATGGGAACGCACACACGCTGGTATGGCGGCACGGTCGTGGACCTGCCGCTCCTCGAGGAGAACGGCTTTCTCCCCGATCTTGACTCCATACCGGCCGACGTGAGGAAAAAGGCGAAGCTCCTTTACATCAACTATCCGAACAATCCGACCGGGGCCGGCGCGACAAAGACTTTTTTTGAACAAGTGGTGCGCTTCGCCGAAGAAAACGACGTCATCGTCGTGCACGACGCGGCCTACGCCGCGCTCGCTTACGGCTCCAGGCCTCTCTCGTTCCTGTCCGTAGACAGGGCAAAGGACGTGGGCGTGGAGATTCACTCCCTGTCCAAGGCGTTCAACATGACCGGATGGCGCCTTGCCTTCGTCGTAGGAAACGAACGCGTCGTGGCGGCCTACGGGAACGTGAAGGACAATTACGACTCCGGCCAGTTCAAAGCGATCCAGAAGGCGGGCGTGTATGCGCTCGATCATCCCGAGATCACGCACGAGATCGCGGAAAAGTACGAACGAAGGCTCAGGGCAATGGTGAAGGTTCTCTCGGATTTGGGCTTCTCGGCGAAGATGCCGGCAGGATCGTTCTATCTTTACGTCAAGATGCCCAAGGGCGTCAAAAGCGGCAGGAAGTTCGCGAACGCCGAGGAGTTTTCCGAGTTCCTCATCACAGAAAAACTCATCAGCACCGTGCCGTGGGACGATGCGGGCGCGTATATCCGCTTCTCGGCCACCTTCGAATCAAAGGGCAAAGCCGACGAGCAGCGCGTGCTCGAGGAGTTCAGAAAGCGGATGAGCGGGCTCCAGTTCGAGTTTTGAAAATCTAAACCCCTTGCCACGAAGACACGAAGGCACAAAGTCAAATTTTGCATATAACTTCGAGTCTTAGCGTCTTAGTGGCCGGAAGGTTTTTCGTATGCCGACCACCGCATACATCGGGCTGGGTTCGAACCTGGGCGACCGAGAGGCCGCCTGCAGGAAAGCGATCGAACTCCTCGGCAGGGCGGGACGAGTAGTGAAAGTGTCTTCCCTGTACTGTACCGAGCCCGCTGGGTATGAGGACCAAGGGGAGTTCATCAACGCTGTAGCGGAGCTTGAAACAGAGCTTTCTCCCGAGGACCTGCTGGCAGCCTGCCGCGAGATCGAGAGCGGGCTCGGCCGGAAGCGGGAGATCCGCTGGGGACCCCGCACCATCGACCTCGACATTCTGCTATACGGAGACCACGTGGTGGACCTTCCGGCCCTGAAAATCCCCCATCCCCTGATTGCCACGCGGGGGTTCGTGCTCGTCCCGCTTGCCGAGATCGCACCGGAAGCAGTGCATCCGGTCCTTAAAAAGACGGCCGCGGAGCTGCTTCATGAACTGAAAGACCCTCATCTCGTGGTCAAATGCGGTCCGTGAGGATTTTTGAAAAGAGCTCCGGGCGCGGAAAGATCGGATAACATCCGATAAAGACGGATTGACATCGAGTCTCTGTCTGCCGCCAACGGCCGTTCGAAGCGTCATTCGCTTCTCTCGGCGGCAGAGAATTCATGCATTGAACAATGAAAGCAGACACGCTTCGCAACGCGAAATACATCGTCATCGAAGGCCCCATCGGAGTGGGCAAAACGAGCCTTACCACGCTTCTTGCCGAAGAGCTCGGCGCGCGGCTCGTCCTCGAACGCGCTGAAGACAACCCCTTTCTCCCGGACTTCTACCGCGATCCCGCGCGATACCGCTTCCAGACCCAGACGTTCTTTCTCCTGAACCGGTTCAGCCAGCAGGAAGAGATGCTTCAGCCCGATCTCTTCACGCGAATCACGATCGGCGACTACCTGTTCGCCAAGGACAGGATTTTCGCCTGCCTCAATCTGAGCGAGCACGAGCTCGCGCTCTATGAACGGATTTACAAGCTCCTCGAGCCCAAGATCGTGAAGCCCGACCTCGTCATCTTCCTCCAGGCGAGCACTGATGCGCTCCTCCGCCGCATAAAACAGCGCGGCCGGCCGTTCGAAAAAGAGATGCATCACGACTACATCGCCGCGGTGAACGAGGCGTACAACCAGTTCTTCTTCCGCTACTCCGAGACCCCGCTCTTCGTCATCAACACGTCCGAGATCGATTTCGTCCGCAGGAAAGAAGACCTCGACGATCTCCTCAAGCAGATCCTTCACATGAAGCAGGGAACGCAGTACTACGTGCCCGTGTCAAGGAAGCGGTAAACCCCGTTAGAGAACAAGTTCGCTAAGAATATGAATTCCGGCTTTGCACCACAATCTATTGATGGATATTAACCGCCGACAGGAGTCGGCAATTTACTCTGACGGGGTAAAGAGAAAAACGATGAGCCTCGATTCATATGCCCACAGGCATCTTCCCGGGTGATCGCGCAGGGCAGAATCGAAAGCGTCCAATCGGCTCACGATCAACTGCAGCAAGCATATCCCTGCTGTTCTGAAGGGCAACGCACAACGGGAACGAAAAGTTCAGGGCATCCGAAAAAAGTTCCCTTATCCGACCAATTCTGCTACAATAAACACCGTCTGCAAAAAGACAGGCTGGAATCAAGACATTCAGCAGAAGGGCTGGAGGGTGTGAACATGGCGGATGAACAAGAAGTGACAGGACGGTGCGGGTGGATCGCCCTCAGTTTTGTCGTCTTACTCCTTCTCGGAATTCTTCCCGGGAGCCTCATCGGCGGATTGGCAGGCCTGAAGACAGCAGAGGTGTTCGGCTGTTCCGGCGGCTCGGAGCTTATCAGCCGGCTGTTTGTTCTTGCCGGCATGATCCTGGGCCTCCTGCTGTCGACAATCATCCTCGTGTTTCTGACCATGGCGGTCAGAAGGATGGCCCTTGTCCTGCTCAAGCGTTCGTCACGCGTTGCCTCCAGAGGAAGGTTCGACCTGGAAGAGTAAAAAAGAGAATTCTAAAAATCTATTGCGAAGATAAACCCCGAAGTTTTCCCGTATTTGTCGCGGTTATCAGTCCGGGAAGACCGGTATAAGTCCTTTACCATAGGTTAATGCGGTGAAGATAATTACCGCCATATACGAAATGCAGTCTCTCGCCGACTCGATGCGAAGACGAGGCAAAACGATCGGCTTCGTCCCGACCATGGGATTTTTGCATGAGGGCCATCTCTCGCTCATGCGCCAGGCGCGCGAGGAAAACGACGTCGCCATCACAAGCATCTTCGTGAATCCGACGCAGTTCGGGCCGGGCGAGGATTTCGATCGCTACCCCCGGGACGCCGAAGGAGACAGGAGGAAATGCGAGTCCGCCGGCGTCGACTTCCTGTTCATGCCTTCAGCTGCGGAGATGTACCCTGAAAAGCCTCCGATCTTCGTCACAGTCGAAGGAATTTCAAACATCCTCGAAGGCGCCGTCCGGCCCGGACATTTCCGCGGCGTGGCCACGGTGGTGGCCAAACTCTTCCACATTGTTAAACCTCATCGCGCTTACTTCGGCCAGAAGGACTATCAGCAGTGCGTGGTCATCAGACGCATGGTGAAAGGCCTGAACATGGACGTCGAAGTCGTTATGCTTCCTACCGTGCGCGAGCCGGACGGTCTTGCAATGAGTTCGCGGAACACCTATCTGAACGCAGATGAGCGGCGGGCCGCCGCATCACTTTTCCGCGCGCTCTCCGCGGCACGCGACCTGTACGGGGCGGGCGCCCGGGACATCGAGAAGCTTAAAAAGAAGATGGAGGCCGTTCTGCGCGAAGAAAAAAAAATTACGACAGATTATGTGGAGATCGCGGACCCGGACACGCTCGATCTCCTCTCGGAGACCGCAGATAAAATGGTATTTCTTGTTGCCGTCCGTCTGGGCCGCACGAGATTGATCGACAATCTCCTCGTTCCTGGATAAGAACATTATGAATCTCGCATTGCTGTAGCGCGGGATCACACCATCACTACCTCATACTGCTCCTGGTGCAGGTTCGGGTCTGCTTTGATCACGATCTTTTTCTGAAACTCCTTCTCCAGTTCCTCAACGCCCAGCCGCTCCTCGTCGTAGAGCGTGTCGGCGACGACGGAGTTCACGGTCACGAGCGCCTTTTTCTCCTCTGCACCGGTGAACGCCCTCCGGACCTCCCTGAAGACCTCGTAGCAGATGGTCCGTGCCGACTTCACATACCCCCGCCCGTCGCAATAGGGGCAGGGTTCGCACAGGGTGCGCCCCAGGCTCTCCCGTATGCGCTTGCGCGTCATCTCGATGAGTCCCAGCGGCGAAATGTGCGAGATCGTGGTTTTGGCCTTGTCGTTCGAAAGCGCCTCGGAAAGGGCCGAGTAGACCTTGCGGCGGTTGTCTTCGCGTTCCATGTCGATGAAGTCGAGGATGATGATGCCACCGATGTTCCGCAGGCGGAGCTGGTAGGCGATCTCGCGCACGGCCTCGAGGTTCGTCTTGAGGATCGTGTCCTCAAGCGTCCGCTTGCCCACGTACCTGCCCGTATTGACGTCGATGGTGGTAAGGGCCTCGGTCTGGTCGATAATGATGTAGCCTCCCGACTTGAGCCAGACCTTTCTGCCGAGAGCGCGAGAGATCTCGATCTCCACGCCGTAGTGGTCGAAAATGGGCTCGTCCTGGTCGTAGGTTTTTATGCGCCTGCCGAGCTGGGGGATGTAGGAATCGACGAATTCCTTCACCCGCTGATACTCCTCGGGCGTGTCAATGATCATCCGGTCCACGTCGCGGGTAAAAACGTCGCGAATGATGCGGAAGACGAGGTCAAGCTCGTTGTGGAGGAGGGCGGGCGCCGACGTCTTCTCCTTTTTCCTGAGAATATTTTCCCACAGCTTGCCGAGGAATTCTATGTCGGTGTTGAACTCATCCTCGCTCTTTCCTTCGCTCGCGGTCCTGATGATGTAGCCCGTGTTCGGCTTGCGGAGCCTGCCGACGATTTCCCGGAGGCGCTTTCGCTCCTCGCTGTTTTCGATGCGGCGCGACACGCCGATATGGTTGATGCCCGGCATCATGACCAGATATCGTCCGGGGATGCTGATGTACGTCGTGACCCTGGCGCCCTTGGTGCTGATAGGCTCCTTCGAGACCTGGACAAGAATCTCCTGGCCTTCCTGAAGGAGGTCCTCGATCTGGACAGAATGGGTGCGTTTGCGCTTGGTCTCGACTTCGAGCTCGAGGCCCTCGTCCTCCATCATGGGTGTGTACTCCGACGTGCTGTCGAACACGTCTCCCACGTAGAGAAACGCAGATTTTTCCAGCCCTATATCCACGAAGGCGGCCTGCATGCCCGGGAGGACCTTCATTACCCTGCCCTTGTATACGTTGCCCGCGATGCCCCGGTCTTTCTTGCGGTCGATGTAGATTTCCGTGACCAGGTGGTTCTCAAGAAGGGCGACGCGGGTCTCCTCACGACCTGCATTTACGATGATCTCAGATGCCATACAGTCTCCTCACAATACCTATTCATTTTTTTTCTATTTTATAATAGTAGCGGGTTTTATACAAGGAGTAAAAATCGCGGCGGTGATGCGCGGAGTCAGGCGGGATCGTCGTCGCAGAAGAGGATGAAGGGTCCGATTTCTTCCGGATTTCCTATGTGCGCACGTCCATAGGGCTCGCCCATCGTCCGTTGTATTTGCAATACATGGCGGTCCGCCTGATCAGAAAAAGGGCTGATTGCTCCCCGTCGATGTCGAAGAGCCGTTCTACCACATCCTGCACGCGCGGCTTTACCTGGCTGGTGTCCTGGAGCGTAATGAGCAACGTACTGCCGCAGCCCGTCGCAATCTCGATCGCTTCAATCGCGGGCCTGATGTCCTTCTGCCTGTCTTCTTTCACGACCATGACGGCAGGCTGCGCGAGTAAATCTTTTACCCGGTCTTCGACTCCTCCTGCATAGTGCGCGGGAACGCCGACGGCATAGGCATACCGTGAAATGCTCGCCGTGAGCGAAGGCGCCTTCTTCGAGACGACTCCCGATTCGACGACCCTGATTTCCTGCGGGAGCGCGGCGTTCAGCCCTTTGGTGACAGCGAAGAGATCTACGAAGGGGTCCGTCTCCATGTCAAGATATTCCGATTCGCTCTCCATGCCAACGGACAGCGCGGGACCGAAGGAAATCCGGGGATGAGGGTTAAAGCCCTGGGAAAAGGCAACGGGGATTCCGGCACGGGCCGCCGTCCTTTGAAAAAGCGTCATCAGATCGAGGTGAGACAAGAATCGAAGCCGGCCTGTTTTCGTGAACTTCATCCGCATGCGCGTTGTCATGTCTCCTGCACCCTGCAGTTTTCGCGGCCGCTCAATCCCAGCAGCCGCACTCCCGGTCCCTATCGTTGCTGTTTCCGCCTGGGACCCGGACTTTCCGAACGAGGCGGTCCCGCCGTTTCTGCACCCCACGCCGCACCCCTCACACCGGGTGCGGCAGTTTTCCGTGATCTCGGCCCGGAGCGCCCGCTCATGCTCGCGGCGCAGAAAGCTTTTCGTTACGCCGGTGTCAACGTAGTCCCAGGGCAGGGGCTCGTCCGGACCGT
Source organism: Nitrospirota bacterium (assembly GCA_033854515.1). Lineage (GTDB taxonomy): Bacteria > Nitrospirota > UBA9217 > UBA9217 > UBA9217 > JAWOJY01. The sequence continues at coordinate 21,406 of JAWOJY010000042.1, forward strand.
AGCTCCTGCTCGCATATTGTTCCGGCTCCAGCCCGCTTTCGCGAAACGCCTGCGCCCATCGGGCAAAATCAAAGCATTCGGTCCAGCCGTCGAAGCGGCATCCGAGCTGTACGGCCCTTTCGATGACCCGGCCCAGCGCGGCGTCACCCCGGGAAAAAGCCGCTTCGAGCAGGCTCATGTCCGCACCGTGCGGTTTCAGCGCGATGCCGCGCCGCTTCAGCCCCTTTTCAAGATACTCCTGCTTCGCCAGGACATCCTCCTTCAGCGCCTGGCCGAACCACTGGAAGGGGGTATGAGGCTTGGGTACGAAGGTGGAAACGCTGATATTGAGCTGCACGTGTCGCTTCGAGACCCGCTTGCCGAGCGCCAGAAGGTCGAGCGCGAGCCGGATGATCCCATCAAGGTCCCCGTTCGTTTCCGTGGGCAGGCCGATCATGAAGTAGAGCTTCAAGAGGCTCCATCCGCTCGAAAAGATGAGCTCCGCTGCCTGCCGGAGGTCTTCTTCGGTGACCGGCTTGTTGATCACCCTCCGGAGCCGCTCGGTGCCAGCCTCGGGTGCGAGCGTGAAACCGGTCTTGCGCACATCAGCGACGGCCCGGATCATCTCGGGCGTCAGCGTGCCGATACGAAGAGACGGCAGTGATATCGAAACCCGGCTGGCCTTGTATTTGTTCGCCAGCTCCCGCATCAGCGCTTCGATGGCGGAATAGTCGCCGGAACTGAGGGACGCGAGAGAGAGTTCGTCATAGCCCGTACAGCGGAGCGACTTATCAAGAAGACCGGCGACGGTCTGCGGGCTTCTCTCGCGGTACGGGCGGTAGATGATCCCGGCCTGGCAAAAACGGCAGCCGCGAATGCACCCGCGCGCGATCTCGACCGTCGCGCGGTCGTGGACGGGTTTCATGAGCGGAACGAGCGGCCGGTCCGGCCAGGGAGCAGACTCCAGGTCGCGCACAATCCTTCTTCGTACCGGCTTTTTTCGGGATGCCGGCACATAGAAGCCCTGGTGGCCGGAGAGCGCATCGAGGAAACGCTGTCTGCCCTTGTATTGCTGTCTCAGCTCCACGATCTCGTGCACCGCCTCTTCGGCCTCGCCGATGAAGAACGCGTCGATAAAATCAGAGAGCGGCTCGGGGTTGACGGCGCAGGGGCCGCCGGCGATGATCAGGGGATGGAGGTCCGTGCGCTCAGACGAGCGCAGCGGAATCCCCGCCAGATCCAGCGCGGCTAGGACGTTCGTATAGGACAGCTCATACTGGAGGGTCACGCCGATGATATCGAATTGCGAGAGCGGCAGGTTGGACTCCAGGCTCGCAAGCGGCCTGCCCGACGCGCGGAGCAGCGCTTCATAGTCCGTCCAGGGCAAGAACGCTCGCTCGCAGGCCGTGTCCTCCCTGCCGTTCAGAATGTGGTAAAGAATCCTGAGACCGAGATGCGACATGCCCACCTCGTAGGTATCGGGAAAGAGGAGGCAGATCTTGGTTTTCACCTTAGAGAGGTCTTTGCGGACACAGTTTACCTCGGAATTTATATACCGCGCAGGCTTCGCGACCAGCGGGAGAAAGTCTTCGAACAAGGAAACTCCTTTAACGTGAAGTTGAAATCCCGCCACAAAGACACAAAGTCACGAAGGATAATTTGCGATGCCGTTCTTCGTGTCTTAGCGACTTGGTGGCAAGCCCCCCCTTAGTAGAACAACATAAACCGCCGCATCTGGATATTCAAGAGCAATCCGATGGCAAGAAAGGTGGTGATGATGGACGTGCCGCCGTAGCTCACGAGAGGAAGCGGCACCCCGACGACCGGCATGATGCCGACGGCCATGCCTACATTGATGAACACGTAGATCGAGATCATGGCCACGATGCCCCCGGCCATGAGCGCGCCGAGCCGGTCCTTGGCGTTCGTCGCGGTCTCGATTCCGCGGAGCAGAAATAAAAGGTACAGCACGAGCATGAGGCCCGAGCCGATCAGGCCCCGTTCCTCGGCGAACACGGCGAAGATGAAATCCGTGTGGCGCTCGGGAAGAAACGCCATCTGGCTCTGCGTGCCCTTGCGGAACCCTTTGCCCGTTATCTCTCCCGAGCCCACGGCGATCTTGGACTGGTTCGCGTGATAGCCGCTCCCGAGCGGATCCGAGCCGGGGTCGACGAACGACCGGATTCTGTTCTGCTGGTAAGGTTTGAGCGAGCTCCATATCTTGTGTCGTATCGGAGCCACAAACAGGACCGACGCGGCGACCGTGGCGACGGCAAGGAATAAAATCATGACCGACCTTAACCGTATGCCTGCGAGCACAATAATGAGCGCCGAGGTGAGGAGCAGCATGAGCGCGGTCCCGAGGTCAGGCTGCTTGAGCACGAGAACGAGCGGTATGACGACCATGATCGCCGGGACCCCCATATCTCTGAGGCCCAACCCGTTCCGCATGGGATACTCGGCAAAGTACCGCACAAGGGCGAGCGTGACGGCAAGCTTTGCAAGCTCCGACGGCTGGAACGCAAACGGGCCGAGGGCAAGCCACCGCTGCGCTCCCATGCCGGTCCTGCCGATCACCATGACGAGGAGCAGAAGCAAAATCGAGGCGACGTAGAGCACGTACGCGTAGCGGCCGACGCTGTGGTAGTCGGGTATCAGCGTCAGAAACATCACGACGATGCCCGCGCAGATCCAGACGAGCTGCTTATAGAACAGCGGCGAAGGTCCCTTGGGCGTATACGTGGCGCTGTAGACCGCGGTAAGTCCGACGAGCGCTATTACCACGGTAAGGCCGATCGTGCTCCAGGGAATATTAGTGATCCATCTTCGATCCTGCATTTTTCATGTACTCCTCAATGACTTTTCGCGCGACGGGTGCCGCCGCGCCTCCGCCATGTCCTCCGTGCTCCACGAGCACGGCCACCGCTATCTTGGGGTTGTCGGCAGGCGCGTATGATACGAACCAGGCGTGGTCCTGCTCCTTTACGCCGAGTCTTCTTCCCGGGACCTTCTGCGCCACGACCTGGGCGGTCCCGGTCTTGCCTGCGACGACGGCAAGCGGCGTTCCTGCCGCGTGGGCAGTGCCGTCGGGCTCGTTGACCACGCCGACAAGCGCCGACCTCAGCTCCTCGAGCACCTTTGGATCGATCGCGACCTTGCCCCTAAGTTCCGGCGAGAACCGCTTCACGATGCCGGTCTCACGGTTCCGTGTCTGTTCGAGCAGATGAGGACGGTAGAACAGGCCTCCGTTCGCTATGGCGGCAATCATCTGGCAGGCTTGTATCGGGGTCACGAGCACGTATCCCTGGCCGATCGAGTTGATGTACGTGTCGCCCGGGTACCAGGCCTCCCCGCGTTTCTCTTTTTTCCATTCCGTGGTGGGGATCAAACCCGCCTTCTCGTCGGCAAGCGGGACCCCGGTTATGCTTCCGAGCCCCATCCTGCGCGCAAACTCGGCGATGCGGTCGAAACCGATGCGCTCCCCCATGGTGTAAAAGTATACGTCACAGGATTCGACGAGACCTTTATGAAAGCTGAGAGAACCGTGGCCCTGTTTTCTCCAGCAGTGAAAAACCTGCCTGCCGCTCTTGATAAAACCTTTGCAGGTGACATGATCGTTCGGCTTGATCACTCCTGTTTCGAGGCCCGCCAGCGAGACGATGATCTTAAAGGTCGAGCCCGGGGGATAGGCGCTCTGAATCGCGCGGTCGTACAGCGGGTGGGTGGGATCGTTCGAAAGGCGCACCCAGTCCTTTGGAGAAATGCCCCGCGGAAACAGATTCGGATCGAAGTTGGGGTGGCTCGCGAGCGCGAGGATTTCTCCGGAGTTCGGATCCATGGCGACAACGGCGCCTGCGCGGTCACCAAGCGCCTCCTCTGCGGCTTTCTGGATGTCCAGGTCGATCGTGAGATAAAGGTCCGTTCCCGGTTTCGGCTCCTCGGTCCCCAGGTCCTTGACCTTCACGCCCGCCGCATTCACCTGGATCATCTTTCGTCCCGGAATGCCCCGGAGGAGCTTGTCGTAGGTCTTCTCAAGGCCGCTTTGGCCCACAAGCATGTTGATGTCCGTCTGGTCCTTCTTGCGCTGTGACTGAGACACTTTCCCGATGTATCCGAGCTGGTGCGAGGCAAGGTCGCCGTAAGGATAGTGTCTGCGGTGCTCGGGCTCCACCACGACGCCCGGCAGGTCCGCCTGGTGCGCTTCGATGACGGCGACCTCCTCCCACGGCGCTTCTTCCTTAATTTTCACCGGTTCGTATTTTCCCCTGATCGGCGCCGCCTCGTCGAGGGCCGCACGAATGTCTTCGGGCTTGACCTTGATAAGCGACGAGACTTTTTTAATCGTACCTTCTAGATCGGAGATGTCTTCGGGAACCAGAGAGATGTCGAAGGTGAGCACGTTTTCCACGAGCGGCCTGCCGTACCTGTCGTAGATGATGCCCCGCGGGGGCCTGAGTCTCACCGGCCTGATGCGGTTGTTCTCGGCAAGCTCATAGTAGTATTCGCCCTTTACGACCTGCAGATACCAGAGGCGGATGAAAAGGGCGAGCATGAAGAGGATCACGAAGGCCACCAGGAAAGGCAGTCTCTTCTGGATATCGACCGGGCTATTCTGCTGGACCTGCATCTACAGCTCCTTCTGTATCCCCCGCCGCATGAGCGCGGTCAGCACGCTCCTGTTGTTGATGATCCGCAGAAGCAGGGTCCCGAGCATCCCGGTGTAAAGCGCCCCGGGGAGCATCCGGGTAAGAACCATGCTGAAAAACGGCACGTCGCCGTAATGGACCTGCATGAACAGGGCTATCAGGACCGACTCTATAAAGCTGAACACGGCCAGAAAGATGATATTCGAGGGACTCGCGATGTCGAGCACCCGCCTGCCGAGCATTCCGGCGAGGAGGCCGACCACCCCCTGGGTGAAGCCGGTGAGGCCGAGGAGGCCCGATGAACCGATGTCTTGAATAACGCCGAGCGCCATACCAATGAGCGTGGCCTCGCCGGGGCCGGTCAAGAGGCCGATGATGTAGACCGCAATCAGGCCCAGATCAGGCTTGACGCCCGCCAGAGACAGGGGATTAAACAGGCTGGCCTGCACAGGGACAATAAGAAGAAGAATGAGGAGATAAAAGCGGGGTTTCATTTCTTAAGCACCAGCGCCTCCTCGAGCCTGGAGAGCGTAACAGCGGGCTTAGCCACGACGTTCTGGAACGCGCTTGCCTCGTTTTTCGTTACCTTGACCACCGTCGCCACGGGAATCCCTTTGGGGTAAATATCGTCAAGGCCGGAGGTTACGAGCAGATCGCCTTCCTGGATGTCGGTGTAATACGAGACGTACTTCAGGGCGCAGAGGCTGATCTTGCCTTCAAGCAGGCCTTCTTCTCGGTTTCTCTGCACCCTGACGGCGAGCGTGCTCTCCGGATCGGTGAGCAGGATCACTTTCGAGGTCCGCGGCAGCACGGTCTGCACCCTGCCGACCACTCCGTCTGCCGTAATTACCGCCAGGTCCTTCTCGATACCGTCATTCGATCCTTTGTTGATTGTGACGGTGCTCGAAGACGGCGAAACCTCCTTGCCGATCACCTGCACCATGATACCTGCCGGACGGTACTGCTTCTTGAAGTTCAGCGCCTCCCGGAGCCGGTCGTTCTCGTCGAGGAGTTCGTTGGTGAGCTGGTTTTCGATCCGCAGCCGTTCAATCTCTTCTTGGAGCTGAAGGTTCTCCTTACGCGTGCCGACGAGATAGACGTAGCCGCTCCATACAGACCACGCGCCATCATAGACACCGGTTATAATCCGCTCGAAGAATCCGGACACGGCAAGGACCGGCTTCTCAATGATCGAAAATCTCCCGTTTTTCACCTGGATGGTGAGGAGCCAGAATAGAAGCGCAAACAGCGCGAGGATAGCGAAGAATTTTTTGTGTTTATTGATACGCCCAAGCATGCTTACCGGCGCTTTCCCCTACATGATGACCTTTTTCAGGACGTCGATGTCGTCGAGGACTTTTCCCGCGCCGAGCGCCACACACGTGAGCGGATCTTCGGCGATAATGATCGGAAGCGACGTCTCTTCACGGAGAAACACGTCCATTCCCTTCAGCAGCGCCCCGCCGCCCGCAAGCACGATGCCCTTGTCCACGATGTCGGCCGCAAGCTCCGGTGGCGTGTTTTCGAGCGCCTGTTTGATGGCATTCAGGATCTGGCTTACCGGCTCTGCGAGGGCCTCGCGCACTTCATCGTCGTCGAGGATCAGCGTTTTTGGAATGCCCGAGACCAGGTCGCGGCCCTTGATCTCCATGGTCTGACGGTTGCCGTCCGTCTTGTACGCCGACCCGAGATCGAGCTTGACCTGCTCCGCCATCATCTCGCCGATGAGAAGGTTGTACTTGCGCTTGATATAGTTGATGACGGCCTCGTCCATCTTGTCGCCGCCCACGCGGATGGCCTTGCTGTACACCACGCCGTCCATCGAAATGACGGCGATGTCCGTCGTGCCGCCTCCGATGTCGACGATCATGTTCCCCGAGGGCTCGGAAATCGGGAGCCCGGTCCCGATAGCCGCGGCCACCGGCTCTTCGATGAGGTAAACCTCGCGGCCTCCCGACGTGATCGCCGCGTCCTTGACTGCGCGCTGCTCGACCTGCGTGATGCCCGAAGGTACGCCGATCACGATGCGGGGACGCATGAAAGACTTCCTGTTGTGCACCCGCTGGATGAAATAGCGGAGCATCTCGCCGGTGACGTCGAAGTCCGAAATGACGCCGTCCTTGATCGGGCGAACCGTATGGATGTCTCCCGGGGTGCGCCCGAGCATTCGCTTTGCCTCGGTGCCCACGGCGAGCACTTTGCCGGTCTTCGCCGATATGGCGACGACGGAGGGCTCGTTACACACGATCCCTTTGCCTCGCACATAGACCAGGGTGTTGGCCGTGCCTAGGTCGATGGCCATGTCGTTCGAGAACCAGCCCATGACAGTATTGATAAACATCGTATCGTGTAACTCCTTTCACCATGAACGCAGAGAGGGATCAACCCTCTTCGTGGAAAATTTTCTTGTACAATGATTTGCAGCGGACCAGTCGTGCCGCACGGTGCGACACGGTACTCCTCCGACAGGCCTTACAGGTCCAGATCGAGGGCACTGTCCTCCCCCTCTTCCGGTCCGTCGCCCCTGCTGCCGCTTCCGGGGGCGGCGACGGCATCCGACCGGACCGCAAACGTCCGTGCCAGCATGTCGCCGATGCGCATTCCCTTTTCGTCGCCCACGGCGACCAGACATTCGACTCCGAGTGCTGCGGTGCCGAACAGCCACCCGATGTACGGTATCAAATACAGCATGTAGGCAAGCGCAAACGGCAGGTTCCTGATGATCGATTCGCGGTAGGTTGCCGCGGTGCCGACGTCGTCTGCCCGGACAACGCGCAGGCCGATCACTTTTTTACCCACGCTCCTGCCCGAGAACAGACCGTCACGTACGAGGATGTACCCAATAGCGGACAGGAACCCGATGACGTCCGGAAGCCTGTTCAATCCGATAACGAGCAGCAGATCAACAAAGCCTGCAACCGCTCTGGTAGTAAGGTCAGCCTTTTGCAATGGGCTTTCGGCCTCCTGAACTTGAACATCATATCAAAATAGGTCAGCGATTTCAACAACAAAAAAGGACTACGCCGGCGGGTCGGGGCCGTCTGTGACGCTGCGCCTGATATGTTGACAGCGTTCCGGACCTCTGGTATCATCCCCGTCTATAATTGTGGAGAGGGCTTTGTTCTCCACCGGAGTTTACCATGCCGCTCTCCGAAACCAGGAAAGGATTTTCCGGTAATGATCAATGTTTTTGCGCGTATCCCCTGCGTGCCGTCACTTCTCTTTTATCCGCAGATCCTGTGGATCGTCCTCAAGGCAAGCGTCAGGGCCAGGGGCGGGCGCTACGATAACGCCGCCTGGACCGAGAGCAGCTTTGCCACGCTCCGGGCCCTCGAGTGCGTCGGCATCGAGGTCGAGATCGCCGGAACCGGGCACTTCAGGGCGCTCGGCGGGCCCTGCGTGTTTATCGCGAACCATATGAGCACCCTCGAAACCTTCGTGCTTCCCTCCATCATCGAACCGCACAAGGACGTGACGTTTGTGGTAAAGCAGAGCCTCATAGAATATCCCGTGTTCAAGCACCTCATACGGTCGCGGGACCCCATCACCGTAGGACGTACAAATCCGCGCGATGACCTCAGGGTGGTGCTCGAGGGTGGAGTCGAGCGTCTCAAGGCGGGACGATCTCTCATCATTTTTCCCCAGACGACGAGGACGGCGGCGTTCGACCCGAAATCGTTCAACACCATCGGGATCAAACTCGCGAAAAAAGCGGGCGTTCCGGTGGTCCCGATCGCGCTCAAAACCGACGCATGGGGCAACGGAAAACTCCTCAAGGACTTTGGGAGAATCGACCCGTCGAAGAAAGTGCATTTCGCCTTCGGGAAACCGCTGCTCATAAAAGGCCGCGGCACTGAAGAACAGAGTGAGATCCTCGATTTCATCACCGCAAAATTGAAGGAATGGTCCCGCACGTAAGTCCCGTAATGCAGAACAAGACGAGGTTTTTCTTTATTGTCTTTATTGCGATTGTGCGGTTTTGCGTAGACGTCCTGCGCCTGAATTCCCTCGACTAAACCTTTCTCAGTCACCGGTGTCTCAACGTCCAAGAGTTTTCATGTCTGTTTGTCTTCTATCGTGTCTGGCAGCGCATCATACTTCAAAGAAGACAGAGCCGTGCAGCTCTCGTTATTTCTCAGCATGGGATTCATCATCTTCGAATAACCCGCAGTTTGCGCGTTCGGTGAACGGCAAAAAATTGCTCCGGTCCCTTCCGCCGTTCACGGTGTGGTCGGTTTGGGCGGACAAAGTGAGCCATAGAGGAAATAAAAAAGGTGAAGATAAGAGATAAAGTAATCTTCGAGATGCAAGCTGAAATCTGCAAAGCCTTCACGAACCCCAAGAGAATAGAGATACTTACTTTTCTCTGCGACGAAGAAAAGAAAGTTGGCGAAATAATCAAGTCGCTGGGGGCTTCCAAGGCCAACGTGTCGCAGCACCTGGCCTTTTTAAGGCAAAAAGGCATTCTGACCGCGCGCCGCGATGGAATAAATATATACTATCGCGTGGCGAACCCCAAAGTCATAAAAGCCTGCACCTTGATGAAGGAACTCCTTCTTGAACAGTACAGCGCAGGGAAAGGTGCCACAACTGGTGACAAATATATCGAGGCACAGGAGAGGAGTTAGGAAGATACTACGGCGATTCGAGTCATCCTGCGGTCAGGCGCTCTTGAGGTACTCCAGGATTTTTTCCCGGATAGTGGCGAATATCCAACCGAATTTCTTTTCGTCCGACTCAAGGAGCGTGACCCTGAATCCCTTCAGGCTGCAGTTGAACCCGGTCAGCGGGACCACGCAGATGCCCGTGGCGGCGAGCAGATAATACACGAACCGCTTGTCGAGCGCCACGCCGTCCGTTATTTTTTCGACGAATCGCCGCACGGACGTATCCTTGACCGCCAGCGTCTGCCGGCCGTTGAGTGCCCCGTCTTCGAACATCACGGTCATGTAGAACGCGCCGTTTGTCCTGTTTACGATTATCCCGCCGACGTCCTTGAGAAGACCGTAAGCTATGTTCGCTTTTTTCTCATAGACACCCGTTCTCTTCGCAATGTGCTCCCGGTATCTCCCGTCCGTCATGATCTTCGGAATGACCTTCTGCGGCAGAGTGGTGGAGCAGACCTCGAGCATCTTGTCGTCAAGGATGCTCTTGACGTATTTTGCGAACACCGGGTCGTTCTTGGCGTTGTACACTTCGATCCAGCCGCATCGCGAACCGGGCCAGGGCAGCTCCTTCGAAATTCCCTTCATTGAGATGCCGCAGACGGCGCCGATCACGTCGGCCAGGGGAACGGCCTTCTTCCCGTTGTAGGTCAGATTGATGTAGATCTCGTCGCAGACGATGAAGAGGTCGTATTCCCCGGCGATGGCGACGATTTCCTGCAAAACCTCTTTCGGGTAGACAGCGCCGGTCGGGTTGTCGGGGTTGATGACGAGTATACCGGAAATCGCGGGATTGTATCTTACCTTCATTCGCAGATCGTTGAGATCGGGGTACCATTGGTTTCTCGGATCGAGGTTGTAGGAGAGGTACTCGGCGCCGGCGTGGGAAGCTTCGGCGGACGAATGGGTGCTGTAGGCGGGGCTCGGCCCGATTACCCGGTATTCCTTTTTGAGCTGGCCGTAGATTTTGCTTATGGCGTCCCCGAGCCCGTTGAAGAAAATGATGTCTTCTTTCGTGATCCGGACGCCACCGTTTCTATTTGCCTGCCGGGCCAGATACTCCCTCGTCGCTTCGAGGCCTTTTGTGGGCGAATAGGCGTAGGAGGAGTTTTCCTTGCTGGCTTCGACTACGATCTCCTTGATCCATTCCGGGATGCTTTCGCCTTTTTGCACGGGGTCCCCGATGTTTTCCCAGGTAATTTCCAGGCCGAGCTTTTCGAACTCTTTTGCGATGGCGACGATTTCCCGTATCTCGTATTTCAGTTCATCGGCGCCGATCGATACGATGTTGTTTCTCATAAATTTCGTTGACCTCGCGGATTCTTCGCTACACGTCGTTGATCACGGCCTGCGCTCCGAACCGCTGGCGGCCGCACAATTCAATTATCTTACCAAAAAGAGCACGGACGAGTAAAGACATTTGTGGACTCGCTGACAGGGCGGTCAGCCGCACCGGATCCTTCGGTCCGCGTACCCCCGTACCGTATCGACGGCCCTTTTAATTTCATCGGCCTGCGGCAGCGCGGCGGCTATTGCGTCGATATAGTTCCGCTCAGCCGCGAGTTTCAGCGAGCAGGTGAAGTTCACATCATACATCCAGGAGAGCTGCAGCAGCTTGAAGTCGTTCAGTGTTTTGAGATCCGCCATCCTGGCCACCTCTTTTTTAAGAAGGCTCGATAGAACGTTTGCAGAATAATCGGGAACATCCGGAAGCCCGAGTCCCGCCGCACTCGCCCTGTTTTCCTCGCGCTCGGTGTAATAGTCCGAGAACACGCGCCAGATGTCGAGCTTGTCGGCATCGCGGATCATTTTCACCGCGAGCAGTGTGTCGCCGTCAAGCCCGTCCGGCACCGTAAGGACGTTGTGAAGGGCCACCGCGCGGACGACGATGTCACGGTCGCGCCGCGGCAGGCGCTCAAGCACGTTGCTTTCCAGAAGCACCTTTACGCCGAGGGCGGCGTGGTTGACCGAAACGCCGTCGACGAACGTCCGAAACCTCCTGTACTGAGGGAACCTGCCCACATCGTGAAACAGGGCGACGACCTCTGCGAGCATTGCCCCGCTCTCAGCCAGCGACAACTCCCGCGCAATGTGCACGATATTCGAACACACGTGAGCCGTGTGCTCCCGTTTGAGCGTGATGTTCCGCTGGTCCTCTGCGAGATGCGTGGAAAAAGATTCGCAGAAATCGGAAAACCATCTCTTGAAAAATTGCAGGTCTTCGTCGTTCATCGCACTTGATTGAAATGCCACCGATGCGTGAAAAATCCGCGTGAAAAAATCACAGAACGCCCGACCGGACATCAAACGGCCGGCGTCCCGAAACAACCATAAAATTGTACACCATTTGTTCAGGAAAGTAAAAGACAATGGCTTACGATCGCACGACGGCGCGAAAAAAAACCGTTTTTTTCGCGCCGCAGAAGTGAAGCTCAGCGGAAGTTACCTACGCCCCTTTCACATCGATGCGGTGTTCGGCCGGTCTCCGCACATCAGGGGTCGGACTGCTGCTTCTTTCTCTTCTCTTTGTACATCAGGGCATCGGCCTTGGCGATCAGCTCATCGAGGGAGCAGGGCCTGTCCGGATCATAGCGGGCTATTCCGGCGCTCATCGACAAGGTGTAGTCGTGTTCTGATCGGGCATTATACGCGTCCAGGCTTTCGCGCAAACGGTTCACAATGACGTTGACATCCCGGATATCCGTGTCCTCGAGCATGAGCACTGCGAACTCATCGCCGCCCAGCCGTGCGACGATATCCGACTCGCGGAATATGTCCTTGAGGATTGCGGCAGTGTCGACCAGCGCCAGATCACCTTCCTGGTGGCCGACCGTGTCGTTGATCTTCTTGAACCCGTCGAGGTCGGCGTAGAAGAGCATGACGCCCTTTTTCGCCCGTGCGGCAACCTTCACCTGCTGCTGGGCAAGGGTGAAAAAGCCCCTTCTGTTGAGGAGGCCCGTGAGGTCGTCGGTGATCGAGATGGAATGGAGCTTTTCCTCGAGCATCCTGCGATCGTGTATGTCGTAACAGGAGCTGATATAACCGGTGAATTCGCCGTTGATATCGTTGAACGGGCGTCCGTACTCAGCAAGCCACCGATAGGCTCCGTCGCGTCGGCGCAAACGGTATTCCGTCACATAAGGGCCGCGGCTGCCGAACGAGTCGCGCAACACCGTCCTGACCCGCGCCACGTCGTCGGGATGAACCCCCTCCATCCACGCATCGCCGATTTCCTGGCTCATCCTGCGTCCGGTGAATTCGAGCCAGGACTTGTTGAAATAATCGGACTTCGCGTCTACGTCGGTGCGCCGGATGGGGTTGGGCAGCTCGTCGATCAGGGAAAGATAGAAATCACGGGACTTGATAACGGACTCCTCGGCCCGCTTGCGTTCGGTAATGTCTTCCACCATGCGGATCGTGAAGAGAGGGCCTCCCTGCGCGGTGCGCACGACGGAAACCGCGAGCAACCCCCACAGCACGGTCCCGTCTTTGCGGACAAAACGCGTCGCCGCGCGGTAGGAATTGCGTTTGCCGAAAGAGAGTTCTTCGTAGAGCTGTGCGTCCGATGCGCGGTCGTCGGGATGAATAATATCGGCGAAAAGCGTTCCCGTGAGCCTGCCTGCTTCGTAACCGAGCATTTCCTCGATCCGGCGGTTGCATTCCACGGTCCGCCCCTCGTCGTTCACGACAACGATCCCGATGGCAGCCTCGTTGAAGATCGCCCTGAACCGCGTCTCGGACTTCCAGAGCTGTTCTTCGACGGATTTCCGCGCGGAAATGTCCCTCACCATGCAGTGAATGACTTTCACCCTGCCCGGGGAGTGGATAGAGCAGAAAAACTCCACGGCGATACGGCCCTTCGCACGCGTTTCAAAGGGGAGATCGTCGTAATAAATATGCTGCCGCTCTTTCAGCTCCCGGAACGTGACCAAGCCGGCATCAATGCCCCTCAGAGGACCGATCTCCCATAGGCGCTTTCCGACCACTTCTTCATTGGAATAGCCGGACATTTCGGTAAAGGATCGGTTCACGTCGGTAATCCTGCCTGTGTCCCCATCGAGAAGCAGCATACCGTCTCTCGCGCCTTCGAACAGCAGACGGTACCGCAGTTCGCTCTCACGGAGGGCTTTTTCCTCGAGTTCGGAGACCCGCCTCTGCAGCTCTTTGAGTTCACGCACCAATTCTTCTTTAAGATCTTTGTTTTCCATGGTATTTTTCATACAATTCAAGTTTATCTAAATCCGTGAAGGAAAGCAAATAGAACGACGCGGGAAACGGTAACCGAAAGTTGCAGAAAGTAGTGCTTCACCGTCAGTTTGGAGGTTATAAAGCTTCTGCGAAGGAAAGAAAGAGCCGTGCCCGGGCCCGCCGGTGTTTGCCGGCGTCGCTTTTTCCCTCGCGACACTCGACATTACGGCTTTCCGAGCTTCTTCGCCAAATGTGTGGTTTCCTCGAGCAGGCTTTCCACTTCGTCGAGGCCTTTGTCCCAGAATTTCCTGTCCCCGATGTCGATCCCGAGCCTTTGAAAAATGCTTTTCGGCGAGTCCGAGAGCCCGGCGGACAGAAATTCCTTGACATCGGCGATGAACTCCCTGTCTTTTTTCACCGAGTTCTGCAGCGACTTCGAGATAAGGAGGCCGCTGGCGTACGAGTACACATAAAAAAAGTAGCGGATGTGGTTCCAGTAGACCCACCAATTTTCCGATCCCGGCGACTGCTCGACGAACTCTCCCATGTACGCGGCCATGTGCCTGCGGAACAGCGCCCCGATCTCCTCTTTCGACAAATAGCCCTTGCGCCTGAATTCCAGGTGCAGGTCCTGCTCAAACCGGTAGCAGGCCGCCTGCCTGAAAATGGTGGTCACGTCATCGTTCAACTTGGCCATCATCACGGCGAGTCTGAGTTCGTCGTTCGCCCGGGAGAGTATCTCCTGGAGGACGAAGTCCTCCAGGAATGTGCTCGCCACCTCCGCCGTGGAGGTCGGAGAGCCGAAATCGAGGGCGTGCTGCCGTTTCCTGGTGAGCTCATTATTGATTCCATGGCCCGCCTCGTGCGCCAGGGTGAGGACGTCGTGGAGCTTGCCCGTATGGTTGAGCAGGATGTAGACGGGCTGCGTGAGGAGGTGGTGCATGCAGAAAGCGCCGCTGTATTTGCCTTTTCTCGGATAGGCGTCGATCCTCCCCTGGTCCACGAATCCGGCGAAGATGCCGGCGAACTCGGGATCGAGCTTGTCCAGAACGACGCGGACGAGATTCACGGCAGTGGCGAAGGAATAGCGCAGCGCAATCCTGCCGTACTCCACGTTCCGCTCATGATACCTCAATTTTTTCACTTCGAGAAGCCGCGCCTTGAGCTTGTAGTAGCGCGCGGAAATGTCGAACCGGCCTGCCACAGCGCTGATCAGGGAGTCGACGACCTCGCTTTCGATATCGTCGCCGATGTGCCTCAGCAGGTCCGGCCGCGGCACGCCGCGCAGCTCGTCATCCACCTTTTTATTCGCCAGCACGGAATTGAGTTCCGCCTCGGCGACATCGGCGTTTTTTTGCAGAATCCCGTTGAAGGCCCGCGCAGCGGCGTCCCTGACCCGCCGCTCTTTGCTGTTCATGAGGCTCATGATCTCGGTGAAGGACCTGGCCTTCCTAGCCCCGTTCTCGCCGGGCACCGTCCGCTCTTCCCTGGTCAGAAAACCGGAGGTCATCTTTGTCCAGTTCGCGTAGGACGTCGCAGACTTGAGGTTGAGGATCCTTTCCTCGGGCTCGCTCAAAAGGTAACGCGATTCGGCGAAGGCGCACTCGAGAAAATGACGGTATTTCCCGAGCGCCTCATGGCCCAGAAAGACGTTTTGCCGTTCGGCGGGAATCCGCGCGATGCGCAGACGAAAAAAGCGTATGTCGTTCTCGATCTTTCTGCTGAACTCCTCGATCTTGTTGAACTTGGCCTTGAGCCGGGGATCGTTCTCGTCCTGCTGCGTCCTGAGCAGGAAATAGTATCCTTCATCGCCGTCGGAGCCGTACAGCCGCTGCCATAGTTCATACTCATCCAGCGCCTGCCTGAGCACCGCGGGGTCTTCGAGGTAATCGATGCGGTCCTTCCATCTATTGATGAAGTCATAACTCGCCTGCTCGACGGCTTTCCTTTTCTCTTCAATGCGCGGATCGCTGTCGCCGCCGAGAAGGGGTGCCAGGTCCCAGGCGGTCCGTTTGACTCTTCTTGTTTTGATTAAAACGCGGGACATTCGTTGTTCCAGCCTCTCTTCATCGAATCCACACACTCTACATAAAGTGTAGCATGGTGTAGAGCGCCTCAACTATGGATTATCGAAAAAAAAACGGACAAGCGGAAACTTATCCCGGGAAGGGGAGAATACTATCATGGACGACGAAAAGGACGTACGGGAAACCACCGCGGACATCCTTATGAGGCCAGGTTACACGTTCAAATTGGCGGAAGACGGCGTCCACACGCCGTTGCCCTTTATCGCGCCGCGCTCACATCGGAGGCACCTTTCGACGGCATTATAATGGACCTCACCGTGCCGCGCGGCATGGGCGGCAAAAAGGCGAACAGACAGCTGCTCGATATCATCCCGGCGTCTAAGCAATCGTTTCGAGCGAACTCCAACGACCCGATCATGGCCGGCTTCCGGGCTTACGGTTTCCAGGGCGTCGTGGCCAAACCCTTGAGAATGAAAGAACTGAGCGAAATGGTGCACAAGTTCTTTGATGGCATGCATTCATCATGAAAAAACATGCAGCAAACTCACTTTCTTTAGAAAGCACGTTCCCCCTGCGACATCCGGTCAGCCGCCCCGTTTACGCGGCCTTTGCCAGCCCGACGAGCTTATGGAGCGCGGCGAGCGCTCTGTCGTAATCGGGATGGTTGGTCTGCTCCGTGACGATCTCTTTGTATCGCACGACATTGTCCTTGTCGAGGATGAAGATGGAGCGTGCGAGCAGTCTCAGTTCTTTGATAAGTACGCCGTAAGCAGCGCCGAACGAAGCGTCCCGATGGTCAGAACAGGCCTGTACCTTGTCGATGTCCGCTGCCGTGCAGAACCGGGAAATGGCAAAGGGAAGGTCCATGCTGATATTCAGCACCACAACGTTCTCCGGCATCGACGCCGCCTCATGGTTGAACCTCCTCGCTTGCAGGTCGCAGACCGGTGTATCGAGCGAGGGCGTGACGCTGATTATCTTATATTTTCCCGCGAAGTCGCCGAGCTTCACCTCATTGAGGTTGCCATCGATCACGGTAAAATCCGGGGCCTTGTCTCCCGCCTTGATATCCGGTCCTATGAGCGTGAGGGGGCTTCCTTTCAAAGTTATTACGTTTCTCCTCTCCTCCATGAACTTCACCTCCCTTGTAGGGCTTTCTACGATATCTGCACCGTCGCCAATTTCAGTTCGTTCAGCTTGGCAACGAGCTCACGGTGTCCCGCCTCATCAGCGTTCAAATAGGACATAAGATAACGCGTAATTCGCGGCTCGCTCTTGTCGATAGCTTTTACTGCGCGGATCAGCGACTCCGTCTCGTGCAAGATGTGTTTGTTAAGGATTTCTTCGAGCGGATCGAGTTCTTCGGGAGATAAATGTACGGACTCTTTCGTCAGGCTGTCAATGACCATCTGCTGGATGATTTTATGCTTGTTCGCGTCCTGGATCAGCATCTTCATGGTCATTTTCACAAAGCGATTGTCCGTCTCCTCCTTGAGCGTCTGCGCGTCATCTATGGTCGCATCTTCCGATGCCATCCATTCCTTCATGACTTTGATCAGGTCTTGGTAATAAAATGTGTCCTTCATCTTTTCCTCTCTTGTTCAATGATTCCTGCTACAGGGCCGGAGAACTCCTGTGCGTGTCCCCCGTCATGCAGCCACCCTCTTCTGAAACTCCATCTCCGGCCAGAAGTCCTGCTCCGCGACTGCATAGATAATGTTTTTCCTGCTCACGATCCCCACGAGTTTCTTCTTTTCGTCGACGACCGGCAATATGGACAGCCGCACCTCGTACAGCATGTTCACGATGTCGTCGATGGGCATGTCCCACGAGATGGTGACGGGCTCGGTACATATGCCATGTTCGGCATGTCCGCAGCTCATCAGGGACTCGGCGCTGAACTCATGGATAGTCCTTTTCTCCTTTATGGCGTCAAGGACATCGTAATCCGAAACGATGCCGACTACCTCGAGATCGTCATTGACGACCGGAAGGGCGGGGTAGCTAACCATGAGTTTTTTCACGACATCCCGCCCCGAGTCCTTCACGTACAGGCTCACCCGCGGGTGCATAATATCTTTTGCGAGTAACCGTGCCATAGCTTCCTCCTCTCGGCCCTCGGCCGAACGCAGGGCACTTTCTTTTGGAAAACGTCCTGCCTGAAATCACATTCTATAAATTAAGATAGAGCATGTCCTGTTTAATGTCAAGCAGTGGCCTTTCCGGGTTCATGAAATGCGTTTTTTCCGCGAAACTGCGACGAAGGTTTCATATTTTCTCCTTTTTTCGAATGCTGTGGTTGTGGTATACTGCGGCCCATGATCAAAGATATTCTTCCGCTTGACCAGACCTTGCGCAGGCGAGCCTCACTTACGCCCCGAAGGGCGTTCATCAAATTCGAGGGGAAAAAATTCACGTTCAAGGACGTAGACCGAATGGCGGACATGTACGCCGCGTTCCTCCTCCGAAAAGGTCTCAAGCGGGGCGAGCGAGCGGCTCTTCTCTGCCCGAACTGTCCCCGGTACGTCGCCGCCTACTTCGGGATCATCAGGGCGGGCGGAGTGGTGCTCCCCCTCAATACGCTGCTTACTCACGAAGAAATCGATTTCGTCCTGAACGATGCGGGGATCAAAATCATCTTCTACGACGGGGACTGCTCCGGCATCGTGGAACGGCTTTCGCACAAAGGCGGACGCTCATTCTACTCGCTTTCCGAAACGGCGCGCTCGGAGCACCGGATCGAGAATCCGGATCTGCTGCCACAGACGTCGGCGGACGACGTCTCGACCGTCCTCTACACCTCGGGCACCACCGGGCGGCCGAAAGGCGCGCTCCTCACGCACAGAAACTTCATCTCAAACGCTCTCGCGGCCACGTCCGTCATCCGCGTCACGCACAAGGACCGCTTCGTTGTATTTCTTCCCCTGTTCCACTCCTTCACCTATACGGTCTGCGTGCTCATCCCGCTCATCACCGGCGCCAGGATCTCGCTTTTGCCCTCGGTGCGGCCTTTTTCGCGGATCGTGAAAAGCCTCCTGCTGGACCGGATCACGATCTTCATAGCGATCCCCACGGTCTATAAGATCCTGGCCGAAAAGGACATGCCCTTTTTCCTCAAGCTGTTCCTCAACCTCAGGCTCTGCATATCGGGCGCGGCGCCTCTCCCGGTGAAAGTCAACCACGAGTTCGAACGCGCCTTCAGGGTGCCGCTGCTCCAGGGATACGGACTCACCGAGGCCTCTCCCGTCGTCGCGTTCAATCCACTGGGTCCCGGGAAAAACAGGCCCGGCACCGTGGGTTTTCCGCTTCCCGGCCTCGAAGTGAAGGTCGTCGACGACGAAGGGAGGGCCGTGCCGAACGGTACGCCGGGAGAACTCATCGTCAGGGGGCCGAGCGTGATGAGGGGGTACCTGAACCGGCCCGACGATACGGTCAAGGCAATCCGCGACGGCTGGCTCTACACCGGGGACATCGCCGCCCTCGACGATGACGGATACATCAGGATCATCGATCGCAAGAAAGACATGATCATTGTGGACGGCCTGAACATTTACCCCTACGAGGTCGAAGAGGTGCTCTACCGGCATGCGGCGGTCAAAGACTGCGCTATGATCGGCGTACCTCACGAGCACGAGGAGGGCAAGGAGCTGCCGATCATGTACGTCGTCCGGCAGGACGGGCAGCGGGTGAACCAGAAAGCGCTCAGGGACTACCTGTCGGAGCACGTTGCCCACTATAAGATACCCAGGCGCTTCATCTTCACCGAAGAGCTGCCGAGGAACGCCACGGGCAAGATCATGAAAAAGGAACTGCGGGTATGGTACCGGGAAAAAGAAATACATCACGGATAAACATTTTTTCCACGGCGCCTTCACGCAACCTCATCGAGCCTCCGCCGAGGTCTGCCCCCTTCGGAACGATCATCATCCTCGCGGTGGCCCTTATTTTTTCGCTCGCCGCCCTCCGGGCTCACGCCAGCCCCTGGACAGCGGGAGCGGCAATCCTGTTGTTCGTCATCGCCGCCATCCTGCGCGAGATCCAGGCCGTTCATCTCATGCTTTTATGCGCGGTAACGGCCGCAGCTCCGTTTCTTCTCACGGCCTTTCACTTTGCCCCTTCGCATCCCTGGCCGTCCAGCACCCTTATTCCGATTCTCCTGTATCTCGCAGTGACACTCGCGGTCCCGTCTCTTCGGAAATCCATATTGTGGATGCGTCCGGGGCGCCCTGGCAGGGACGTTCTTCTCCTCACAGCAGTGACGGCAGTCCTTTCAGGGATCGCCCTTTATCTCTGGTATCGGGCTCTTCATCCTGACCTGTCCCCGCATCTCGCGAACATGCCCACTATGCCGGTCTGGCTTTTTCCGCTCGCCGGCCTGGGCTTTTCATTGTTGAACGCGGCCATGGAAGAGTTCGTGTTCCGCGGCGTGGTCATGCAGGCTCTCGACGGGGCCCTCGGGGCGGGTAACGCATCGATAACGGTCCAGGCCTGGCTCTTCGGCGCCGCGCACTATATTCATGGGTTTCCGAACGGCGTCTCGGGACTCGTCATGACCTTTGTGTACGGCGTCCTCCTGGGCGCAATCCGCCGCCGCAGCGGGGGAATGCTCGCGCCCTGGCTCGCGCACGCGTGCGGGGACATGGTCGTCTTCACGATTCTTGCTGGGACCGTGCTCTGCAAGTGAAAGCGAGCTATACTTAACATACCGGCTCACACCGGCTCACAAATCACGTTTTTCCCGATTACCATCTGATCACCGGCGGAGAGGATAGCAAAATGACCGACAGGAAAGACCTCAAGCGATATCTTGAAAACTATCTCGACGAGCGGAACAGCGCGATGCTCTACCGCGCTCTTTCCGACCATGAGAAGAACACGCGGCTTGCCGATGTGTACCGCCGGCTTGCCGAGACCGAGGAATCACATGCCGAATCCTGGGCAAAAAGACTTCGCGACGCAGGCGCGGGCGTGCCGGAATTCAGCCCGTCCTTCCGGACGCGCGTACTCATCGGGCTCGCCCGGCGCTTCGGCGTCGATACGGTGCTTCCGGCGCTCTCGTCCATGGAGGAGATCAGCACTCACGGCTACAGCGGTCAGGCGGAGGCCGCGGAGATGATGCCGGCTGAAAGATCCCACGCGCGACTGCTCCGCCAGATCGAGCAGGACTCGCGCGGGGGCATGGAGGGGGGCGTCCTCGCCCGGATCGAGGGCCGCCACCGTACCGCGGGCGGCAATGCCCTTCGCGCCGCGGTGCTCGGCGCGAGCGACGGCCTTCTCTCGAACTTCAACCTCGTCATGGGCGTCGCGGGCGCGGAGATGTCGGGAACGGGAATTCTTCTCACCGGCTTTGCCGGCCTGCTCGCCGGCGCCGTCTCGATGGGCCTGGGCGAGTGGATTTCGGTGCAGAGCTCGCGCGAGCTCTACGAGAAGCAGATACGCACCGAGGAGGAAGAGATCAAAACCGTGCCGGAAGAGGAGGTCGAAGAACTCGTCCTCATCTACCAGGCGCGCGGAATGGACGAGGGATCTGCCCGGATGCTGGCGACCGGGCTCATGAAAAATCCCGCAAGCGCCCTCGATACGCTTGCCCGCGACGAACTCGGGATCAACCCCGAAGACCTCGGCGGCTCCGCATGGGAGGCGGCCGTCGCGTCGTTTCTCCTTTTCGCCCTGGGCGCAATCGTGCCCGTCATTCCTTTCATTTTTTTGCGCGGCACTGCGGCAATCATGGTAAGCGCGGCTCTGAGCGCCATCGGCCTCTTTGGAATCGGCTCGGCCATTACGCTCTTTACCGGAAGATCGATACTCCATTCAGGCATACGGCAGGTGCTCTTCGGACTCGCCGCGGCGGCGTCGGTCTTTCTCATCGGAAGGTTGATCGGAGTGAGCATCGCGGGTTAGTGCAGCAGGGAGAGCGGACTGTATTTTATTTCACAATCCCGAGTGTTATAATAAGTCGTCGTTATGATCACATGAGCCAGAACGGTCAGGAGCCGAAGCAAGGACAGCGCCTATGGATGCAAAGACGATTACCGTGCTGCTTATCGAGGACGACCCCGACGATGCCGTTCTCATCGAGAGAGACCTCTCCCTTACCTTAAAGGTCCCGTTTCACATAGAACACGTGGACCGTCTCAGTAAAGGCCTGGCATGCATGAAGGGCTTCGTCGTTGATGTGGTACTGCTGGACCTCGGGCTGCCCGACGGGCAGGGCCTCGGCACCTTTGAAAAGGCGCATGCGGAGATGCCCGATGTTCCGATCATCGTGCTGACCGGTCACAATGACGACGAGGCGGCAATCGCGGCCGTTCAGAAAGGCGCACAAGATTATATCGTCAAGGGCAGGGTCCCTGGCGGTCTGCTCGGACGCTCGATTCGCTACGCGATCGAGCGCCAGAAACTGCTCGTGCAGCTCGAGCATTCCCAAAAAGAAATTAAAACGCTGAGAGGCTTCCTGCCCATTTGCGCGAGCTGCAAAAAGATCCGCGACGACAAGGGTTATTGGACCAGGATTGAAACATATATCAGTATGCATTCCGGCGCGGAATTCAGCCATGGCCTCTGTCCGGAGTGCGCAACCAAGCTCTATGGGCAGTACCTTGAAAAGAAAAAATAATGCCTCATATATATTTCTGCTTCGCGAGCCGAAGTCTTTTCGAGATATGAACGCCCGTGCAGTGAACGCGGCCTTTGCTCACTTCCATTCCGAAATTCCCGGTCCCGATTCCGCAACTGACAAGCTTACGTGACGTCGACCTTCCTGAAGCTCCTGTATAAGAGCACATCGTAGACGATCTTGAGCCCGCCCGCAGCCAGAAAAGGAACATTCAAAAGGAACGGATAGGCGAAGAAGACCCCGCTCAGGGCCGGCGAGAGAGACGCTCCCACTGATCGGGCAATGGTCGTGACGCCCGATGCCGCGGCCCGCTCGTCCGGAGCCACGACAGCCATGGTGTATGACTGGCGCGTGGGGACGTCCATCTGGGAGATGCTGAAGCGAAGAAGCAGCACCGTGACGGCTAAAGCCAGATTGGGCATCAATGGCACGAGGCATAAGAGCACGTTCGAGGGGATATGGGTGAAGACCATGGTGCGGATCAGCCCGATCCTGGCGGCAATCCGCGCGGCAAGGAGCGCCGAGGCCCCGGCCAGTATGTTCGCGCCGAAAAAGATGCCTCCCAGAAGCGCGGCGTCTGCGCCGAACGTGATATGGAACCAGTAGGCCACCATGCTCTGGATGACGAATCCCCCGGCAAAGGCGTCGAGGGCAAAGAGGCCGCTCAGCTTCATCACCACGCCCTTTGAAGCGTGGAGCCCGAACACACGGTGCACGGCCGGCACGGTTGCCGCGGCTTCAACAGCCGGCGAGAGGAGGAGGAAGAGGAGAACGAGCGCCGCGCCGCATGCCGCATATCCCAGAATAACCGCCCGGTAGGAGACCAGCTCCGAGAGTCCGGCGTGCCTCAACGCCTGGGACAGGAACCCGCCGGCAAGGGCGCCGGTCGCGGTCGAGAGCGAGCCCGCGAGGTTATACCAGGCAAAGGCGTGCGTGCGTTCTTCGGACGGAAGGATCTGTGAGAGGGCGGCTTGTTCCAAAGAGAGAAAAGGGCCGATCTCGTTTCCGCTTGGACTTATGACGCCTATGACGGCAGCGATCATGAGAAGCGCCGGAGTCGCGGTGATAATGAAAACGGTCCCGGCCATGACCATCAACCCCGCGCCGAGGAGGAGCATCCGCTTCCTGCCGAGCCGGTCAGCCGTGGTCGTGATCCAGAGCGAGATCCCCGCGTCGCCGGCAAGGGTGAGGGTAAAGAGCAGGCCTATCTGTCGCTCGGTCAGACCCGCCTCGGAAAGGTACAAGGCCAGGACCACCGAGAGCGCGCCGTAGGCGAAGAGGCGAACGCTTCTGGCGCCGAAGAGGAGAATAACGTCACGCGGCGAATGCGCCATGGGGCCGTCCCTGTTTGACCATCTCCTTGCAGTACTCATAGAGCGCGTCGTACACGATCCATTCAGCCGCATTCACGGCATGATCGTCGGCAAAATCCAGATGCCGGAACCCCTCGGCGATCGCGGAGAGACCCGGGCTTTCAGACTGATGATAGAGCGTGTTGTCCGTGTCCGCACCGTTTACGATCCTTGAGAGAAGTACGAGCGCCGGGTCGTTGCCGAGGCCGTACTTCTTCATGATGGCCTCGAAAGAGCATTCCCTGCCGTGGTGACCCAGCTCCGCGTTCGGCACGTCAAAAGGAGTTGCGTCAAGGCGCAGGGCCTCAGCGTGCACCACTTCGGCAGGGACAAAGAAAAACTGCGCATCTTTGTCGATGAACTTCTTGATGAGCCAGGGACAGGCCACGCGGTCTACCTTGACTCTGGCGCGGGTGATCCATTTCATCGTTTTCTCCTGTTCCGCCCGGCGTACATTGAAGACCTCCGCCGGGTCCCTTACTTCAATTATAAAGTAAAAAGCCCGTCCAGGTTTGCGGAAGCCGTGATAAAATTAAGACCATGGACGGAGACGGTTATCTGGAGGAAAAGATACGAGCGACGGGACGCGAGATCCACGGCGCGATGAGCGGCGCCCCGCCAATATTCGACACCAGGCGGTGGATGGGCCGTATCATGGACTGGTCCACGAAAAATGAGGATTTCAAGGTCAGGCTCTTCCGCTTTATCGATGTGCTGCCCTCGCTCAAGACCGATGCGCTGGTTGTGAGGCTGCTGAACGAGTATTTCAGCGGCGAGACGGAAGTGCCGAAGATCATTAGCGGAGCCATCGGGAGGATCCCGAGGAGGGGCTTTGTTCCGCGCGTCGCAGGACGGGTGATCAGGAAGAGCGTCGAATCCATTGCCCGGCAGTTCATCGCGGGGAACAAGGCCGATGACGCCGTTAAAGCGCTCGAGGCGCTGAGAGCGGACGGCACGCTGTTCAGCATCGATCTTCTGGGCGAGGTCGTCGTGAGCGAGAAGGAGGCGCGGGAGTACGCCGAACGATATCTCTCGCTTCTCGATGTTATACGCGCGAGGTTCCCGGGGGAGTCGCGGCCCGACGTGTCGGTAAAGGTCTCCTCCTTTTATTCCCAGCTCGACCCCGTTGACTGGGAAGGTTCGATCGAAAAGACCAGGCGCGCGCTGCGGCCGTTGCTGCGCAAGGCGAAGGATCTCGAAATATCGGTAACCTTCGACATGGAGCACTACTATTACAAAGGCCTCATCATCGCGCTCTTCAAAAGCTTGCTCCAGGAAGAGGAGTTCAGAGAGCGTCCGTTTGCGGCCATCGCGCTTCAAGCCTATCTGAAAGACGCTGAAAAAGACGTCCCGGAATTGATAGGCTGGGCGCGGGAACGCGGGCGGAAGATCGGCGTCCGCCTTGTGAAGGGGGCCTACTGGGACCACGAGGTTGTCGTGAACCGCCGGAAGGGGTGGCCTGTGCCGGTCTTTATGAACAAGGAGGAAACGGACCGTTCCTTTGAGCGGCTTACGAGGCTGCTTTTTGAAAACAGCGATGTCGTCCGGCCCGCCATCGCCACCCATAACCTCCGAAGCATCAGCCACGCGGCCGCTCTCGCCGATACCCTGAATGTCTCCAAAGAATCCTTCGAGTTCCAGATGCTGTACGGCATGGCCGAACCGCTCCGCAAGGCTGTGCGCGAGCGGTCGTTCGATGTCCGGGTGTATACGCCGCTCGGAGAATTGATCCCCGGCATGGCCTATCTCGTGAGAAGGCTCCTCGAAAACACCTCGAACGAATCGTTCCTGAGGAAATCCTTCAGCGTCAAGGCGCCGTTTGAAGATTTGATCAAGGCCCCGCGGGCACGCACCGGGTCGCCTGGGGAAAAAACCTTCGACGGCCGCTTCAGGAACGAACCGCTCCGTGATTTCTCAATCGCCCGGAACAGGGAGAGTATGGCAGAAGCGATCAACGCGATGAAAGGCAGTCTGAACGGCCGCTATCCTCTTTTGACCGGCAACGGCCCGGTGCGGACGGAAAAGGAACTGCTCTCGCGCAATCCCGCCTGTCCCCGGGACGTGGTCGGCAGGGTGTCGTCCGCGACGAAAGAGGACGCCGATGCGGCGATTGCAGCAGCGCTCAAGGTGCGCGAACAATGGGGAAGGACAAGTCCGGAAACGAGGGCGCGCTATCTCTTTGAAGCTGCCGAGGAAATGAGAAAGAGGCGATTCGAGCTGGCGGCGTTCGAGGTGATCGAAGTCGGGAAGGCCTGGAAGGACGCAGACGGCGACGTGTGCGAAGCCATCGATTATCTGGAATACTACGGCCGCGAGATGAAGCGGCTCGGCGCGCCGCAGGTCCTCGGAGAGTATCCGGGCGAGGACAACGAATACGGGTACCGGCCGAAAGGGATCGGCGTCGTCATCTCTCCCTGGAATTTTCCGCTCGCCATCGCTACGGGAATGACATCGGCGGCGATCGTCGCCGGCAACTGCGTGATCTTCAAGCCGTCGGGCCTCTCGCCGGTCACAGGATATAAGCTCTGCGAAATATTCACAGCCGTCGGCCTCCCGGCGGGTGTGCTTCAATTCCTTCCCGGGCCGGGGAGCGACGTGGGAGAATATCTCGCTTCCCATCCTGCCGTAGATTTCATCGCCTTCACCGGTTCGAAGGACGTGGGTCTCCGGATCGTGAAGCTTGCAGGCGAGACCGTGAAAGGCCAGAGAAACGTAAAAAAAGTGATCGCCGAGATGGGCGGGAAGAACGCGATCATCGTGGATGAAACCGCTGACCTCGATGAGGCGGTAGCGGGCATTGTCGAATCGGCTTTCGGCTATCAGGGTCAAAAGTGCTCCGCCTGCTCGCGGGTGATCATCGTCGGCGATATTTTCGCGGAACTCAGCGACCGTCTCAAAGAAGCGACCGCGAGTCTGCGGATCGGCCCGCCGGAAGAGCCGGGGAACGTGCTTGGACCGGTGATCGACGAGGCGGCTTTGAAGAAGATCAGGGAATATGCAGGGATCGGCAAACTGGAGGGCAAACTGCTCCTTGAACGGCAGGCCTCAGGCGAAGGATACTTTATCGGCCCGGTTTTATTCACCGATGCCGATCCCCACTCCCGTATTGCGACCGAGGAGATCTTCGGACCGGTGCTCACGATCATGAGGGCGAAGGACATTGACGAAGCGGTCCGCCTGGCAAACGACAGTCAATACGCTTTGACCGGGGGCCTCTTTTCCCGCAGTCCCGCGAACATTCAACAGGTAAAAGAAGAATTTCTCGTCGGCAACCTCTATATCAACAGGAAAATTACCGGCGCCCTCGTGGGCAGGCAGCCCTTTGGAGGGTTTCGCATGTCGGGTGTGGGCTCGAAGGCTGGCGGCCCTGATTATCTTATTCAGTTCATGAACCCGGTCAGTATCAGCGAAAACACGCTCAGAAGGGGATTTGCACCGCACCGGAGGCGGGGATGAAGATATCATAGAGATATGAGTGAAACAGAGCAGCTATACCAAGCCGTCACATTTACGGTAGTTGGAGTATTTGGCGGCGGCGGTGCTTGAAAAAGTCGCAATTTCTCTTAAATATAATCTATACGAACTGGGAGGAATAAAGTATGAAATACATAGTTCTGCTGGGAAGGATATTGTATGCTGCCATATTTCTCTTGTCCGCGCCAGGGCATTTCACCGCCGGTACGATCGCGTACGCCGCCCACCATGGAGTGCCGATGGCCCCGATCGCCGTGCCTCTGGCGGGAGTGATCGCCCTTCTGGGAGGCTTGAGCATCCTGCTGGGATACAAAGCTAAATACGGGGGCTGGCTGATCGTGATCTTCCTGGTGCCCGTTACCTTCATGATGCATAACTTCTGGACCGTCACAGAACCGATGATGAGACAGATGCAGCAGATAAACTTCATGAAGAACCTCTCCATGCTCGGCGCTGCACTACTCATCGCACACTTCGGTTCAGGGCCCTTGAGTGTGGACAAGAAATAGGTAAAGGCTCGTGGGACGAAGCGCTGAACGTATTCAATTCATCGCGCGAGGAAAAAGGCGATGATAGAGGCTATGGCCGTGCAGGCCCCCGTAAGGACAAATGTCTTCGAGACGACGGCGGACCACTTCTGCGGGTGCGCATACCCGCCGATGATAACGAGAGTTGCGCCGGCTATGAAAAATAGTATGATCGTCCAGTTGATTCTATCGGTATACCTCTTTTTTTGATTCATATGCGTCCCCTCTGCGAACAGGATCCCGGTAGTTATTTGCGGGCAAGGATCGCGATATCCTGCACCTCAAGCACCTGCCTGTCATACCCTTTATCGACGCTGTTGATCATGGCCAGTCCTATCTCTTTGAGAGTCAAAATATAGTTTGGGAACAGGAATTTCCACAAAGGATAGAGCGGGGCAACCAGACGGTATACGGCGTGAGTGTTTTTCAAGCCCTTGGTCGGCTGTATGAAAGCCGGGCGAAACATATACGCCCGGCGAAAAGGCAATCGCATCAGGTCATTCTCCGTCTTGCCTTTTACCCTCGCCCACATGATGCGGCCTTTTTCGCTGCTGTCGGTACCCATGCCGGACACATAACAAACGGTCATGTCCGGATTCAGCTTTGAAAGCGTACGGGCCAATGCCATGGTGAGGTCGTAGGTAAGATGCCTGTACTTTTCCTCTTTCATTCCTACGGAAGATACACCCATGCAAAAAAACCCGGCATTGTAGCCGGTCAATTCTTTTTCGAGGCCGCTGAAATCGGCAAAATCCTGATGGAGGACCTCCTTCAGTTTGCGGTGTTGTACATTGCACGGTCGCCTGTTGATGACCAATACGGATTCCACATCGGGATGTGAAAGACATTCATGCAGCACGCCTTCGCCAACCATGCCTGTGGCGCCGGTTATTACAGCTTTTATTCCCATGGCAAATCCCTTTACCTTCACTCTGCGGCAGATGATTCAACAAATGATGTACGGTTATGTTTTTTAGAATATCAAATCGGCAAGATAGTGTCAAACAGATGGATCGGCGAATCCTGATGGTCAAGTTTGTCCATTCCGGATAAGGTGTTCTTCGCCTCCGCCCTTTGCTCCATGCTTATGCTATCTCATTCCGCAACCCGATTGATACATTTCCCCTTGCCCCTTTCGCGAAAGTATTGTATCCTCAAATTCAGGAGAAAATCATTTGCTCTGTTTATGAGTGATCGGGGATGAGGACTCCATGAAAAAGAAGATCGGCAACCAGAACGTGCTGTATCCCACGCCGGTGACGGTCGTGGGCGCTCTCGTGAGCGGGAAGGTGAACTTCCTGAACATTGCGCATGTCGGGATCCTGAACGCCAAGGCGCCGCACCTGATATCGCTCGGCATGGGCAGGATGCACCATACCAATGCGGGCATCAGGGAGAACAAGACCTTCAGCGTGAACATCCTGTCGCAGGACCACATGGTCGAGGCCGATTATGTGGGTCTGGT
The DNA here is from genome assembly GCA_033854515.1 of Nitrospirota bacterium. Taxonomy (GTDB): domain Bacteria; phylum Nitrospirota; class UBA9217; order UBA9217; family UBA9217; genus JAWOJY01. The sequence continues at coordinate 50,344 of JAWOJY010000042.1, forward strand.
CTCAGGCACCCGGACCGACAAGTCCGGCGTGTTCGAAACGTTTTTCGGCGAACTGAAGACGGCACCCCTTATCCTGAATTGCCCGCTCTCGATGGAATGCAGGCTCCACGATATTTATCAGCTCGAAACGCATGACGTGTTCATCGGAGAGATCGCTGCCACCTACGCCGATGAAGACGTGCTCACGAACGGGATCGTGGACCTCGCAAAGGTCCGTCCGCTGCTCTTCGATATGAGCAGCGTGAAATACTGGTCCCTCGGGCAACCGGTGGGCAATTGCTGGAACGAGGGGAAGCAGTATAAAAAACGGCAGTAGCAGCACGGCTGACCAAGAATTTCCCTTGCCCCCCTTCGCAACTCCAATCACCGAACGCTGAACTCAGAACGCTCTGCTCTTGCGAAAACGCGGGTGCAGGCTATAATTCTGGGAGAGCGGCTTAGAGACGTTTTCCCACGATCACTGATCCAGCGCTCTTCAACTCCGGCAGCCGCAATCGGCAACTCCTTGATATAACTCACTTTGCACTTTGCCGGGTACCCTAAAAATACCCCATCAAAAACCTTGCAATTTTGCCGGTCTTCACATACTCTGACTATTATGGGAGAACACCCAGGAAGCGGTTTTCCCCACCTCGCCAAACAAACCTCCCACGCAGAAAATTCAGCCTTAGAAGACAGGCACCCGGGCAAACACCGTCCCAAAGCTGTAAAGTTGTCGCACGTGAATCGATGTTGACGATAGGAGGAGGAGAGTATGAGAACAAGAAATGCGCTCGCGCTGTTACTGGTCTTGCTTGCTGCGGCTGGTTGTGCATTTGACGTATATCATCTTTCTTCGAAGCCTACCCAATTTACGCAGCAAATTGAAGCCCCTCGATCATTCATAATAAAAGACGACGTGCTCATTAAGCAAGCTCCCTGTGGATACAAACGCACGCTGCGTGAAGGCACCCGGTGGGATTTATGCGGCACGATACCCGAAGGAGAAGTTTACAAGTCCCGGGACCAGGCTTTGACCGTGGAATGTTCCAATGTCCATGAAGCGTACCTGGTCGTGTCAAATGGTTTTTTGACGGGTTTTTATCTGCCGGTCGAAAAAGCGTTTGTGTCGATAGCGGAAAAAATGGAACTTCCAGTAAAATAAAGGAGGAATATTCCGATGAGGAGAGTGATTACTTTCAGACTGCTGGTCCTTGCGGCTGTTTTCCTGACTTCCTGCGCTTCCGGGCCAAAGTTTTCCGAGCTCCAGCCCGACATGGCTGCACACAGCCCCGAACTGGGGCGGATCTTTTTCTACCGGACGAGTACTCTTGGCGCTATGCTCAGACCGGACGTACTGCTTAACGGCGAGAAAGTGGGGGAAGCGGTAGCCCAGGGGTTCTTTTACGTCGACCGCCCTGCAGGCGAGTATACGGCGGTAACGTCTACCGAGGTAACGCGCAAGGTCAGTTTTACCCTGGAAAAAGGGCAGACACGGTTTATTCGGTTCAAGGTGAGCATGGGTTTTTTCGCGGGTCATGTCTACGGTGAGCTCGTGGATGAGGCCGATGCAAAAGAGGAAATCAAGGACTGCAAATATATCGGAGACAAATACAAAAAAGAATAGAAAGAAGCGGGGAGAAGGGCCGGCTCGCGCCGACAGGGAATTCTACCTCGTGTTGTTCGAGCGCGCGGGCGTAAACGCTCTTCAGTAACGTGACAGCGACACCGATGCCCCCTCAAGCAGCGATTATTGCATCCGAAATTCCCTCATTCTTTGGATCTTCCCGATCCGTAAAATAAAAAGGCTTAGGAGGGCAGCCTCTAAGCCTTTTCTACTGGATTTAATTTTAGGGTTTTACCCGGGTTTGTCCGGAGTCACTTCTTAATGCACGTTTCCTCGATAATCAGGTGCGCTTCATCTTTGGTGAGGTCGTCCTGCTGATAATAGAGGTAGTCGTCCACCATACTGCAAATGACCTCACGGGGAACGTCCGGGTTGATTTCACGGACTTCCTCCTCGAATAACTTTGCTGCCCAGGGCGCCGTTTCTTTCTTCTCTATCCTGTTCATAACGTCTCCTTTCAGGCCTGGCTCATGCCGTTGCTTCGACCAGGAAAGGAATGTGTCCTCAGAATCCTGATTCAATTATAACATACTCGGTTTTATCGCACCCGGCCCACCGTTCAGGATCTTGTTCCCGCGCACTTTCGTTGGGGACTTTTCGGCGCAGGAGAGGCGCTCTTCCTTCTGTCCGCTTTGACCTCGTATTGGAAAACGGCGAGGAGCAACTGAATTTTCAGCTCCAGTCAGGGCTGGCTCCGCGCTTGAAAATTTTTACCGTCGAAACCGTTGACATTCGTACATATTTGTTCTACCCTCGTCCATCAGGAAAACGACATCATTAAGCTCCGAACTCCGAACTTTAATGTGGGAGATCACCGGGCCATCTCGCCGAAGAACCTCCTGCAGGTTTTCTTATTAAAAAAGAAAAGCACAGACAGATACAACGCCCTCTTTGGAGTCTTTGATGCGGCGGTCTTCCGGCGGACGAAGGAATTACGATGAGCGATGACGAATACGAAATAAGCACGGACAGAAAGCGGCTCGATCTTGCGATGATTCACGATTTTCTCGCAAACCGCTCCTACTGGGCCGCCGGTATTCCTCTTCCGGTGGTGAAAAAATCCGTAGAGAACGCGCTCTGTTTCGGCGTGTACCACCAGGGCAGGCAGGTGGGATTTGCGCGGGTCGTAACGGACTACGCCACTGTCGCCTACGTAGGCGATGTCTTCATCATCGAACCCTATCGAGGCAGGGGGCTCGGCAAAAGGCTGGTCAAAACCATTATGGACCACCCCGAGCTGCGGGGCCTGCGCTTATGGCTCCTCGGGACCAAAGACGCCCATGAGCTGTACAAAAAATACGGTTTCAAAAAAGTGACGGAAACGCCGAGGGCCCTGGAGAGGCTGATGGCAATCCTGAATCCCGATGCGTATAAAAGAACAGAGAAGTGATACACTTCGCTTCGAAACTTCGAACGCAGGCTGCCTCCAATGGCTCTATCGGAGGAACTCCGAACTCTGAAGTTCTCTTACGGTTAGAGCGGCACGGCCAGGAATAGCCGTCTGGAGAGTTATTAAATCGACAAAGGACAGTCTCTTATGATTATCAAGTATTTCTTTGCATGGTTCGGTATGATGGTCCTAGCGATCATCAACGGAGGCGTGCGCGATTTCGCGTACAAGCCGCACGTCGGCGACCTGGCAGCCCATCAGATCTCTACGGTCGTTCTCATCGTCTTACTGGCAGGTTACATCCGGTTCCTCACGAGGGTCTGGCCCGTCAAGTCGGCAATGCAAGCATGGATCATCGGCGGCATGTGGTTCCTGATGACCGAGTCCTTCGAGTTCGGAATGGGGCTCATTGCAGGCGAGCCATGGAGCAAGCTCTTTCACGCGTACAACATATTCGCAGGACAGGTCTGGATATTCATTCCCTTATGGGTATTCGTAGGCCCTTATGTGTTCTTCCGTTATGGTCAACGAAAAAAGGGCGGCGACCTGAGAGGCGCGAGTGCAGGGTGTAGGCCCGACTCCGAGGACTTGCGGGGTTTGTGAAGGATTTTTTAAGGTCTCCCATGCGAAAATTTAGGCAGGCGACCGAGTCCGAGGGTTAAGCATTTCGGATGTCTGAGCCCCCAGGGTGAGTTTTCGAAATGTACCGAGGACGACCGTGACAACGAACTTGAGAAATAGTCCGTAGGTCGGGCAAAGTTCTATCTTGCCCAGCAGCTTTCGATATAGCTTAAAGTGAACCCAAGATGTCTTCTGCCTTCTTACTTGCTCTTTAGAAATTCCCGCACTTCCGAAAGCCTTGGGATGCCCGCCCGTCCGCCGAGCTTCCTGCACTTCATTGCAGCAACAGCCGACGCAAA
>JAWOJY010000043.1:0-12630 GCA_033854515.1 Nitrospirota bacterium
ACAATGATCAATGTACCCTCTACCATAAAGATATCCTTCCGGGCGCTGTGGGTGAACAAGATGCGCTCCTCGCTCACCATGCTTGGGATCATCATCGGTGTCGGCGCCGTGATAGCCATGGTCGCCGTGGGCACGGGCGCGAGCAGGAAAATCTCCGAGCAGATATCGAGCATAGGAAGCAACCTCCTCATTATTCTCCCCGGGTCCACGACTGCCGGAGGGGTGAGGATGGGCGCAGGCACGCAGCCCACACTCTCCCTGGCAGACGCCGAGGACATCTTTAAGGAATGCCCCGCAGTAGCGGATGTGGGGCCGGTCCTCGGAGGCGTGGCGCAGGTCGTTTACGGGCACCTGAACTGGTCTACCGGCGTCACCGGGACGACGCCGGGCATGCTGGAGGTGCGGGACTGGTCCTTGTCTTCCGGCCGGCCCTTCACCGAGCAGGACGTCAAGAGCGCGACGAAGGTCGCCCTCCTCGGCCAGACCGTGGTGGATAATCTCTTCGGGGACCAGAACCCCGTTGGCCAGGCGATCAGGATCAAGAACGTTCCCTTCACCGTGATCGGCGTCCTTGCCCCGAAAGGCCAGTCACCCCAGGGCCAGGACCAGGATGACACTGTTTATGTCCCGGTGACCACGGCCCAGAAAAAGCTCTTTGGGACCCAGTTCCCGGGCATGGTGAGGATCATCATGGTCAAGGCGAGGAGCACTGAAGACCTGTCGCCGGCCGAGGAACAGATCACGGAACTGCTGAGGCAGCGGCACCACATCGGCCAGAAGCAGGAAAACGATTTTACGGTTCGGAACCTCACCCAGATCATGCAGGCAGCGGAGCAGTCGACGCGGGTGATGACGCTGCTGCTGGGGGCCATCGCCTCGGTCTCGCTCCTTGTCGGGGGGATCGGCATCATGAACATCATGCTCGTGTCCGTCACCGAGCGTACGCGCGAGATCGGCATCCGCATGGCCATTGGAGCGAAAACCTGGGACATCCGGCTCCAGTTCATCATCGAGGCGCTCACGCTTTCACTCATCGGCGGAGTCATCGGCATTATCGTCGGGGTGTCCACATCCCTGATTCTCTCGTCGGTGTCGGGCTGGCCCACGGTTGTTTCGCCGCTGTCCATCCTGCTTGCCTTCGGATTCTCGGGGCTGGTCGGCATATTCTTCGGATTTTATCCCGCCTACAAGGCGTCGCTCTTGAATCCCATTGACGCTCTCAGATACGAATAGAGGTTACGATGATGAAAAGACTGTGCATTGGCGTAACATTGCTCTTCCTCGCTCCATCAATCGCGTTTTCCCTTACGCTGGACGAGGGTCTCAAAATCGTGGCAGAAAAGGGCAGGGACGTGCGGATTGCAGGCGCTGTAGAAGACCAGGCCCGTGAAGATGTGGCGCTCGCGCGGTCGCCACTGTTCCCGCGGGTCGACCTGTTCGCGAGCCACACGGACCTCAAGAGTCAGCCCGAGGCGGTCTTCGGGCCCCTTACGGCGCCGACAGCCCAGAAGGATTTCAACTCCTATGGGTTCACCGTTAACCAGACAATCTACGATTTCGGCAAGACCACGTCGACGCTGCGCGCTTCAAAGTACGGGCTCAAGGCGAAAGAAGTGGACACCTTCCGCACGAAGAACGACGCGGCGCTGGAATTCATCGTTGCCTACCTCGATCTGCTTGAATCGGAGAAACTGGTCCAGGTTTCCCATGACGAGGTCGACGCACTAAAGGCGCACGTGAGCGACACCGAGGCGCTCTTCAGCGAGGGGATGATCACGAGAAACGACGTGCTTCAGGCCAACGTGACGCTCTCCGATTCCCAGCAGCGGCTCCTCACCGCCGAGAATGCGCGGGAAATAAGGGCATCGAGGGTCAACAGCCTGCTTCTGAGGCCGTTGAACGAAGAGGTGAAGGCCGAGGAAGTCAGCGTGGGTGCGCTCCCGGAGGTCACGCTTGAGGACTCGTGGCGGATGGCCGAGGCCGAACGGCCGGAGCTCAAAGAGGCCGATGCCGGGATCGCGGCCAAACAGGAGGAGGTCAAGGCGGTACGCGCCGAATACCTCCCGAATATTTTCGTGACCGGCGGGTATAATTATGAAGAAAACCGGTACATGACCCCCGACGAAAACTGGTCGGTCGTTGCGGGCGTGAACCTGAACATCTTCGCGGGCGGTGCAACGTCGGCGAAGGTGGGGAAAGCGAAAGCTGAAGAGATGGCGCTCAAGCTGTCGAGGGACAAGCTCCTCGACCGGGTCATGATAGAGGTGAAAAGCGCATACCTCGACCTCCAGAGCGCGCGGCAGAAACTCGACGTCGCGCAGCAGGCCGTGGAGCAGGCCGAAGAGAATTTGAGGCTCGTGCGGCTTCGGTACCAGGAAGGCGTGGGGACGGCAACGGACGTCCTCGACGCCGTGACGCTCAAGACCAGGGCCGATACGAATTACTGGGACGGCGTGTACGGGGTCAGAAGGGCGGAGGCGCGGCTCCAGTATGCTATAGGCAAGGATCTTGTCAAGGCATACACACAGACGACTGACGAGACGCAGCCTGTGAAGAGCAACTAAGGACAGTCGGCTGACAACAGACAGCAGACAAGAGACAACAACCAGGAACTCGCGGATACTTTTGCGAATCCTGTGTGTACGGAATACGGAGGGCAGCACATGGAAGAATCAGCAGTGACGACAAACCAGAGAAGGAAAAAGAAGGCGCTCGCCATCTTTGCCGCAGTGCTCGTCGCCGGCGCGGTCGCGGGCGGTTTTTATCTGTGGTATTCGAGGACGCACATATCCACGGACGACGCCTTCGTCGAAGGAAACATTACTATCGTTGCGCCGAGAGTCTCGGGCACAGTGAAGACGCTCCTCGTCGACGACAACCAGCACGTGAAGGCCGGAGACCTGCTCGTCGAAATCGATCCCGCCGACTATCGCGTGAGGCTGAACGAGGCCGCGTCGGACGCCAATTCCGAAAAGGCAAAGATCGGGGAGGCCGATGCCAGGGTCGAAGCGGCGAAGAGGATGCTTGCAGAAGCACAGGCTCGCGTCGCCTCGGCGAAGGCCAACCTCGAACTCCAACAGGCAAATATGAAACAGGCGGAATTGGACGCGAAGCGAGCGGACGCCCTGTTCGCGAAAGAGGTCATCCCGCAGGAGCGGTATGAAAAAATGAAGACTGCCTACGACGTGGCGCGCGCCCAGGTGTCAGCCGCGACCGAGCAGCTCAGGCAGGCCGAGATGGCCGTGGAAACCCAGCAAGCGGTCATTGTACAGGCCGAAGCGCAGAAAAATTCTCAGGCTTCGAAGGCAAAACAGAAGGAGGCCGCCGCCGGCATCGCGGAACTCAATTACGGCTACACGAAGATCTTTGCTCCCGTCGACGGCTACATCACGAGGAAGAGTGTGGAGATCGGCAATCAGGTACAGGTCGGCCAGCCGCTCATGGCGATTGTCCCGCTCCAGGACGTCTACATCGTTGCAAATTACAAGGAGACCCAGATACACGGCATCATGCCCGGACAGCGGGTGAAGATCAAGGCCGACGCTTACCCGGGCAGGGTGTTCTGGGGGAAAGTTGAAAGCATCATGGCGGGCACCGGCTCGGCCTTTTCGCTTTTTCCTCCGGAAAATGCCACAGGGAACTACGTCAAGGTCGTGCAGAGAATTCCGGTCAAGATCGTTCTCGAAAAGGGCACGGACCCCGACAGGATGCTGCGGGTCGGGATGTCGGTCGTGCCTGTCGTATATGCAAAATGAACCGCTGGCTCATTGCACTCACGGTAATGCTCCCCACGCTGATCGAGATCATCGACACTTCGATCGTGAACGTGTCGCTCAACCACATCCGCGGCTCTCTTTCGGCGGGCATCGACGAGGCTACGTGGGCCATCACGGCGTACCTCGTGTCGAACGCGATCATCATTCCCATTACGGGCTGGCTCAGCAGGCTCTTCGGAAGGAAGAACTACCTCATGGCGTCGGTTGCCATCTTCACGACGAGTTCCTTCCTCTGCGGCTCCGCCTGGAGCCTCCAGAGCCTCATCTTCTTCAGAATACTCCAGGGCATCGGGGGAGGCGCGCTCCAGCCCTTGAGTCAGTCGATCCTGCTTGAGGCGTTTCCCCCGGCGCAGCACGGCATGGCCATGGCCATCTTCGGCATGGGCATCATGTTCGGCCCCATCATCGGTCCTCTTCTCGGCGGCTGGATCACGGACAACTGGTCGTGGCGGTGGATATTCTATATCAATGTGCCGATCGGCATTATCTCCGTTTTTCTCACCATGCTTGTCATATCTGATCCCCCGTACATGAAGCGGATAAAGATGAAGATCGACTACTGGGGTCTCGCCCTTCTCTCCATCGGGCTCGGTTCGCTCCAGTTCGTTCTTGACAAGGGGGAGCAGGACGACTGGTTCTCGTCACCCACCATCACCACGATTGCCGTCGTGGTGGTCGTTGCGCTGTCACTCTTTATCATCCTCGAATGGTTCTCGGACACGCCAATCGTGGACCTGAGGCTGTTCAAGGACCGCACCTTCACGACGGGAAACATCGTCATGTTCTTCGCGTTCTTCAACCTCTTCGGGAGCATCGTGCTCCTGCCGATTTTTCTGCAGAACCTCATGGGGTACACCGCGTTCCTTGCGGGCCTGGTGCTCGGCCCCGGAGGATTGGCGACCATGTTCACCCTTCCTATATCGGGCAAACTGGTCACGAAAACGAACCCGAAGGGGATACTTGTTGTCGGCATACTGATCTCAGCCGCTTCAACCTATATGATGTCACAATTTACTCTTACGTCCGATTTCTGGTCATTCGTGTGGCCCCGTTTCGTCCTCGGGATCGGCATGGGGTTCCTGTTTATTCCGCTCACGACCATGACCCTTTCGCACATCTCCAAAGAGAGGATGACCGAGGCCACGGGCCTCTACAACCTCCTCAGAAACATCGGCGGGAGCGTGGGCGTGGCCGTCGTCACGACCGTGCTCTCGCGTCAGGCGCAGGTTCACCAGACTCGCCTTGTCGAGCGCCTGTCACCCCTTGATACCGCTTACGTGCTCACAAAAGAGCGCATCGCATCGATCCTCAAATACAGCGGCATACACAACCTGAGCCCAGACGCATTGATTAACGGAGAATTGCAGCGACAGGCCATGATGCTCGCGTTCAACGATGCTTTCCGGATTCTTTCGCTTCTCATGATCCTCGTCATGTTTCTCGTGTTTTTCATGCAGAGGGCGGAGACCAAAGGTCCCCCTTCCCCCATGCATTAAGAACTTCGCGGCCGATATTCTCTGCTTCAGATTCCCCGCTCTTCGTCCGGTGTACCATGCGCAGATATTCTATTGTCTTTGTCTTCCCGGATATGTTAAAATAATATGGTTTATGCGGGTTACGCCGGCCTATTTCTCTGTTTCCGGCGTACGGGGGAAGAAGGAGCAAAGTGAATGGCCAAACGGTATAGACGATGCTTTGTGATTTTTTTCCTGCTCGGTGCTGCGCTCATGATCCTGGGGGCAAAACATCAGGTCTCGCTCTCTCCTCACGAGGAGGACCTGGCAAAGCTTGTGGGTTTCGAAAAGAGGGTCCTCCTACTGGTCAAAGAAGTTATCGGTGAAGACGTACACCGGCTGACCGGGTACGACGAAAATGACTACCAGATCATGGCCCCCGGGATTTCCGTTGAGGTACCTGAGGACAAGGCGGATGCTCTCCTGGCTTCGCTCAGGAAAAGGCTGCGCCCCTTGAAATACATGGCTTTTGTCATCGAAACAAACGAGGGGATAAAAACGGATAAAATCGGGGTGATCAAAGGCAACGACCAGTATGACATCCTGAGAGTCATGCAGACCGACGGAAACAGCTATGATATCACGAATGATGACGTGGTCGAGCGGCTCCAGGAGTGGGAAGCGGCCTCTCCCTTCGAGATTGTCGGCGCGGGCAGCGACTGGGTCGATATAAAATTCAAAACCCTGCCGAAAGACATGAAGGCCTTCAGCGAAGAGGTCTACGAGTTCTGCCCCGACGCAGTTGAGCAGGGCGCTGGAAGCGTTGAAGAACTCCAAAAAGAGATCGAAAAAACAAAGAGGCTGCTTTTATGGTGGGACTGACACCATTCAGCGGGTCGCCTTCCGTTTTATTGTCTTCCAGACGAAAAACCATTCATCTTGCGCCGATACTGCGCACTGCCTGTGCATACCTTGCTTATCAAGGGGGAAAACGGACATGAAAAAAGTCCTTTACTGGGTTGTGCTTGCCGTGACGACAGGGATGCTCACGGCAGGATGTTCGAAGGGCTTTGAATCGCAGAAGGCTGTTGACGATATGAAGGTCACGCTCTCCGTCGCACGATATCCGCTCGTCAAGAGCGACAATACCCTGAATGTGAAAGTGACAGAGGCGTCCGGGAAACCCGTAACGGACGCGGTGGTGACCGTACGGTACTACATGCCGCCCATGCCCGGCATGGCGCCGATGGACTTTAACACGCAGGCAGTGCTAAAGGGCGACACGTATAGTGCATCTTTGAACGTTCCGGCGGAAGGCGGATGGAAGGTGGAAGTGTCGGTCGCGCGAACAGGAAAACCGGCGGCCACGACCACGTTCAACCTCGACGCACGATGAGGAGCGCCGATGAGAGATGAGAGACGATGGAAGGCGACGACGTCGTCCTTCGTCGCAGTGAGCCGAGCCGGCTATCGCCCATCGTCCTCTGTTAAATATGGCTGGTATTCTTAAGAAACGTATCAAAGGTCTAAGATCGTATGTCCTCGCTGGTTTGCTCGCGCTAATCACCCTCATCCATTACCTGGCGGGGGGAGCCCGGGCGGGCATGCTCCACGGCATCCTGGGACACCTTTACATCGTGCCGATACTTCTGGGGGCGTACTGGTACGGGATCAAAGGCGGGGTGACTGTTTCCATAGCCTCGACCATTCTTTTTTCGCCGCACCTGTTTCTCCACTGGACGGACCCTTTCTTCGATGTGTACAACTTCATCGAGCTGTTCCTTTTTCTCCTGATCGGCGGTGTTACCGGAGTCCTGAGCCAGATGGAGAAGAACCAGCGCACGCGTTACGAGCATGCGCTCGTACGTCTCGACGAGTCGCACCGCAAGCTCAAGGAACAGACCGATGTGCTGTTTCAGACCGAGGAGCAGCTCAGGAGGGCCGACCGGTTGTCCGCGCTCGGAGAGCTGTCGGCGGGCATGGCCCATGAGATCCGGAATCCTCTGGGCTCCATCAAGGGCGCAGTGGAGATACTCAAGGACGACTACCGGCCGGATAACGCCAAGTATGAGTTCATTCAGATCCTGCTCAAGGAGACGGACAGACTCAACCGGATCGTGCAGGAATTTCTCGGTTTCGCCCGGCCCAAGCAGCCGGAGTTCCGCCAGACCGACGTGAACGAGGCCATCGAGTCCGTGCTGACCCTCACGGCCCAGGAAGCCAGGAAGGCCGGCGTAAAAGTGGAGAAGCGGCTCGATCAATCCATCGGCAAGCGAAGTCTCGACGGCGGGTTGCTCAAGCAGGCGTTTTTGAATTTGATATTGAACGCCGTGCAGGCCATGCCTCGGGGGGGCGTCCTTACGGTCGAAAGCGCCCTTAAGGGCGGCATGATCGAGGTGAAAATTGCCGACACGGGTGTCGGCATTTCCGAGGAGAACCGGAAAAAGCTCTTCAGCCCGTTTTTCACGACCAAGAAGAACGGCACGGGCCTCGGGCTGGCGATCACGTACCGGATCGTCGAGAACCACCGGGGCAGGATCGACGTAGTAAGCGAGCCGGGAAAGGGCGCGACGTTCACGGTGAAGATACCGGTTGCGTAAAGCCTGGCACGAAGACACAAAGAAACGAATCAAAACCTCCATTAAAAAAATCGTTTTTTTCTTTGAGTCTTAGTGTCTTTGTGGCTGATTATGTTGTTCGCATGAAAAAACCCTCAATCCTCCTCATAGACGATGACGACAGCCTTCGGCGAGTGATCGAGTTCAGCCTGACCGAGGCGGGTTATGCGGTGAACGCCGCCGCAAGCGGCGAGGAAGGCCTGCGGCTGTTCGAGAGAAACTCCTTCGAAGCGGTGATAACGGACATTACCATGCCTGGCATAGATGGGATGGAGGTCCTCGCTAGGGTACGCCAGCGGGACGCCCGCCTCCCGGTCATCGTCATCACGGCCTACGGCACGATCGAAAACGCGGTCGAGGCCATGAAGGAGGGAGCCTTCGATTACATCACCAAGCCTTTTAACCGCGACGAACTCCGGCTCACGCTGGACAGAGCGCTCAGGATGCGGCGGCTCGAAAAGGAGAACGTGGAGCTCAGGGCCGAGGTCACGGACCGATACCGCTTCGAGAACATCGTGGGCGGCAGCGAGAAGATCAGAGAAGTGCTCGACCTTGCGGGGCGTGTTTCCGCGAGCGATGCAACGGTGCTCATCACGGGTGAGCGAGGGACGGGCAAAGAACTTCTTGCCAAAGGCATCCATTTCAACAGTTCCCGCGCAGACGGCCCCTTCGTCGCGGTGAACTGCGCCGCCATTCCCGAAACGCTGATTGAGAGCGAACTCTTCGGGCACGTGAAGGGAGCCTTCACCGGCGCCGTGAAGAATAAAGAGGGGAAATTTGAACTTGCCGACGGTGGAACAATTCTCCTGGACGAGATCGGAGACCTTCGCATCGATCTCCAGGCAAAAATACTCCGGTTCCTGCAGGAGCGAGTCGTCGACCGGGTCGGCGACACAAAATCCATTCCCGTGGATGTCCGAGTCATCGCTTCCACAAACAGGGATATCGAACAGTTGATCAAAGAAGGAAAATTTCGTGAAGATTTGCATGACCGGATAAACGTGGTCGCTCTGCGAATGCCCCCGCTGAGAGAACGCAGGGATGATATCCCGCTCCTCGTAACGTATTTTCTCAAGAAATTCAATACGGGCTTCGACGTGAGCATAGATCAAGAAGCGCTTGGCGCGCTACTCTCCTACGGCTGGCCCGGCAATGTCCGGGAGCTTGAGAGTGTGATTGAGCGCGCGTCCGTGCTTAAACGAGGGAACATTATCACCCTTGCCGATCTGCCGGAGAAGTTGAAGAAAGAGAAGGCAAGCGTTGAAAACATTGTTTTAAATCTTCCCGATGAGGGAATTTCGCTTGAGGAGCTCGAGAAGAACCTTATCATCAAGGCGCTCGAAAAGTACAAAGGCAACCAGACCAGGGCGGCGGAGTACCTGGGGATCACGAGGCCCACGCTCATTTACCGTTTGGAGAAATACGGAATCAAATAACCGGTGCATGAGCACGACAAAAAAATCTTTATGCCCTTTTACGAATAATGTATTATGTATCGAATATTTGAAACCTTAACAAGGAGGAACATCATGGCAAAGAAAGCGACGCTCAAGATTCAGGGAATGACGTGCAATCACTGCGTGATGCGGGTGACGAAGGCGCTGAAGGCGGTCCCGGGGGTCCAGGACGCTCAGGTAGATCTTCAGAAGGGTGAGGCCGTGGTCACCTATGATGACGCTAAGGTCACCACGGACAAGCTGTCTTTCGCGGTGGTTGAGGCCGGGTATAAGGTCGCGTCGGCAGTTTAACGCAGCCTCTTTTTCAATAGTGTTGCTTGACAACGAATCTTCACGACAGTATAATTGCTTCGTGTTCTCACCACACCATTTTACACGGAGGTTGTGAATGTCAAAGACATTTCGGGACCTGATGCCCGCCAACGCTAAGAAAAAACTGGGAAACGGAAGCACGTTGAAGGTGTTGTCGTCGCATGACGTCTTCGGGGTGCTCAAGGACGAGAAGGTCATCATCATGGCGTGTAACACGAGGATCAAACACGTGATCCCCGGGATCATGCGTGCGGCGGAAGACCTGGATGCCGTTGTCTGCTTCGAACTCGCGAAGAGCGAGAGTAATCTCAAGGGCGGCTACACCGGCATGACCCCTGCTCAGTACGCGGAAACGGTGTTCGGGTACGCCGAGGCGACGAAACTTTCGAAGCCCTTTTTCATCCACGGAGACCATGTGACGACCAAAAGCCCCGCCCCGGCCGTGGTAGGCGAGTCCCGGGATCTTGTAAAAGCGCAGCTCGACGCAGGGTATACCTCCGTGGCGATCGACGCTTCATTCAATGAGACCCGTGACAATATCAAAATCAGCGCCGAACTCGGCCGGATGGTGCTCGACGCGGGCGCCGGGCTCGAGGCTGAAGTGGGCGAGATCAAATCTACGAAAGAGGGCGGAGAGATCACGACCGTCGAGGAAGCCGTGGAGTTCATCGAGGGCATGGAAAAGGCGGGCGTGCACGCCGATCTCCTCGCAACCAACAACGGTTCCAAGCACGGGAATTACAAGCCGGGAGAAGAGGTCCATATCGAACTCAAACGCACCGGCGACATCTACAAAGCGATCAAGAAATGGGGCGTATGCATTGCCCAGCACGGCATCACGGGCACGCCGCTCGACCTGGTGGGGCAGTTCGCGGATTACGGCATACGCAAAGGAAACGTGGGCACCAACTGGCAGAATATTGCGCACGACTGTCTGCCTGCCGACCTCATGAGCGCAATGCGCGACTGGGCGAAGAAAGAAAACAAGGACATCAAGTTCGCTACCAAGCAGTTTCTTTCCGACATCAACTCGATTCCCAAAGACTGCGTCAAAAAGACCGAGGAGGCGGCATACAAGTCGGCTGTGGAGTTCATCACCGCGTTCCGCGCCAAGGGTACGGCATCGCTGGTTTCGAAACGGCTGGCGGGGTAAGGAAACTCAAGGTCTTGACCGCGATGAACATTAAATAAGCAGATTGAGACGCAACTGTCGAATCGCGGTCATCTGCGGTTCCTGAAAATTTCCCGATCGATAACAGGAGGCTGATGGATTTTTATTCCATGTGGAAAACCCTCCTCTCCAGGTTCCGCAAGCAACTGCCCCTGGACATCGAACATTGTTCGCCGATTGCCCTCCGACAGATAATCCTTGACGTACGCACCCCGGCCTGGATACTCGACCGCATCGCACAGACGTATTGCGACGACCAGGAAATCCTGCGCGACCTCGTCCGGTGTCCAAGCCTGTCCGAAACGACCCTTGCGTTCATCGCCTTGACCGCATCTGAGGAGATAAAAAAATTCATCTCCGGCACCCGCGTCATGGACCTGGTGGTCGCCGATGAGACCGCTCCCGCCATGACAGGCGCCACGGCGCTTTCAGCGCCGAGAACGGGACCGGCTAAACAGGAAGCGGGGAAGAAAAAACTGAACTTGCCGCAGCAGTTACAGAAGATGCCCGTTCCTCAGAAGATAAAGCTGGCGATGACGGGCGGCAAGGAGGCCCGGAGACTGCTCATCCGGGACACGAATAAACAGGTCGCGATTGCTGTTATGCAAAATGCGAGGATCACGGACGGCGAGATCGAAACCTTTGCGCAGTCGAAGAACCTGACCGAAGACGTTCTTCGCATCATAGGGACAAACCCTGAATGGTCGAAGAGATACGCCGTTGCCGCCGCACTGGTAAACAATCCTAAAACTCCCATAGGCGTTGCGGTCCCCTTCGTGAACAGGATGACCGACAGGGAGCTCGCCATGCTCGAAAAGAACCGGAACGTGTCCGAGGCGGTACGGTCGGCGGCGCGGGGACTGCTTGCAAAAAGAAAGAAAAGTCATTAAAATAAAGGCTGTGAAGGAAAGGATAATGGTCCGGTCTATCCTCCGCGCTTAACCACCCCTACACAATGCAAAAAGCAGGTAAGATTATCATGAGACGTCGGACGATATTTGTTCTCATACTATCGTTAATTTCGGCGATGGGCTCGGGTTGTTCCGGCATGCCGAAGACCGTGCAGAAAACGGAAGCGATCATGGGCACGGACGTGACCGTCACCGTAGTCGCCAAGACCACGGCGGATGGCGAAGCCGCGGTAGACGCGGCCATGGCGGAGGTCAAACGGTTTGACCGGATGATGTCCCTTTATAAAGACGATAGCGAGATCACCAAAGTGAACATGGCGGCGGGGAAGAACCCGGTCAAGGTCTCGCCCGAGATGATCGAGGTCGTGGAAGCGGCCCGGAGGGTTTCGGAACTTACGGACGGCGCGTTCGATGTTACGGTGGGGCCGCTCGTCGTGCTCTGGCAGATGCGTCTCAAGGAGGGCAAGGTCCCCACTGAATCGGAGATCAAAAAAATCCGCGCTCTCGTCGACTACCGGAACATTGTCGTGGACAAGAAGGCATCCACGATTTTCCTCAAGAAGCCCGGAATGATCATGGACTTCGGCGGGTGCGCCAAGGGATATGTGGCGGACAAAGTCGCCGAGATGCTGAATCGGCGAGGAATCGACAATGCGATCGTGGCGCTTGCTGGAGACATCAGGGTGATGGGACATCGTCCGGACGGCAGCCCCTGGAGGATAGGCGTCCAGCATCCGAGGGACAAAGACAAGGTCATGGCCATTCTCGACCTTTCCGATAAGTATATATCCACGTCGGGGGACTATGAGCGGTTCAAGATCGTGCATAAGAAGCGGTATCAGCATATCCTCGATCCGCATACGGGAAGGCCATCGTCAGGCATGGAATCGGTTACCCTAATCGCGGACAAGGGAGCCGTGGGGGACCCGCT
>JAWOJY010000044.1:0-11319 GCA_033854515.1 Nitrospirota bacterium
TCAAATCTTCCGGCCTCAATACCTTGATTTTCAATGTACCGCCGAAAATCTCTTTCTCAACAGCCCTCTTCAGCATTTCGATACTTGCCTGTCTGAAGGCATGGAGAAAGTCCACTTCCCCAAACAGTTTCGATGGAGAAATATATTGGGAGACGTTCTCGCTTCGGAACTTGCGCTCATAACCCAGCTCCCGCATGACCCTCTCGATCTTTTCCATGTCTTCGCGGTTGACCAAAAAATCGAGGTCAACGGTCGCACGCGCCGCGCCCCACAGCCCCAGGGCAAACCCGCCCATGAGGCCGTAGCGTATTCCGTGCTCGCCGAAATATTTTAACAGAGATGAAATGACGGTCTTAAAGTCCATGAGTGATTAATGTCTTTCTTTGGGTTTTGCTTTACTCGACACAGCTTGCATTTGCCGTGCCACGCCGACATGGTCGGCTCGCTCCATAATCATCCTTCCCTCACCGTCCCGTCCATGTTCTTCCGCACCAGCACCTCCCTGGGTTTCGCCCCGTCCGCAGGTCCGACAATGCCGTCTTCCTGCATCATCTCGATCATCCGGGCCGCCCGATTGTAACCCACGCGGAGTCTGCGCTGGAGGAACGACGTGGACGCCTGGCCGTTCAACTGGACCAGCTCGACGGCCCGCGCGTAGAGCTCGTCCCGCTCGCTGTCTTCGATAGCGGCGACCTCGGCCTCGGCGACCTCCTTGACGCGCTGGGCCAGAAGCTCATAGTTCGGGCTTCCCTGCTTCTTGACGAACTCGACCACGCGCTTGATCTCCGCTTCGGACACGAAGCAGCCGTGGACGCGGACAAGGTGGGCGGAGCCAGGCGGGAGGAAGAGCATATCGCCCATGCCGAGGAGGTTTTCCGCGCCGTTCGCGTCGAGGATGGTGCGCGAATCGATCTTGGACGACACCTGGAAGGATATTCTTGACGGGAGATTGGCCTTGATGAGGCCCGTGATCACGTCCACGCTCGGCCGCTGCGTTGCCACGATCAGGTGGATGCCCGCGGCGCGCGCCATCTGCGCCAGGCGCATGATCGAGTCCTCCACTTCGCGCTGGACCATCACCATGAGGTCCGCGAGCTCGTCGACGATCACGACGATATAGGGCAGCCGCTCGGCCTCGGGTACGGCTTTATTGTAAGAGTCGATGTTCTTCGAGCCCTTCTCGGCCAGTTGGCGGTAGCGCCGCTCCATCTCGGCGACGAGCGCGCGGAGCGTTTCCGCCGCTTTCCTGGGCTGGGTGACCACCGGCGTGATGAGGTGGGGGATCCCTTCATAGACGGAGAGCTCGAGCATTTTCGGGTCAACCATCGCGAGCTTGACCTCGTTCGGACGAGCGTTGTACAGGAGCGCGAGGATGATGGAATTGATGGCGACGCTCTTTCCGGAGCCCGTGGCGCCTGCCACGAGCAGGTGGGGCATCTTCTCGATGCTCGTCACGACGGACGCGCCGAAGATGTCCTTGCCCAGCGGGATCCTGAGCTTCGACCTGTTCGTCTGGTATTCCGGGGACTCGAGTATCTGGCGGAAATAGACCGTCTCCCGCGAGTTGTTCGGCACCTCGATCCCGACCGCCGCCTTGCCGGGCAGCGGCGCCACGATGCGCACGCTTGCCGACTTCATGGCGAGCGCCAGATCATCGGAGAGCGAAACAATCTTGCTTACTTTCACGCCCGGCGCAGGCTCGAACTCGAACATGGTGACCACCGGACCCGGGTAGACCTGGGTCACACGGCCCTGGATGTCGAAATCAAGGAGTTTCCGGGCGAGAAGTTCGGACTGGGCGAGCATGTCCTCCTTCGAAATCTTCTTCACCGGCGGCGGAAGCGGGTCGAGCAGTTCCGGCTGCGGGAGGCGGTAGCCTTCCTTGCTCTCCATGAATTCGAAGCTCGCCTGGGTGGGCTTCGGAGGCTTCTCCCTTTTCTCCTTTTCTACGCGAGGCGCGTCCTTACGCGTCTCGACGATCCTGGGCGGCTCTTTCGGAAGCACGGGGCGCTGCTTCGCCTCCCGCGCCTTTTCTGCACGGGCACGGTACACGTCGATCAGGATCTCGACCTGCTCCACCAGTCGTTTGTACATCCGGCGTAGCCAGACAAAGACCGCACGCGGCGAAAAGGGCGTAAGAAGCATGAGCGCGATGACGACGGCAGTGACCGTGATGATGTAGGCGCCCGTGGCCGAGAAGCCATCGAGGAGAAGACGGGCGATCAGGCGGCCGAGCATGCCGCCCGACGGGACCTCCTCTCCGAAGAGTCGGACCGTCTCGCTCTGGAGCGCGAAGAACGCGGTCGCCGAGATGAAGAGCAGCACGCCGCCGATCTTCTTGAGGTAAGGATGCACCGCCTCCCTGCCGAGCACGAGGAACACCGAATACCCGAAAAGGAAAGACGCGATGAGGTATGATGAGAGGCCGAAGAGCTTGAAAAGCGCGTCGGACAGATAGGCGCCGATGATGCCGATGGCGTTCTCGACTTTCCCGGCCGATCCGGAGACGCTGAAACAGGGGTCAGTGGCGCTGTACGAGGCGAGGCTCAGGAGTACGAGAAGCCCGAGTGCGAACAGGAGCAGTCCGATGATTTCGTTCCAGTGCTTATGTTTTACAGCGGAAACCGGCATAGCGTCCTCTTACCGCACGAGCCACAGGGCCGCGACAGCCCCTGCTAAAACGAGACGGTACCAGACAAAAAGATTCAGGGAGTGCCGCTCAAGGTACCGGATCAGAAAACGGATTGCGATGTACCCTACC
Organism: Nitrospirota bacterium; assembly: GCA_033854515.1. Classification (GTDB taxonomy): domain Bacteria; phylum Nitrospirota; class UBA9217; order UBA9217; family UBA9217; genus JAWOJY01. The sequence continues at coordinate 2,762 of JAWOJY010000044.1, forward strand.
ACGGCTGAGCTCAGCACGCCGAGAATGCAGCCCGCTGCCGCGGGCCCGTGGAACCGCAGGTCCTTGAGCTTGAAGAGGGCCGCGCCGGCGATCACGGGCGTAGAGAGAAGAAACGAAAATCGCGCCGAGTCCTCACGGCGGTACCCGGCGCCGAGCGCCGCCGACATCGTTATGCCCGACCGGGAGATGCCCGGCATGAGCGCCACTGCCTGGGCCATGCCGATAAACAGCGCATGCCCGAGCGACATGGACGCGAGGCGGCGCTCCCGCGCCGAATAGCGGTCCGCGAGCCACATGATGAGCGCTCCGCCGGCCAGCGCCGCGGCGACGAGAAGCGGGTTCCGGAACGCGGTTTCGACGATGCGTTCGAACTTCATCCCGATGACGGCCGCAGGGACCGTCGCGAGCACAATATACCACACGAGCCAGGCTTCATAGTCCGGCGCCTTGCCGCGGACCACGCGGACCGTCGCCGCGCCGAACCTGAGCCAGTCCTGCCGGAAATACCACAGCACGGCGAGCAGGGTGCCGGCGTGGAGGGAAACGTCGAAGGTAAGGCTGTTCATGAGCTCTCCCTTCCAGCCCGTGGCCCACTCCGCCAGAATCAGATGGCCGGAGCTGCTGACAGGAAGGAACTCTCCGAGCCCCTGGACGATGCCGAGAATAATCGCCTCTCCTACCAACACATGCTCCTTAAGATCGCTCCGCAAAAAACCATTTCTCGTGCCGGTCAGATCGCGAGCCTGGTCCGTCAGCGGTTACGGCGTGTATCAAACATTGCCGATTGACGAACTCCGATACGGGTCCTGTTGCCGATATACGAGACAATGGCCGCCGCGGCGGCCACGCTCATCCTCCGTGACCGAACCACACGCCCGCGGCAACGGCAATGAAGCTTATGGTAAGCAGGAACCAGTGCATGCCGTTGATCATCCTGAGCGCCCTGTCCATATTGATCTTCTCCGGATTCGCGAATATCTTCCCGAATATCTTCCGTTCGAAGAGCAGGACCGTCGTGTAGAGGGCCCAGGCAAAGAGCATGATGAGGATGCCGAGGCCGCGGACGGTGAGCAAAATACCGAATCCGTATTTCGCGTAGAGCATCCACAGGCCGGTTACGCCGACGAGGACGATGAGCCACCGCACCATGCCGGCAAAGCGGTGTTCCACGCTCTGGAACATGAGCGCCTTTTCGAGGGACCCTTCGGTCCGGTACATCATGGGAAAGATCACTGTAGTCACAAAGGCCACGCCGCCGATCCAGATGATCACACTGATAACGTGGACGATGAGCAGGATGAGCAGGAACATGAAATACCCCCGGGTGGATACAAAGTCGATGACGGCGTGATGACGTGATAATTATTTCACAAAGCCCTGCGGATTTCAAGCTTTTAATGCCCGGGCTTCCCCCAAAGTTATGCCAAATGCTCTCAGACTGCCCCGAGCGATAGACTCCCTTTGGCGCGCCTTGAAGAACCGGGGCCAATCACATACAGCCAAAAAAGTCTTGTACTGTCCGCTCCACATCCCGCGCGTGCGGGAGGAGCGATCGGGCTGTCAGACCAAGCACGTCCGACTCACCTCCGCACGACGAGTATGGGCACTTTTGAATCTTTATGGAGCACGCCGTAGGTTGTGCTCCCAAGGACCGCTGCCTTGAGCGCGCTCTTGCCGTGAGATCCCATAAGAATGAGATCGGCTCCGGACTTTTCCGCTTCCTTGACGATTTTTTCGACCGGGTGCCCCCGCGTGATGATCTTTTTTGTCCGCACCCCCTTGCCTTGGCAGAGGTGCTCAGCCTTTTCGGTATATCCTTCAGCCGCCTGCTGCAGGAGGTCCTCGATCGGTTCTTTTATCCGTGTCGGGGTAACGGTTTGAGGCGCCGTCGCGGCGACGAAATAGCTCGTATCGATAACGGCAAGGACAATGACGGTCGCGCCGGTCTGGTGCGCAAGCTCTGCTGCGTACCGTACGGCTTTCTCCGATGTGTTTGAACCATCAGTCGGCACGAGAATCTTTTTGATCATAACCCCTCCTTCTTCCCCTACGCAGTATGTTCCCTCAGCTTTTGAAAATCCGCGTCCGAATGTTCTTTCTAGAATAAGTATACAAGAATATGTCATATTTGGGATTTTCAGAGAGGACCTGATCAAGATAAAGAGAGCTGTTCATTCGCCGCAGGCTTTCCGCGGGAGTCGCTATATTTCCATGATGATCGGCAGGATCATCGGCCTGCGGTCCAAGCGCTTGTTGATGAACTTCTTGAGCGCGCTCCGCACCCGCGCGCTCACGAGGGACCAGTCGCCCTTGGCCTCGGGGATCATGAGAAGCAGTGTGTCCATGACCACGTCTTTCACCTCCACGAGGAGTTCCTGCGAGGCGTCCTCGAACACGAAACCGCGCGACACGATGTCGGGACCGGACACCACCTTGCCGGAAAGCTTCTCGATGCCGAGGATGACGATCACCACGCCGTCGTGGGCAAGCTTCATCCGGTCCCGGAGCACGACCGTGTCCACGCCGGTATCGACCGCTGTGCCGAGGCTCTTGCCGTCGATGTACACCCTGCCGACGTTCACCAAACCCGCGCGACGGGCCGTGGTTTCCGTGAACTCCATCACTTCGCCGTTTTCGAGGATAAAAATGTTCTCAGGGGGAATGTTCACCTTTTGCGCGAGCTGTGCGTGGTATACGAGATGGCGAAATTCGCCATGGACGGGGATAAAATATCTGGGCTTGACGAGACTCAGCATGAGCTTGAGCTCTTCCTTCGACGCGTGGCCGGAGACGTGGATTTCCGAGACCTTTTCATAGAACACTTCGGCCCCCCGCTTGAACAGGTGGTTGATGATCCGCGCGATGGCGCGCTCGTTTCCCGGGATCATCTTGGACGAGAGGACAATGGTGTCGCCTTTCTTGATCTGGAAGTGCTTGTGCTCGTTCGCGGCCATGCGGCTGAGTGCGCTCATCGGCTCGCCCTGGCTGCCGGTGGTGATCATGACGATCTTGTCGTCGGGCAGGGTCCTCAGCGCTTCGATCCTGTGCCAGGTGTCGGGCGGGATCTTGAGATATCCCAGGTCGAGCGCGATCTGGGCATTGGCGATCATGCTTTTGCCGTTCAGGATCACCTTCCTGCCGAACATCACGGCAACGTCGATGATCTGCTGCACCCGGTGGATATTCGACGCGAAGGTCGCAACCACGATCCTGCCCTTTGCCCGCTGGAAGATGTCCTCGAGCCCGCGCCTGACCTCTTTTTCCGAGAAGGTGTAGCCGCCCTGGGAAGCGTTCGTGCTGTCGGACATGAGCACGAGCGTTCCCTTGTCGCCGTACTCGGAAAACGTGCGGAGGTCCATGACCTCACCGTCGACCGGCGTAGGGTCGATCTTGAAGTCCCCGGTGTGCACCACCCGGCCCACGGGCGTGGTGATGCCGAGCCCCACGCCGTCGACGATGCTGTGCGTCACGCGGATGAACTCTACGCTGAAACAGCCGAGCTCTACGACATCCCGGGGTTTCACCGGAACGAGCTCCGCCGCGGCATCGAGGTCATGCTCCCTGAGTTTGTCTTTCACGAACCCGAGCGTGAGCCGCGTTCCGTAGATGGGGACTTTAAGCTCTCTGAGGAGGAACGGAAGGGCGCCGATGTGGTCTTCGTGCGCGTGCGTGAGCACAACGCCGCGGACCCGCTCCTTGTTCTCGACGAGGTAAGTAAAGTCGGGGATCACGATGTCCACGCCGAGCATCTCGGAATCGGGAAACATGAGGCCCGCGTCAATCACGATGATGTCGCTGCCGGATTCGAGCACGGTCATGTTGAGGCCGATTTCGCCCACGCCGCCGAGGGGGATGATGGAAAGAGAGGGTCCGTTGGATGCAGCGGGAACAACGGGTTGGGAAATATCTGTCACGTGTTTTGCGCTCCCGGGTGATGAGCAGTATAGGTGCGGCAAAAGCCGCTTATCTCAATATATTCTTTTTGAGCCAAATCGTCAACCCTGTGAAAGCGCCGCGTTAAGCCGCCTGGGGCAATCGACAGCGGAAAAGATACCGACGGTTTTGACCACTCAGTATAGGCCCTGGGCTTCCTTATGAGAGACGGGTAACCTGCACATGCCGAACGAATGGCGTCTCGACCGGGAAATCTCGCTCAATTTACCCTTCTATCAAGGCTCCGGTACTGGATCGCCTCTGAGATGTGCTCCGGCGCGATCTGCCAGCGGCCTTCAATGTCAGCGATAGTGCGGGCGACTTTCAGGACGCGGTTGTAGGCGCGCGCAGAGAGGCCGAGGCGGTTCATGGCGGTTTCCATGAGGCTCTGGCTGTCGCCGTCTATTTTACAGTACTTGCGGATGTGCCTGGGCTTCATGTGCGCGTTCGCGTAGATGCCGTCGTTCTTGAACCGCTCCTGCTGCACGGCGCGGGCATGCGTTACACGCTCGCGGATGTGAGCCGATGGCTCGCCGGCGGTGTCCGACGAAATTTCGTTGAACTTTATCGCGGGTACTTCGATATGGATGTCGATCCTGTCCATGAGCGGGCCGGAGACCTTGGATCGGTAGGTCTGGATCTGGTGCGGAGTGCAGAGGCACTGGTGGAAGGGGTCTCCGTGGAATCCGCACTTGCAGGGGTTCATGGCGGCGACAAGCATAAGCGACGCGGGATAGGTAAGGGAGGTGACGGCGCGGGAGATGGTGACGCAGCCGTCTTCGAGCGGCTGGCGCAGGGCCTCGAGGACGTTTCGCTTGAACTCGGGGAGCTCATCGAGAAAAAGCACTCCGTTATGGGACAGGCTCACCTCGCCGGGCCTCGGTATCTGGCCGCCGCCGATGAGGCCCGCGTCGGATATCGTGTGATGAGGCGAACGGTATGGTCGTGTCGCGATGAGCGGCTGGCCTTTCCTGAGCAGCCCCATGATGCTGTGTATTTTCGTCGTCTCTATCGACTCGTCGAAACTCATCTGCGGAAGGACGGTAGGGAGCCTCCTGGCGAGCATGGTCTTTCCCGAACCGGGCGGGCCGATCATAATGATATTGTGACCGCCGGCAGCAGCGATCTCGAGGGCCCGTTTGGCATGCTCCTGCCCTTTGACTTCGGAAAAATCTTCCTGGTACGACGAATAGGTCTCGAAGGCGCTCCGCACGTTGATGCTCACGGGCTCCAGAGGCGCCGTCCCGGAGAGAAACTCGACGACCTGCGGCAGGGTCTGCATCCCGTAGATCCTGACCGATTCGACCACGGCCGCCTCCTGCGCGTTGTCCGCAGGGATCACCATGCCGCGGTAGCCCGCCTTTTTTGCGAGCACTGCCATGGAGAGCGCGCCGCGAACCGACTTGACCCTGCCGTCGAGCGACAGCTCGCCGACGATCAAGTAGCCGTCCGCCATCTCCTGGGTGAGGATCCCCTCGGCGATGAGCATGCCGATCGCGATCGGGAGGTCGAAGGCAGAGCCTTCTTTCTTGATGTCCGCGGGGGCGAGATTGACGACGACCTGCTTGAGGGGAAAGTCGAAGCCCGTGTTCTTGAGCGCGGCGCGCACCCGCTCCTTGCTCTCTTTGACTGCGGCGTCGGGAAGCCCCACGGTCGAGAAAAAGGGGAGCCCCCTGCTCGCGATGTCGACCTCCACCTCGACAGGATAGGCGTCGATACCCAGCACCGCAGAGCTGATGACCTTTGAGAGCATAGGGCTCCTTGAAGAAGGAATCAACCACAAAGGCACGAAGGCGCAAAAAAGAGCTTCATATCTTGGTGGTAAAGGGAATTACGAATGGGATTGTTATAGCAGAGAAAAGGAAGGGTTGTCAAACCAAATTGTGAAGAAAGGACTACAGCTCGAACCGCGTCGCGAAGGCGCCGATGAAGCGCATCTTTCTCACGTAGTCCGCGAAGGGGACCTCTCTTACCTTCCCGCCGTTCGGCGTGCCCCACCGGTTTTTGCTTCCCGCGGCATGGATGATATAGACCTTTCCAGATTTGACATGGACGATGGACAGGTGGCCAACGATCTCGCCCACGGTCCGCTTGGCGGGATCGATGACCCAATAGATAATGTCGCCGTCTCTCAGTCCGGACTGCAGCGCCCGCGTTGCGAGGACTTTTTTCGGGAGTATTTCCACTTCATCACGGCCGCGGGAGCCTTTGATCTTTTCAGTCGTGCCCAGCTCGGCGGTGATGTTTTTCCCCCACTTGCCGCTGAAGACCATGTCCTCGCCGTACTGGAAGCGGTCCTCGTAATTTGCGACCAGTCCGTCGGCGAGTTTTCCCTGCGTTATGAACCGGAGCGACAGCGCTTTTTCGACTGCCTGTCCCGGCGTTTCCGACTGAGCGAGCTCGACGGCCCGGAACGTGAGATACATGCAGTCCACGCTCTCATCGGCGATGACGCGCTTGGTGCGGACATACAGCCCGAGCGGGTCCGTGTCGTAGGGCGTGCCGATGAACCTTCCGGCCCAGTACACGATCCGCTTGCCGAGCGGCAGTCCGGCGACTCGCGCCTGCGCCAGGAGGATTTCGTCCGCCGTCATTTCAGCCGGGCGCTTGCCGCGTCCCGAATCGGCGCTGAGAATCCTGAGGCCGGACAGAAAGGAGCGGGCATACCTGCGGTCGGAGATACCGGCCACCTGGACGCTCCTTTTTTTTGCGGCCTGGAGGAACCTGCCTCCCCCGAGGGAAAGTCCCTCCCCCTCGCCGTAGAAGGTAAGAATGTCTCCAGGCTGCAGGTCTTTTTTCTGAACCCGCTGCGCCTTCGCTGCAAGCTCTTTACGGTCGCGATCAATGTATATCCCGTGGATGCGATACACGATATAGATAAGGCCACGCGTGTCCATGCCCTGCGATGTCAGCCCTCCGGCAAGATAGCGCACGCCCTGGAACAGCCTGGCCGTCTTTGCCAGTTCGGCGGGAGATAGCTCGCCCAGGAGCGGATCCGTGGTTTTTGCCGGCTCTGCGTCGGAAAGTTCGATGATCGCCACGGAGCGGTCCGGGAACTGCACCTTGTAGCCGTCGGCGACCTTTTCGAGCACCGGAAGGCGCGTGCCGGCGTAGAGGGGGACCTTGTGATTGCCCGTCCTGTCGAGGATAAGGGCCTCGGTCTTCGGCTTGGAGACCACGATCCAGGGTCGGTCAGGCTTGAGGTAACCTCTGCCCCCGTCTTTGGGGACCAGGAGCGCTTCCTGCTGGATCCAACCTTCGGTATCGCCCTGGTCGGGAATGGCGATACGGTAACGGTAATCCTGCTTTTCAAGGATCCGGACCTCGTCGGCCATGAGAACCTGGGTGACAAGCGCGGCCTTTGGCCGGGGTTCTCCATGCACATTGGCGAGCGGCACCGAGATGATTGCGAGCGTACCGTTTTTCCGCTCCTGAGAAAGCGAGACCGACGGCAAAAGCAGGAACGCAACGAAGAGTATGAGCAATCTTTTCATCATAGAAGGACAGAAGCAGTGAGGGGCGGACCGCAACGAGTGGAGCCGGAGGAACCAGTAAGAACCGGTGCTTCAGCAAGACGCAAAGCCGAATCCAGAACCGCGACGCAACATAACGCAGGTTTCAGGAAAACCCGTGTATCAGCAGCGTGCCATGCTTCGTCGGCGGTGAGAATGCATCATGTCGACCGAGGCGCGTGACAATCTCTCCGTTTTCTGCATTGTCCCGCCCGTAAAAGATGGTGCCGAAGGGGGGACTCGAACCCCCATGGGTTGCCCCACACGCCCCTCAAACGTGCGTGTCTACCAATTCCACCACTTCGGCACAATGGAGCAAGTCGGGCACTGTCCGCCCTGCTGCAGGCGGCGGTGACCCGGGAGGGTACCGTCTCTATGCGTTGACCGGCGCAAGCCAGGCGGCATGCTTCTTGTCCCTGCCCAGCACGATATCGAAGAACACCGCCTGGAGCTGCTTGGTAACCGGCCCGGGTCTGCCGTCGCCGATCTTCCGGTTGTCGATCTCACGGATGGGCGTTATCTCTGCCGCAGTGCCGGTAAAGAAGGCCTCATCGGCAAGGTACATCTCGTCGCGGGTGAACCGCTCTTCCATGAGCCGGAGCCCCCGGTCCCGTGCGAGCTGAATGACCGTCTCGCGGGTGATACCATCGAGGATGGCCGTGAGCGGCGGTGTCGTGATCACGCCGTTCCGGACCATGAAGACGTTTTCGCCGCTCCCCTCGGCCACATAGCCGTCGGTGTCCAGCAGCAGCGCCTCGTCGTAGCCGTCCTTGAGCGCCTCGCGCTTGGCCAGAAGCGAGTTGGCATAGTTCGCCACGGCCTTGGCGCGGACCATGGTCGCGTTGATGTGGGGTCGGGAAAAAGACGATATCTTGACGCGGATGCCGTTCTTCATCCCTTCCTCGCCCAAGTAGCTTCCCCAGGGCCAGACCGCGATGATCACGTTCACAGGGTTGTCCTTGGGATAGACGCCCATGGCGCCGTAACCGATGAAGGCCAGCGGCCGGATGTAGCAGGCGTCGATCTTGTTCACCCGGATGGTCTCGAGGATCGCCGCGGCGACCTGCTCGCGCGTGAAGGGGCAGTCCATCTGGAGGATGTGCATCGATCCGA
>JAWOJY010000045.1:0-3346 GCA_033854515.1 Nitrospirota bacterium
GATGATTTTCAACAAGTCGCATCCGATGGTTACGCAAGTTCAATTGTGAAGTGCAACACTTGGGAGAGCAGGAAGGAATCTGCTATCCTAAGTGGCCATGTCAAAACACTATGTTCATCTTACCGAAGCAGAGCGTGAGCTCATAGCACAAATGCATTGGGAGGGGAAAGGTCCCTCCGAGATTGCTCGGACGCTCGACCGAGACAAAGGAACGATCTCTCGGGAGCTTGCCCGTAATGGCTCCCCCGAGTACCAATGTTATACGCCCTGTCAGGCGCAGAAACGGTCAGAGCAGAGGAAGCTAACCGCTCGGCATAATCGGCCCCTGCTCAAGAGCAAGAAGATTCAGCAGTATGTCCGGCGGAAGCTCAAGATCAACTGGTCTCCGGAGATCATCGCTGGCCGTCTCAAGGAGGAGATGCCAGGCCAGTCAATCAGTCCTGAGGCGATTTACCAGTTCATCTATCACCGGGATACCCCTGATCGGGAGTAACTCATCTCCCAGCTCTGTCGCGCCCATCGGAAACGGCGCATCAAGGGCAAAGGGAGAAAAGTGCGAAAAACCAAAATTCCCAACAGGGTTCCCATTGATGCCAGGCCGAAGGCAGTCGATGAGCGAAAACAATTCGGCCACTGGGAGAGTGATACGCTGATCTCCCGTAGGAGCAAGACAGCGCTTCACAGCATGACCGAGCGAAAGTCCCGACTCCTTCGGCTTTCTAAACTGGAGAGTAAGACCGCTGCCGAAACCAATAAGGCGGTTACGCGGGCACTCAAGAAGCTTCCCGCGCAGGCAAAGCGGACGCTCACCATGGACAATGGCACAGAGAATGCCAAGCATGAGCAACTAACCGCTACCCTTGGCATTAAGTGCTACTTCGCTCATCCCTACGCAGCGTGGCAACGCGGATCGAATGAGCAGATAAACGGCCTCATCCGGCGTTACTTGCCAAAGGGCACCGACTTCGGTAAGATTGACAAAGACCAGATAAAGAAAATCGAAAGACTGATCAACAACCGACCCAGAAGATGTCTGGGGTTCAAAACACCCCTGGAAGTCGCTCGCTCATTTGTTGCACTTCAGGGTTGAATGTGGCTTAACAAAATGCTCGCAAGAATTATATACTCCGGGACAAATATGTTCATTGAAGGGGCTCCTGCCGCGTATTATCAATAGCATGCTTTTAGTGCCCGCGGGCCGACATATACAAACAGGCGCTTCGCACCTCATAAAACCATGAACCATCGTTGTAAAGCGCTCTTGCAAAAAATGATACCGGTGCGATACTTGCGTGTCGCGTTCCGCTTCGAATATGACAACATGCATAATGAGACACAGCTTGGAGAGAAAAGTTGAACCGTGTAAATAAATATTTCATGACAGGGAGCTAAAGACGACTAAACCTTTTCGCATTCCCAGTGTCTTACCTTGTCGATTGGGGCGTTCGTGGAAGAGTCGTTTAATCGCAGCAAAAAATTCATCTAACTTGTGGAAAGGAGAAAAAAGCATGGTAACACGTAAGGAACGGTGGGACACACTCATGAAATGGACACTCGTATTCATCGCCGTGCTGGGTCTGATCATACCCGCCGGGAGGAGCGCATTCGGGCAAGATAATGCAGGACCATGCGCAGAGGATGTTGCCAGGTTCTGTAAAGACATCCAGCCCGGAGGGGGCGGCATCGCGAAGTGCCTGAAGGAGCACGAAAGCGAACTGTCGGCGTCCTGCAAAGAAAGAATCTCACTGATGCAGGAGAAAAGAATGGAATTTCGCCGGGCCTGCAGGGACGACGTTCTCAAATTCTGTCAAGACGTCCAGCCCGGCGGCGCCCGCGTTATCCGCTGCCTCAAGGAGCATGAAAATGATCTCTCGACGGCTTGCCGGTCGGTAATGGCGCAGGGAAAAAGACAGCAGCAGTGAATCTATGCACTGTGTGCCCGCCTGAACAACAGGCGGGCAAGTCCTTTCCTGTCGGCTGTTCCGGCGCTTGCAAATAAGAATTTCCTGCCCATGCGCACTGCCTCTCCTTGTTAAGGGATCTCACAGTTTTGCAAGGTTCCCGAAGAGAACCGCGACCTGGTGGTATTCCTAACTCCCTGATTTTTCAAATTTTTGAAATTTCACATACCCTAAAAATACCCCGACGAGAATCTTGCTTTCTTCATTTTTTTATAGTACCGTTTTCTTAAGCAGGGATTATTATGTATGCTTTGTTCCCGTCGTAGTGAGCATCCCCCCGAATCCAACGATTGCATCCGGATATTTTCCATCGTCAGAGTCTGTTGGAGTCAAGAAAGAAGAGACGAGCTATTCGTATTATGGCGGGTGAGAGCGTCGGACCGGATTGTGCCCGCGCCGGTTTTACGCGATGACCGGACCGCGCTTTTCCATGGAGAGACGGGAACCGGGGTCATGGCCGCCGGACGCTGCGGACCAAGGAGGCTGTGAGGTTATGCTGGTGACAAGAGAGGCTGATTACGCGGTGCGCTGCGTGCTGTATCTGTCAAATACAAAGGACGTTACGGCAAGCGTCAGGGACATGTCGCGCCACGTGCATGTACCCCAGAGCTTTCTGGCCAAGATCCTCCAACGTCTCGTGAAGGCCGGAATCGTGCGGTCAATCCGCGGCGTGAAGGGGGGCTTTCAGCTCGCAAAAAGTCCGGCGGCGATAAATCTTCTCGAAATCCTCGACGCGATCCAGGGGCCGACAGGAATCAATGTCTGCGCGATTGACCGCAGACGGTGCAAGCTCAGTTCGACGTGCACTGTCCATCCCGTATGGGTAAATATACGGAAGGACGTCGACATGCGCCTGCGGCGGGAAACGATCGCGAAGCTGATGGATAACAGATGAACAATCTCCACTCTCCTCTATTCTTTTCCCGGAGCATCTGAGCGTGCTGTTCGTTAACCGCTTTAAAACTTCTTCTCGGACCTCATTACCCGTTTCGCTGTCTCTCTTGACAATCATCTTCATTATGCTACGCTTGGTATAGTTAATGAAGGTGTTTTTATCTTTCTCTTATGTACTATCAAAGTACCGTCATAATTTTCTTCGTTTCCATGACGCATGCTTTGAGGCTGTCTTCACGCACAACCGTTATAAAGATTGAATGGTGAAAATCCGTTGTCCTGCCGTGCAAAGCAGAGGAGCCGGGATGGATGATGAAACGCCATCGGCTGAAGAGAGAAGAATCGCCGACAATGCCTCGCACCGTGTCTTTTGGAAAAAATGGGGGCCCTACCTGAGCGAGCGCCAGTGGGGCACGGTGCGCGAGGACTACAGCGCGGACGGCGACGCCTGGAATTATTTCCCCCATGACCACGCACGCTCGCGCGTCTAC
>JAWOJY010000046.1:0-5800 GCA_033854515.1 Nitrospirota bacterium
AAGACAAAAACACGTCAGCTCCCCGACCTTGTCCCGTTCCTTGCACACTTCCGGCAGCGGGCACTTGCCCGATAACCTTCGTTACGTAGCGACCGAAATGCAGTAATGCAAATAAAAAGAATAAGTCCATCTAAGACACAACGGCCCATAAGTTGTCGCTATCCGTTTACAGGGAAAGCATCAAATGCATCAACGTCCCCGACCGATCGTCCGAGATCTTTGGCAGGAAGGTGACATTCGAGGAATGGGGCTCGTATGAGCAGAAAGCTCCGGTCAAGAAGCTGATCCCTTTTATCCGCGACTTTACCTGACCCGCGTCAATCTTCCGCGATTATTTTTCCGGTCATCCCTTCGTGGCCGTCCCCGCAAAAGATATCGCAATGAAACTCATACACCCCGGCCTTCGGCGCCATAATCGTAACCCGGTTGACTTTGCCCGGCTCGATTGTCAGCCGAACGCCTCCGAGATCGGGTACCGTAAAGCCGTGGATCCTGTCGAGCGATGTGAACTCGAGGACGACCGGGACTCCCGCCTTGATCCTGATCTCGTTCGGTGTATAGTGGAAGCGCTGCGCCGTGATCTTGATTACCTGCTGCGGCTGCCCGCCCTGATCTCCCGCAAACGACACGGCGGCAGCGGCGCTCATCACGAGTATGATGATCGCGCGGATGATTTTGGAATTCCACCGAAACTGTCTCATTTCGCTATTTCTCCTTTCACCGAATATTCGGTAAGTACGAGTTCGGGCTGAGCTGCTATGGCATCGACGCTCCGGTACCCCAGCCCTTTGTAAGGCTGTGCAGGGTCCCAGGGAATCGGGACGCGCTTCGGAAGCGAACCCGGCGCAGGCAGCTGGTACATGAGGCCTTTTGCCGCGTGATGATGAATGTGACCCGTCACGTGATGGTGCTCCTGATGAATATGACCGTAAATGACAGTGACGTTCTTGTAGGGCATAAGGAGGTCGATCGCTTTGCTACCGTCGCGGGTCCACCAGTCCCAGTTTGGATAGAGATCGAAAAGCGGCCGATGGGTCAGCACGACGATCCGCGAATTCTTATCGAGTTTTTTAAGCTCTTCGCCCAGCCACTGGAGCTGTGGATCGGTGATGCTCGATGTCGGGTCGGAAACATTATCGATGACGATGAAGTGAACGCCCTTATGATCAAAGGTGTAATGGGTTTGTCCGAATACTTCCTTGAAGGCTTCGCCGTTGTCCAGGCCTGCGTCGTGCTCTCCCGCCATGAACCTGACTGTTTTTACCTTCAGGCCGCTGATAATGTCGCGCGCTTCGGTCAATCGTCGCCGGCGCTCTTTCGGATCATCGGTAGTATGGGAAATATCACCGGTGAATACGACGAAGTCAGGCTGCATGTTCATGCCGTTCACGGCTGCGATGGCCTTTTTCAGTGTCCCTGCGTAATCCGGATTTATCTTCGGGTCGCTGAATCCCCAGTGGGTGTCCGACAGCTGGACGAACATGAAGTCATTAGTACCCTTCATTTCCGGAGAACCAAAACCCGGCTTCCCGAGCGCAAAGATCGCAGTGCCGAAGCCCATGAGCTTAAGAAAATCTCTTCTATCGATGGCCATAGCTTCCTCCTTGTTGAAGTAATGCTCTGTAGAATAAAAAAAGCAATACAGTTCCTTTCTAAAAATATAGCACGGGTTTTATTAAAAGATCAACGCCTGCGCTCCTGTTCTCAATATCTGTCGAAAAAATCAACCGCGACCGCGTACCAGCTAACGAGTTTAAGTTTTATTTGAAGGATATCAATCCCTTAAATGTCAGAAAAGGCTATATCATAAAACCCAGAGCGCCTTACGGACGCAGCAACGTCTTGATCGCGCGGCGCTCGTCCATCTCGCGGTAGCCCTCTGCCACCTGGTAGAGGGGCATGGTCCGACTGGTGTCAGACTTTGGAATTAACATTCTTGTCTTTTACGCCTTCCTCAACACACTCTCAAGACAAAAACACGTCAGTTCAGCACAATCAGAGTAGGGCAAATATCCGCGAATGTCAACGGTTTCCACAAAATCAGTTCAGAGTACAAAGTTCAGAGTTCAGAGAAACTGGATGCAGGACAATATCATTGCGGGTTGCAGAATTTAAGAAGATGCAGGATGAGGTGTAATTGGATTAGGGAGGCCTGATAAGGAGACGTTATGAACAAGGTAGAGAAGAAAGAAACGGCGCCCTGGGCCGGATTGATTCCGAAAATAGAGGCGATGATCTCAATCCCGCGACTTGAAATCCCCCGCTCCCGCCGGGGGAGGGAAGCGCCGTAACCCGCGTGAGGTCGCGTTAATAAAGGGAGCCTCCGGCTCCTGCCGGAGGGGGCTCCACTGGCCGTTGTATCTCATCTTAGCAAACATAATATATCGCTGTTTGTGACCTTCGGGTCATGTACCACATTACGCACGCCGAGGACTTCCTGCTACTCTTTCATCTATCCGATTTCTCGCATCAAAAAGAAATCAGTATATTGCTGACCCTTTTTCATTTGACGGTGTTAGAACACTCTCCCAAGATAGAAGTAAAATGAATTGACTCCTCGTTCAGCGGTCCCAAAGCCCAGGTAGAGAGGGCCCAGGGCCGTGTCGTAGCCGATGAACACACTGCCCGCCACCAACAGATCGTGCAGTGCGACGCTTTGCCCTGTCTGCCAGACATTTCCCGTCTCGAGAGAGGCGCCCAAATAGAAGGAACCGAGCATGGATTGGCTTCCCCTCCGGTAGGATACAAGCTTTCCCAGCGCAACTTGCTGACCCCGAAGCTGGTCCTGCTGATACCCGGCTGCTCCGGGGTCAGACTTGAAAATTGACATTTTAAATAATTTCTCCTGAATTGTCTTACAGCCTCGGCAACTCTCAAGGCAAAAACACGTCAGCTCCCCGACGGCCAATTAAGAAATATAAAGTAAGAATTAAGAAAAGTAGCCGCGAGCCGATAGAGCTTGTTTTACTTTTTGAGGCCGGACGATCTGCAGCGCAAATCGCTTTGTGCGGTCGCGCAGGTCTTTTTCCGTTCTCATCTCCATTTCATAATTTTTCCATCTTAATTCTTCCTTGAAACGAGCTTGGCGTATTCGTAGAGAATTTCCTCACGGATTGTCTTGACGTATCCAGGCGGCATAGGCTCCGGCGAGGATTCCCGATGGCCTCAGAATATAAGATAAGGAAGTGGGAGTCAAGAAATAGGTTAAAATATGCAGAAAAACGAAACTACCCAACAGGGAGGAGTTTTCGTATTAAAATTGCTGGCAGGGCCTACGATTTGATCGCGGCCAGGAACTCTTCGGCCGTCATGACCGGGATGGCCTCGAGCTTGTAATCGGTCTTGTTCCTCGTAATGACGCAGTGAGCTTACGAGCCTTTCTGCTTTTTCCAGCCGGGAAGGTTGGATTGAACGGCGTAAACCCAACACAAACCGTTGAGCTTTGCATCGCTCAACCCAACCTCCGAACTTCCCCTAGTGAAGCAGGTTTAGCGTGTTTGTTCCGTCATCGACGAAGTAGATCCCTTTACTCGGGACAAAAGCCAGACCAAACAGGGTGCCTGCGCCTGGAGGCGAGCCCGTGTTGTCCAGCAGCTCGGTTGCGATCTGGACCCCGGCAGCGGTAATCTCCGTCAGGAACCCGTCATTGCCATTAACCGTAAATATGCGGTTCCGCGCAACGATAAGCCCAAGTGGATCGTTCAGGCTGCCGCCCGAGGTCAGTGTCGTACCCGTGCCGGCGCTCGTGATGCGGTCCAGCGGATGAGTGATGATCTGAATAGCGTTGTTCAAGCTGTCCGCAACGTACAGAACGGTCATTCCATCCTCTGATTCGTCCTCGGTTTCGATTTCGGACTCGGAATCGACTGCGGCCATCATGCCCTCAAATGGTCCCGGTATCCCCTTCCGCCCAAGTCCCACACCGGTGGGTCCGATAACCAGGGCTGCCGGATCGGTCCTTTCGGAAAAGCCGGATCCGATGATGGTCATGGACGTTGCCGCAGGCATGGAACCCGTCAGATCGAGGTCGATCCGGACAACCGTTCCCTCATTCACGACGGCAGGACTTGCTGCTACTGTACCGTTCAGAACATTCGTAACGAACAGTTTGGCCTTGCCGCCGCGTTCCCATGCAGTCATATCCCACGGTCCGTTAATAAGCGGCCCGGAGAATGTTTCCACCGGTTTCCCGGTGCTGTCAAGCACGATGAGACAACCCGCCTGGGCCGTTGCAGCCGTGCCGTCCGCTGTGGGCAAACTTCCGACGATCACCCAGCCCGAACGCAGCGCAACGAGCGCTGTTGTCAGGCCGATGCCGCCGGGGCACGCTCCGGGTAGAGATGCGGCGTCGATCATCGCGAAAAGACGCAAGCTGCCGTCGGGAGCCATATCTACGATAGTCGTGCCGGTGCCCTGCTCGTTCGCGCTGTTGTTGAAGTTACTTACCAGGATGTCTCCCTTTGTCAGATTGCCGACGGAACTCTTGACTACTGCGACGCCGTAAGGATTGACGTCGCCGTTAGCCGGAACCGTGGATGCAACGGTACTGATCGAGCTATGCGGGGAAATCATCGCAGCCATCAACGCCGGGTCTGTAGCCATGCTGCCGCCTCCGCTGCAGGACGTAAGAATAGCGAGCCCTGCAGCCGCAAGCAGAAGTTTTCTGTTTAATAGAAAGAGGGCAGTTCCCTCTCGGAAAGTCATTTTAGTATTCATGTGCTGCACCTCCCTTCTTCCTCTCTCTCATTATCAAGTATTTATCCTAATGTTTGAAATGTCAAATAGGCAGAAATGACCTATCTGCAAAGAACAATAATTGTAACTTTTTTTCTCGCGTCGAATCGAGAGATTCATACTTTATTATCCGATGTGCGAGGTTTTATAGAAAGAAATAGAAACGGCCGGAAGGATTTCTGCCTCCGGCCGTTGTCGTCTTATTCACTGCTGATCACTTACTTTTTCAAGTCTGGCGCAAGCGATAGGAGCGGCGATCGGAAAACCGAGACCGATCATAGCTGTGCCGCCTGTGAAAGGGTACCTCCTCGGCAGGGTCGTGGGCTTTCTCCATCACGATGTTACGATTACGTATGATGAAATCCGCGGCCTCATGGCCGACCTGCTCTATACGGGCTCCCCTCCCGCCGGCAAGACCCGGTTAACGGAATGGCTCCGGGAAAACGCAGCATACATCGGCAGACATTACAGCAATGAATTGAAGAGGAGAAGCGATCGACGGCGGTCCTATGAGAAACTTTGACCCAGTGAGATAACTCAAAGCCCTTTAGAAATAGGGCTACCAAGCTCCCATTGATCTCCCCAGTTTTCTGGCTTTTAACAGCCAGCGGTCCCCGATGTGTGCGGGGTCCGGGGTCATCGGGACGTTGATTTGTTTCTTGATGTCAAAGCCGGCCGTGCGCAGAATAATCCTGACGGTACGAAGCGCCCCGCGGCCCTGCGAGGGAAGCAAATTGTAGGGAAACGGTGAGAGAGAGGCGGTAACAATTGCCGCCTTCTTGCCTTTATGCCTCGGTCTTGGAATGCGCCATGTATAGAGTTCATAGTACTCAAGGACAGGAACATTCCGTTCAAACAGAATCTTCAACGGGCCAGGCATGTTGCCCCAATAGGTAGGAGTCCCGACAACCAAAGCAGAGCAGCTTTCTATCAGCTCTCCTATACGATGCCCGTCGTCTCTCGGAAGAACACACTTTTTGTCGGGCCTGCATTTCAGACACCCGATACATGGCCTTATCGAAAGAGCATTGACATCCACCCACTCCACGTTGCCGCCGGCAGAGCG
>JAWOJY010000047.1:0-5312 GCA_033854515.1 Nitrospirota bacterium
ATCCCCGAGGATGTGGCAGTATTTAAAAATGCCGTCAAGACGGCGAAGATCAAGACGCGCCCGCAGAAGTTCGGATTTCTTGTCCAGGGCGACGACCGGAAGGGCGCCGTGGCAGACCTGCTCAAAACGTTAGCGGAGCAGAAAATCAACGTTACGGCAACTGACGCCATGTCGGCTGGCGCCGGCCGCTATGCCGCCATTCTCTGGGTCGCGCCCAGGGACGTGAACAAGGCGGCGAAGGCGCTGGGGGCGAGTTAGACTTTTTTTGGTCAACAACTTGTGAATTGCACCGAACATTGCGAAGGGCTTGCCGGTTACGACATGCCCTTCCTGTATTATGAGTCCGGAGTGAATGCCACGAATGTTTTTGACTGCCCTTTCTTCCGCTCTCTTCCCCTTTTTCCGATATTTTTTGTAAAAATTCTCTCTCCTCGTAAGTATTACGAAAGAATTAAGAAACTCAAATCTTTCGTCCAAAGAAGTCACATGATTGCCGGCAACTGTCGCTTTTGTGCCGGTCGACATCCAAATATCTGATGATCACACCGACAACCGCTGCAAAAAATGCATTTTTGACTTGCAATAAATTACAGACATGATATACATGGTGCAGGCTGATCGTATTCTGGCCTGTATTTCTGTAAGGGCGGGGAAAAACTATGAGCTGGTTCGTTTTGGCCTTATTTTTCATTTCAGGGGCCTGCGGCCTGATGTATGAAGTCGTTTGGTCCAGAATGATGATGCTGATATTCGGCCGAAGCGTCCTTGCCGTGGGTACCGTGCTCGCTGCGTTCATGTTCGGTCTTGCGCTCGGCAGCTACCTGCTCGGGAAGTACGCTGACCGGAGCCGGAACCCCCTGCGGCTCTATGCCGTATATGAAATTGGAATCGGCTGCACGGCGTTTATCGCCTCGTTTCTCCTCATGCGGATAACCCCGTTCTATACCTGGGTGCATGCGGCCTTCGGCGGGTCCCCCGTCGTGTTCGGCCTCATTCGCTTTTTCATCGCTTTCTCGCTCCTCATCATTCCGACGGTCCTGATGGGCGCCACGCTCCCGATCCTTTCCCGGGTCATTGTGAAGCGTCTGTCGCGGGTCGGCCAGGAACTGGGCGGTCTTTACGCCATAAATACCGTGGGAGCCGTCGCCGGGAGTCTCGCGGCAGGCTTTTATCTCATCGGACGGCTCGGACTGCATGGGGCCGTCGCGGTGGCCGTCCTCGGGAATCTCATCATCGGCACGATGGCATGGATCGCCTCCACCCGCAGGGGCGTGGCGGACGGAGTGTCGTCGGCGCCCTCTCCACCGGCGCAGGCAGGCGCTGAATCAGCGACCATGGTAATCCGGAACCGGACAACGGAACGTCTTGTTCTGCTCTCCTTCGCGCTCTCGGGCCTGGCATCCTTCGCCTATGAAATCTTCTGGACGCGTTCGCTCGTTTTTTTGCTCGGGAACACGACCTATGCGTTCACCCTGATGCTCACCGCGTTCCTGCTGGGGATCGCACTCGGCGGATACGGGATACGTTTCTTTGCGGACATTGTGAAAAAGCCCCTCCGGCTGTTCGCGGCGATCGAAATTCTGATCGGAGTTTTTTCGGCTGTTGCCGTGCCGCTTCTTTTTCTCATCGTGAGGTCCGAGACGGTCCGTTCCTTCATTGTGCGCTATTCCGGCCAACTGGGGCTTCTCGCCGTATCAAACTTCGTGATCGCCCTTTCCCTCATGCTCTTTCCGGCGACCCTCATCGGCGCCACCCTGCCGCTCATGGGCCGCGTCTTCCTGTCCGACCTTCAGTGTACGGGAAAGACTGTGGGGAAGCTCTATGCCGTCAACACGGTCGGCAACGTGCTCGGTGCGCTCCTGCCGGGGCTCCTCATCATGCCGCTTATGGGAATCCAGAAAGGCATTCTTCTCATGGCGGTTCTCAACGTAGGCCTGGGCATCGTCCTGATCTCTTCGCAATGGAAGCACGCCATGGCCGCCGCCTCTGCGACAGCCGCCGCTTTTCTTGTCGCCTCTGTCTGGCTTGCCCGCTCGCCGATTTCCTTCCAGTTCCCGTCGGAGTATCAGAGACCTAAAGATGAAGTGCTCTTCTACAAGGAAGGGGGTCTGGTGACCACCAAGGTATGGGTCAGCGCCGAGAGCGGATACAAGGAGATCAGCGTCGACGGCATCAACATCGGAGGGACCGGCGACTCCGATTATAAGCAGCAGATTCTCGCCCACCTGCCGAAGCTGCTTCTTAAGTCCTACCGCTCGGAGCTTTCGATCGGACTCGGCTCAGGCATTCTGGCGGGAGAAAGCGCCAGGCACGCGGCGCTCAGGAAGATCGTGATCGCTGAGATATCGCAGGGCGTCGTAACGGGAGCGGCGTATTTCTCCGAAGAAAACCACGACATTCTTCACGACCCCCGTGCGCACATCGTCGTGGACGATGTGATCGATTTTCTCGAGACCACGACCGACCGCTTCGACATCATTTCGGCCGATGAGAAGACGGCGGGAAAATACGCCACCAACTCCTTCTCCTACTCGAAGGAATACTATGCGCTTCTTCGGCAAAGGCTCGCTCCGGGGGGACTGGTGATCCAATGGATGCCTACCGATCTCCCGCCTTCACAGTATGATCTGGCTCTCCGAACGTTTCTTGATGAATTTCCGCATGCCCAGCTGTGGTACTTTCCGCCTACCGGACGGTTCACGATGACGAACACGATCATGATCGGCTCGAACAATCCTATCAACATCGACCCCGCATGGATGCGAACGGCGATGGAAACCGACCCCGGCTCATTCGAGGGCATCCGCAAGTACGGATTAACGACGGCGGAGGCCGTGCTCGCCCATTTCATCGGCACCAGGGAGACACTGCTCCGCGTCCTGCCGCCCGGCCCAGTGAACTCGTTTGAGGAGCCCTATTACGAGTTCTACTCGCCCCGCGATTACGCCGTGCCCCCGGACGAGAGGACGCTGGTGAACCATGGTATGCTGATGGCGGCACGGGGGCCGGACTTCGACCGGTTTGTCCTGAAAGGGATCACCGGCCCCGAGGCCGGCCGCCTGAACGCGGCCTTCCGGGCCGAGGGCATTTTCCTCGCAGGACATGGGGCCCAACTCCGGGGTTTTCCGGCGCAGGAGGTCATTCGTTTCTATGATCAGGCCCTCGGCACCGCGCCCTGGGACAGGAACCTGGGGGACGAGGTTGTCTCTTATCTTTACCGGGAGTCCCTCAGACTGTACCTCAGCAACGATTATGCCGACGCTGCAGGCCTGCTCCGCCGTGCAGCGGAAGTTTTCCCGGAGAGCAGCGATGTCCATGTGGATTACGGGTGCATGTTGGGGAGGACGAACCGGACCGATCTCGCCGTCAAAGAGCTTCAGCGGGCACTTGCGATGAACGCCAGAATCGTACCGGCGCACCGCTTCCTCGCGGAGATCTATGAATCTCAAGGGCAGGTCGCAAAAGCCCTCGAACAGTGGGATGCGGCCCTCGCTCTTGACCCGAACAGCGTTCCCACGCTTCTCGAGTACGGAATCTATCTGGCCAAGCTGCGGCCCGGTACCGATGCCCTGGGATATGCCCGCAAAGCGTACCGGCTCGATCCCGATGATCCGGATGTGATCGACGGCTACGCCCGCGTCGCCTACTTGGAGGGCAATATTGAAGAGGCAAGAAGAATTGTTCAAAAAGGGGGAGACTACTTCAAGGGTCGCCCCGCTTATGAGAAGCTTCGCGACGCTGTCCTGGGCGGTACGTAAGAACGCCGCAGGATGACATTTGGGGACGAGTCCGTTACGAATGAAATTCTCGTCAAAATGGAAACAATTTTTCACGAAGGTTCGAAGGTCACGAAGTTCACAAAGAAATCTACTGATTTTCTTCGTGTCTTGGTGTCTTAGTGGCAAGCTTTTGGTTCCGGCTTGTCGGGTTAGGCGTCTTAAGAAGGTATGCAAGATTTCAAGTGTAATCGTCACTCCTTATTCTTTCCCCCTCTCGAAAAGCAACCGTCGGGCATCCAACTTCCATGTTATAATTACGGCGTAACAAGAGCAAAATGAGAGGGTATTTCACAGCAGCCTATCGCAAGCTCCCTTCCGCGGCGCTGGCAGAAAAAGTCGGGGCCGCTGAGGCAATGCTCAGGAGCTGTACGCTCTGCCCCAGGGAGTGCAGGGTGGACAGGGCTGCCGGCAAATTCGGGTTCTGCAGGACCGGAGACAGGCCGTTCGTATCGAGTTGGGGGCCCCATTTCGGCGAGGAGAGGCCCCTGGTGGGGAGGTACGGATCAGGGACGATCTTTTTCGGGAACTGCAATCTCGGCTGCATCTTCTGCCAAAACTACACCATCAGCCACCTCGGCGAAGGCCGTGAGATGTCCTTTGAACGGCTGGCCGAGGTCATGCTCGAACTCCAGGGCATGGGCTGCCATAATATCAACCTCGTCACGCCGACCCACCAGATGCCCATGATCCTGCGCGCCCTCTCCATCGCTGCGAGGGACGGTCTCGAAATTCCCGTCGTCTATAACTGCGGCGGGTACGAATCGATCGAGGCGGTCAAGCTCCTCGATGGCATCGTGGATATCTATATGCCGGACTTCAAATATGCCGACCCGGGAATGTCATTTAAATATTCGAAGGCCAGAGACTATCCTTCTGTCGCGAAAGCGGCGATCAGAGAGATGCACCGTCAGGTGGGAGATCTCATGATGGATGAATCCGGCGTTGCCGTGCGGGGACTTCTGCTGCGCCATCTCGTTCTTCCCGAGGGCGTCGCGGGAACGGCGGAGGTCGTACGGTTCATTGCCGAGGAGCTGTCAAAGAACACCTATGTCAATATCATGGACCAGTACCGCCCCTGTTACAAGGCATATGACAACCCTCCTCTCGACCGGAGGATAACCGGCGAGGAATTCACCGAAGCGGTCAACCTGGCACTGAAAGCCGGGCTCACGAGGCTTGACAGCATCACCGTCTGAAAACACGGAGAATGCAGGAGCGCGCTGTGTTTGATCAATCGGCCCAATGGAGGGAATTGAAGGCAAAATTCTTGAGGGACCTGACCCCTTCGGAACAGCTCTTCTTTCTGAAGCAGGCAAGGGAGTCAGTTGACCGGAAGGGATATCCCATCTCGGAAGACCTGTTCCATTACTGTTACTTCCAGACGCTCAAGGAACGGCTTCATGCCATCGGCATCGATTCGCACGGCGGCGAAGGATACATGCGGTTCCTTCTCGTTGAATCGAGGCGCGATGTCGAAAGAGAGATAAGGTATTATGAGGAGAGACTCGAACAGAAGAAACTGCCCGTTTCCGG
>JAWOJY010000048.1:0-4458 GCA_033854515.1 Nitrospirota bacterium
AGCCATCCCCGTGATTCTGCTGCTTATACAGGGCTGCGTCCAACAGGAAAAGATTTCTCCTCAACTCCGAACCCGACCCCCGTCGCCGTTCATAGCGAATGAGGTCGTCATAGCCGCCGTGGGCGACGTCATGATGCCGGCTTCGATTCAGGCTGCCATGGCAAGGAACAAGAATAACTACGATCTTCTCTTCGAGAAGATACGTCCTGATCTTACGGCCGCCGACATCACGTTCGCGAATCTCGAAACCCCCGTTGATCACACCAGAGCAACCTCCGGTTATCCCAGGTTCAATACGCGGCCTGAGCTGCTCGCGGCGCTGAAAAAGGCTGGCGTGGGCATCGTCTCGATGGCGAACAATCATGCCATGGACACGGGGACCGGCGGATTGAAAAGGACCCTCGATAATATTGAAAAATCCGGTCTCATCTTTGTCGGCGCGGGCAGAACGAAAGCGGAGGCCGCCGGCATAAAGCACATAGCGGTCCGTGGAGTCAATGTCGCTTTTCTCGCATACACTTACGGCACGAACCGGCGACTGCCGCGCGCGAATCCGTCAGCTCCGGGTGTAAATATCTTACGGCAGGATTCCGAACAGGACCTCGCCCGGGCGGCAGAGGATGTGCGCAGGGCGCGACAGACCGCCGACCTCGTCGCGGTATCGGTCCACTGGGGAGACGAGTACGCAATCGCGCCTTCGTCCTGGCAGAAGCGCGTTGCTGCGGAGCTTGTCGAGGCGGGGGCGGATGTGGTGTTCGGCCATCACCCCCACGTGCTCCAGCCCGTCGAAATCGTTGCGTCAAAGGACGGGAGGCAGGGGGTCGTGGCATACAGCCTCGGAAATTTCATATCGAGCCAGAACCAGGGTGTAACATACCAGAACAGGAACCACGCGCAAGCGCTCAGGGGTGACGGCATCATTCTTTTCGTCATCGCAGTCAAGAAAAGGGAAAGAGTCGCGGTCGAGCGCGTTGAATTTCTTCCGCTCTGGACGCTTCGGGATTTTGTCAACGGGAAAGTCGTATATCGGCCGGTGAGTCTAGAGAGGGAGATTGCAAGAATCAAGGTCAGGGATAAACGTACGAGAGAAGACGAAAATACGCTGAACCTTCTTGGCTGTCGTAGGGACGTTATTACGAAAAAATTGGCCGTCGACCCCGGCCGATAGAATGCCGGTCCGGTTTGCCCGGGCGAGCTGCAGAGCTTTACCGTCTCCTTCACCGGGCCCTACAACCCGATTTTCTCGTGTTCTGTGCGTCTTTGCGGGAACAACCGTTTTTCCCGGTTCACGGATTTTCGCGGAACTCGCTGACATCCACGGTTTCGGGTTGACTGGGAGCGCCGGATGGATTATGATTTCCCACGATACGATTTCCCCTTATGAAAATACTTTTCATCAAACTTTCCGCCATCGGCGACGTGGTGCAGACGCTGCCCGCGCTCGAAGCCGTCAAGAAAATCTTTCCCGAGAGCGAAATAACCTGGGCGGTCGAAGAGACCGCCGCCGACATCCTCGCCGGACATCCGCTCATTGACAGGCTCTTCATCTCCCGCAGGAAAGCCTGGACCCGGATGCTCCGCAGTCCCCGCACCTTCATCGAAGGGCTTGAAAACCTCGTAAATTTTTTCCGCAGCCTTCGCGACACACGTTACGACATTGCCATTGATTTCCAGGGCCTGTTCAAAAGCGGCATTCTCATGGGGGTGGTTCGGGCAAAGAGGAAGATCGGGTTCGACCGGACCCGGGAGTTTTCCTATGTTTTTCTGAACGAGCGTCTGCCTGCCTATGACCGGGAAAAGCACGCGCTCGAGCGGTACCTCGACGTGGCGCGCTATCTCGGAGCGCAGAACCCGTCCACATCCTGCACGCTCCCGATCGAGCGTGAGCTTTCAATAATAAAAGAGAGGATGCGCCGGGTGAATCCCGAAAGAAAACCCGTGGTCACCGTGAATCCTGTGGCACGATGGAAAACCAAGCTCTGGCCGGAAGACAAGTTCGCAGCTCTTGCCGATCATCTTGTCAAGGAGAAGGGTGTTCTGGTCGTCTTTACCGGCAGCCCCGGAGACCGGGCCGTGACATCACGTATCGTCAAGATGATGAAGCAGGACGCAGTGAACTGGGCGGGGGAGACCACGCTCAAGGAGCTTGCAGCGCTGGCGTCCATTTCTTCACTCTTTATCACAACCGATACCGGGCCCATGCATCTTGCTGCCGCAGCCGGGGCCAAAGTTCTGGCCCTGTTCGGCCCTACGGCGCCGTGGAGGACCGGGCCGCTCGGCCCCATGCATATCGTAGTGCGCAAGAATCTGAAGTGTTCTCCCTGTTTTCAGAGGATCTGTGACAACGGGGCCCGGTGCATGGAAGAGATAACCGTGGAGGAAGTGATGGAGCTGATCAACGGCAAAATGAAAATTGCAGAATGAAAAAGAAAAGTTACATTATGCTTTCCCCTGGTGCATTTCCTGAGTTTTCTCGATGTACTTTACGATCTGGCCGAGCGTCAGCCGGCGGTCGGCCAGCGCCCATGAGAAAAATTCGTCCACGGACTTGAATGGCCCGTAGGCACTGTGGTAGGTAGCGATGACATCCGCGGATGCCTTGTCCGTGACGATCGTCTTCGTAAAGGCGAGATCGGCCATAAGCTTCGGAAAGGCGGCGAGCCACGAAGCGTAATTCTTTGCCATCTTGATGATTGCCCTGTCTTTTATCATGGCCAGAACGGCCCCGTAGAGCATTTTCTGGTCACTCAGCGTGTGATTGGGATCAATGAGTATCGAGTATATGCCGATGGATCGGGTGATTTCTTCGTACCGTTCGTCCTTGAACAGTACTTTGATCTCTGTTTCGAGTTTTTCCAATCGGTCGACGCGGGAAACCGTCTCTGCTGCGGGCATAACAACGTACCTCCCGATCATGAAGCAAGAAGGATGTGCTTTATCACCGCCATGAATTTTATTACAATTTTCCCTTGGAAGCAAGATGTTTTTAAAGTTCCAATTTTATATCTGCTCCGCGGAAAAAGAAAAGGTGGCCATTGTGCCCCGCCTCCGTCTGCCTTCGTCATATCGGAACGCGTTGTAAATTCATAAATCCAGTCGGGGTGGTCGTCTAAGTCGTCGACGGACGATGCAAAAGCATTGTATATCCGTATTTTTTCCGCAATACTCCGCGATACTCTTTATGATTTGAGTCATCAGTCTTTTTTATAGATCCGCTACCTTAAATTACCATGAGCAGACCGGGGAATTTAACGCTGAGCAGAGGCGCCGAACGCAATTTTGCCTTGACTTTGAAGCGGTTATGCTCTATAGTATCGGCACAGAGGAGGTGCTTATGACCAAGGCAGACATCATCTCGGAAGTCTTCGATAAGGTAGGCCTGTCCAAGCAGGACGCGGAAGAAATGGTAGAGATGATTCTGGACATGATCAAGCAAACGCTGAAACAAGGCGAGATGGTGAAGCTGTCGGGATTCGGGAACTTCGTGGTCCGGAAAAAGAATTCCCGCAAAGGCCGCAATCCGAAGACGGGCCAGGAAATCGAGATCACACCGAGAAGCGTTGTGAGTTTCAGACCAAGCATGATATTCAAAGAACATGTCATCGAAACCACAGCAAACACAAGCAAATAGGAATAAACTCTTTTACAGGATCGGTGAGGTAAGTCGCATCACCGGGCTGGAAGCGTACGTTCTCCGCTACTGGGAAACGGAGTTCCCCCAGATTCGGCCGGACAAAAGCAAGACAGGACAGAGGATTTACAAACAGAAAGACCTCGATAACATACTTTTTGTTAAGCAACTCCTGTACATAGATGGTTATACGATCTCCGGCGCCAGAAAAAAGCTCCACGGAGGCCGGGATGAGGATATTTTCAGCGTCATAGACGCGGCGAAGAAGGAACTCAGGGAAATACTGGAAATCCTTAAATAAAAGATGAATATTTAAAGTGAAAAATGCAAAGTGAGTAAGGTCGGTATATTATTAGACGAGAGCGCTTGATTTTGTATTTTTCAATTTGCATTTTTTGCCGTTTATAGTGATTTACTGTTTATCGGGGCGTGGCGCAGCCTGGTAGCGCACTCGTTTGGGGTGCGAGTGGTCGGCCGTTCAAATCGGCTCACCCCGACCACAAAAGAAAAGGCGGCTGCCCATGTGGTCGCCTTTCTTCTTTAATTTTCTGTTAAGATAGCGCCATGATTATCTTGGTCTCAAACGACGATGGCATTCATTCTGCGGGCCTCCAGGCTCTGGAAGCTGCGCTGCAGACCGTCGGCGAGGTCTATACCGTGGCGCCGGATCGGGAACAGAGCGCCGTCAGTCACGCGCTCTCTTTGCATCGCCCCTTGCGCATCGAAGAGCTGGGGCCGCGTCGTTTCGCTGTGGATGGAACGCCGACCGACTGTGTCAATCTTGCCGTCAAAGGATTTTTACCCGTACGACCCCAGCTTGTTGTCTC
>JAWOJY010000049.1:0-5874 GCA_033854515.1 Nitrospirota bacterium
AGAAGGCCGCGTCCCGGGGACCTATGTTTTTCTCGGCAAACCGCAGTGTTTCACCGACCGTTTCCCGGGTTTCTCCGGGTCCCCCGAGCATGAATATCCAGACGCAGGGCAGCCGGTGACCGCGCACAACCTCGGCGGCCCGGTAGACGTCATGCGCCGCGAAGCCTTTCCGGAGCCCGCGAAGAACCGGGTCGGACGCGCTTTCCACGGTGATTCCCATGCCGACAAATCCTGCCCGCTCCATGGCCGCAAGCAGCTCATGGTCGAAGAATGACGGGTTCAGCTCGACGCTCTGAAAACGGGCATGGACGCCGGCCCGCGACAGCGCCTCGCATACGGACAGGGCATGATCACGGGGCGCATTGAATACGTTGTCGACGAATTCTATGTCCCGCAGTCCCGACGACGCCAGTCTGAGAGCGGTCTCCGCCACCCTTTCAGGCTCGAACAGCCGGTACGTTTCGCCCTCGATCTTGCGATAGGTGCAGTACACGCACTGGAACTGGCAGCCGAGTTTGGTCTGGAGCGGAGCGGTCGCCAAATGCGACCGGTATGCGCTCATGTTCAGCCATCGGCGATAATCCGGCGCGGCGCAGGCGCCGGAAAAGTCCGGGGCCGGAGCATTTATCCGGAATTCTTTTCCCTCCCGTAAGGCCACTCCCGGAAGGTCCCCGTACGTCTCGTTCCGCGCCATCCTGTCGAGGAGGCGGGGGAAGGTCGCCTCGCCGTCCCCGATTACCGCGATGGCGACCCCGGTTGCGCGCAGGATTTCCCCGGGCATGACGGTGAGCGAAGCCCCTCCCAGAACGAGCGTCGCGGCCGAATGTTTACGAATAACATCCAGCAGAGGAAACAGTTCAGGGATATAAAAAGCGGGCTTATGCATATCGTTGTTGTCGATGTTCCGTACCGAAAGCCCGATGACGTCATATTCCCTTTTCTTAAGTGCTGTCTCGACGGTGCGCAGAGGGTCCTCTTCGAACATCAGGTCGAGCACGCTGACGGACTGCCCTGCCCGTTCCGCGGCCTCAGCCACCATGCACGCGCCGACGGGCATTACCGGCATGGGCGAGACGCTCCGGTTGGTACTGATGACGAGGACATTCATGCCACCATCTCATTTCGATCGGGGGAGAAAAACGGAACAGGCATCACTTAATATAATATAGCACACAGAAACGGGGTTGGGTTTTTCGGCCGACAAACCTTATGCCGTCACTTGACTTTTTCAATGCTCTTACGCTATGCTTGAAGCATACTATTTTCGACCCGGCCGGCCCCGTGCCAAAAATTTAAATAGGACATTTCCTAACCGGAATCAGGAGAGATGCACGTGAAACAGATGTTTCTCTTTTTTTTCTTTTTGACCCCGCTCCTCATCGTAAACACCGCTATCGGGCATACGGGCGCCGCATCGAGCGCCGACATCTCGCTCGATGAAAAGCTCGGGCAGTATCTTCCGGCTGATTTGACATTTACCGATGACACCGGCAAAAAGATGAATTTCAAGGAACTCATCGACAGACCAACGATTATCGCTCCGGTCTATCTGAGCTGCATGCACGTCTGCCCCATGCTCCTGAGCGGCCTTGCGGACGTGCTGGGCAACATGGACATGGTAAAGCCGGGAAAGGACTACAAAGTGCTCACGGTCAGTTTCGACGACAAAGACACGCCGAAAATAGCCGCGGATAAAAAGATAAATTACCTCAAGGCAATAGGCAAGCCTTTTCCGGCGGAGTCGTGGAAATTCCTGACCGGCGATGCAGCGAACATAAAAAAGTTCACCGAATCCATAGGGTTCAAATACCAGAAGGACGGCGATGAATTTTCTCACCCTATTGCGCTCATCGTGGTGGCGCCTGATCGCAAAATCGTCCGCCACCTCTATGGAACACGGTTCTTGCCGTTTGAGGTCACGATGGCGCTCACCGAGGCCGCCGAGGGCAGGGTCGGCTCGACCACCCGGAAAGTGCTCCAGTACTGCTTCAGCTACGATCCGCTCAAGAAGTCCTACGTATTTAACATATTAAAAGTGACCGGGACCGTGATGGTCCTGTTCATCGGCTCGTTCTTCGCGTATTTAATGATCTCGACAAAAAAGAAAAGAAACGTAGAGCGGCAGAGATAAGGCCAAAAACCAGAACCGCGAAGCCGCAAAGAACGCGAAAATCTTAGCCTTCACGTTTGAAGACAAAAAATCCTTCGCGATCTCGTCGTGGCCTGTGGCCATCGCGCCTTGGCGGTAAATAACGATTCTAAGGGTGTGATTCTTATGGAAACAAGCTTCTACCACGCAAAAACACGATACCCGGGCATCTTCGGCTGGATCTTTACGACCGATCATAAGCGGGTCGGCCTTCTCTACCTGATCTCGACGCTCAGCTTCTTCCTCGTCGGCGTGACTCTCGGCCTTACCATGCGGCTCGAACTCATCCGGTCGGGCATGCATTTTTTCAGCGCCCAGACGTATAATGCCCTCTTCACCCTCCACGGGGTGGTCATGATCTTCCTCTTCATCATCCCGGGTCTCCCGTCGTCGCTCGGGAACTTCATCATGCCGATGCAGATCGGCGCCCGGGACGTCGCCTTCCCCAAGGTCAACATACTTTCCTGGTGGCTCTTCATCATGGGCGGGGCCTGCGCGATTACTTCTCTCTTTACCGGAGGCGGGCCGCCGGACACGGGCTGGACGTTCTACATTCCTTACAGCATCCGCACGGGAACGAATGTTTCACTCGCGGTCTTCGGCGTATTCCTCATCGGGCTCTCGTCGACCCTGACGGGAATGAACTTTCTTACGACGATCCACCGGCTCAGGGCGCCGGGCATGACGTGGAAGCGCATGCCCCTGTTCACCTGGGCGATCTACGCCACGTCATGGGTCCAGCTCCTGGCGACCCCTGTCCTCGCCATTACGCTCCTGCTCATCATCATCGAGCGGTTCTTCGGCGTGGGCATCTTCAACCCTGCAAAGGGCGGAGACCCCATCCTCTTCGAGCACATGTTCTGGATCTACTCGCACCCCGCGGTCTACATCATGATCCTCCCGGCCATGGGGGCGGTCACCGACATCATCCCCGTGTTCTCCCGAAGGAACATTTTCGGTTACACTGCCATTGCCGCATCGAGCCTTGCCATCGCCTTCGTCGGATATCTCGTCTGGGGCCACCATATGTTCACGAGCGGCATGAGCGACACGGCGCGGGTTATCTTTTCCTTTCTCACTTTTCTCGTGGCCGTGCCGAGCGGTGTCAAGGTCTTCAACTGGATCGCGAGCCTTTACAAGGGCTCGATCAGAATGGACGCGCCGCTCCTCTACACGCTCGGCTTCATCTTTCTGTTCTCCATCGGCGGGCTGACCGGGCTCGTGCAGGGCGCGCTGGCCACGAACCTGCACGTCCACGGCACCTACTTTATCGTGGCGCATTTCCACTACGTGATGTTCGGCGGCGCCGCTATGGGCTTCTTCGCCGGCCTTCACTACTGGTTCCCCAAGATGTTCGGCAGGATGTACGAGGAACATCTCGCAAAACTGGCATGGGTCATCCTCTTCATCGGGTTTAACATGCTGTATTTTTCCATGTTCGTCCTCGGCTGGGAAGGAATGCCCCGGCGCTACTACGATTACCTCCCCGAGTTCAACGGGCCGAACCTGGTCTCGACCATCGGGTCGTGGATCCTCGCCATGGGACTTTTCATCATGTTTTATAACCTGATCAGATCGCTCTGGGCCGGTGAGAAGGCGTCCGACAACCCCTGGGGGGCGGCCACACTTGAGTGGCAGACGTCCTCTCCGCCGCCGACGGAGAACTTCGAACAGACACCCGTTGTCACGAAGGGACCGTACACGTTCAGGTAACGCAGAGAGCATGGGACATGGAGAATCGGCACAGGGCATGGAGCATAGGGCATAGGGTTTAAATCTTTTACACTATGCTCGCTGCTCTATGCGGTGTTGCCTGTTCCCTCTGCCCAATGCACGAACCGGGCATCCTTATGGACGAAATCAAGGAATCGTCAGCTGAAAAACCGATCGACTACACCGGCGCGAAGCTCGGCATGTGGCTCTTCCTGTTCACGGAGATCCTCCTCTTCGGCGGGATGTTTCTCGTCTACGCCGTCTATCGCACGGTCCATACGGCGGACTTTCACGAGGCCGCGAAGGAGATGAGCCTGACCATCGGTGCCATCAATACCGTTATTCTGCTGACGAGCAGCATGACCATGGCTCTTTCGATCTCGGCGATCAAAAAAGGCTCAAAGGTCCGTTCCCTTCTTTTCCAGGCAGCGACCGTGGTTCTGGGCGCCGCCTTCCTCGTGAATAAGATTTTCGAATGGCGCGAGCATATCCTGCACGGATACTACCCGGACTCGCCCGAGCTTTTGGCCATGGCCCACGGAAAGATCCTTTATTTCGGCCTCTATTACGTTATGACGGGCATCCACGGCCTCCACGTTCTGATCGGCGGTGGGATCATATGCTTCATGATCATTCTGACACTGAGAAACAAGGTGTCGAGCGCCGATTATGTGAAACTGGAGAATACGGGCCTTTTCTGGCATTTGGTAGACATCATCTGGATATACCTGTTTCCGTTGTTTTATCTCATTACGTAAAAGACTATCAGCCACCAAGGCACGAAGGCGCAAAGATGACGCTTAATTTTTTCTTCGTGTCTTCGCGGCTTCGTGGCAAAGGCCAACCATATGGAACAAAAACAGGAACACTTCATCGTGCGTTCACGGGTATTCGTCATCGTCTGGGCCTGCCTTCTGGTTTTGACGGGCCTCACGATAAAGGCCGCGCAGATGCGAATGGGAGAATGGAGCATGCTCGCCAACCTGCTGATTGCCTCGACCAAAGCGAGCCTCGTGCTCTGGTTTTTCATGCACCTCAAGTATGAGAAGAGGATATTCAAACTGCTGTTCTTCGTCCCGGTCATGACGATCACGATCATCATCGGGCTGACTTTTTTCGATATCTGGTACCGGTAAGATCAGTTCGGGGCGCCGAGTTCGGAGTTGGGAGGACAATGCTCCGATCAAAGTAGATCGCTCCGAACCCCGAACTCTAAACTCCGGACTCACCGAAGGTGGATACTATGGTAACCGGCTGGCCGAACATGGCAAACCCCGCAGACGACACGTTCTTCTTCATTCTGGGCATTGCCGTCACGCTCCTGCTTCTGAACACAGGGGTAATGATTTACTTCGTGATACGCTACCGCAGGAAGCGCCACCCGCAAGCCGAGGAAGTAAGGGAGAATACGGCGCTCGAGATCATCTGGACCGTGATTCCCACGATCCTTGTGCTCGCCATCTTCTTCGTCGGATGGAAAGGGTTCCAGTATATGCGCACGGTGCCCCCCGACGCAATGCCCGTGAAGGTCACGGCCCGCCAGTGGTCATGGACATTCGATTACGCGAACGGGAAAGAGACGGGCATGCTCAACGTGCCGGTCGGGAAACCGGTGAAGCTCCTCCTCACCTCGGCCGATGTGCTGCACAGTTGTTACATTCCGGCTTACCGGATAAAAGAAGACTGCGTTCCCGGCAGGCAGACATATCTCTGGTTTTTGCCGGACCAGATAGGTTCCTACGATCTTTTCTGCACCGAATATTGCGGCATCGGGCACTCCGCGATGATTACCAAGGTCAATGTCATGTCGCAGACCGACTTCGACGCATGGTACAAAGGCGAGGAGAAGAAGGCGGTGGCCCAGGCAGAGGAGAAAAAGCCGGCCGGGAAAGCCGAGAAAAAACCCGAGGCCATGGCGGCCCTCGCACAGGAGGGTGCCAAACTCATCCAGGACAAGGGCTGCGTTCTCTGCCATACTACGGACGGATCTCCTAAAGTCGGCCCGACATTCA
>JAWOJY010000050.1:0-30388 GCA_033854515.1 Nitrospirota bacterium
ACAACGAACCTTGTTGCGCTGCTCTACGACAATGTTGCGCAGAAGAATGTTCTCACGAGGTCGCTGGAGAACCCGCAGATAGAATACGGGAGCGACATCCTCACGCGGATGCATCACGCCATGACGAACCGGGCCGGGGAGGTCTATCGTTCGCTGTTACACGGCGTGAACAGATTGATCGGCGTGCTTAGCAATGAGGCCGGGATCGACAAGGACGAGATACACGCCCTTGCGGCTGCGGGAAACACGGTGATGACCCACTTTTTCCTCGGCCTCGATATCAGCACGATTCCCGTCGACCCTTTCGTACCCGTGGTACGGACACCGGGTTTCTTTGCCGCATCAGAGCTGTCCCTGGACATAAATCGTGAAGCAATCGTATATGTATTCCCGAATGCAGGCAGTTACGTGGGTGGGGATATTACCGCCGGAATACTGGCCTCAGGCATTTTTGAATCAGAGCGGCCTTCGATCCTGATCGACGTGGGCACCAACGTCGAAGTCGTGATCGGGAACAGGGATTGGATGCTCGTGGGCGCAGGCGCGGCAGGTCCGGCACTCGAAGAAGGGGTATCAAAAATAGGAAGACGGGCGAAGAAGGGGATCATCTACGACGTTGAGATAAAAAAGGGCCGGTTGAAATGCATGACCTTCGACAGGGCAAAGCCGGAAGGGATCTGCGGGTCCGGCATGGTGAGTCTGCTCTATGAACTGTACAATTCCGGGATGATCGACAAGAGCGGAACGCTGGCGTCCTCATGCGAGCATGTCACGAATGTCGACGGGGAGCGGGCGTTCGCGATCTCCTGTGACGGGGATGATGCCTTGTACATCACGCAGGGGGAGATCAACAATTTCATGAAATCCAAGGCGGCTATGTTCACGCTGCTTCTCGTGCTTACGCGCTCAGTGGGCATTTCGTTCAAGGACATTGAAACGGTGTACGTTTCGGGCGCCCTCGGGACAGGTATCAATGCTTCGAAGGCAGCGGGCATCGGCATGCTTCCGCAATGGCCTGCCGGGATCATCCGGCCGATTGGCAACACCTCACTCGAAGGCGCCCGGATGCTGCTCGCAGATGGCGGCCTCGTGAACAGGATAAACGCAATCACTGAAAAGATCACCTACAAACACATGCACGATGACCCCGAGTTCATGAAGGAATTCATGGGCGCCGTGTTCATTCCCCATACGAACTCCGAGCTGCTGCAGGTTTGACCACGGATTGATCGGGATCGTGGAACGTGAACGCAGAGAACTTACTCTGTTGCGCCGATGATCTTTTTTGCTCTGATGTATTCCCTGCTTTTCGCGGTTTCCAGGTAAATTCGTGCAAGCTCGAGCACGTTCCGATAGAGGAGAAAGTTCTTCGAGAGTTCCTGGAAGATGTCCCCCTGGGTATACTCCGCGGCGAGGCTGTACGACCGCCGGCCCTGCAGCGTGTAATGTTCAAACAGACTCGAACCCGGGATGATCAATCTGCCGAGAATGAACTCCTTGCCTGTTCGCCGGGCAAGGGCCATGGGAAACATGCCGAGCATGAAGAGCGTATAGTCTCCGATGTGTTTGTGAACCTGAAACTCTCTGGAAACACCCTCCGCGTTGAGGCGCACGTCGCCTTCGGCGAGCATATCGGCGATATCCTCAATCGGCCTGCCGGCAGCGTCTTTGATCTTGTAGAGATTGTCCGTGTAGATGAACTCGCAAAGGATCTGGTCTTCTATATATTCCCCGACCCCGGGCTTTTCCGGCGGGTTCGCTCTGAACCCGAAATCGAGGGCCCTTCTGAAAAGCTTCCTCAACGGATGGTGTGCATTCAGCGTGATCCTTCTCACCATATTCCGCAACCCCCTGACGAGAAGGTGTTCGTCAAAAAATATATTACATCGAAACAGGCCACGTGTCAAATTCGCGAGTAATCCAAAAAATAAACATTGGAGTGAAGGGGCTGTCCGTCCGCGATCGTAGCTGTGAATGTCTATTTTTAGGGTACCTCCTGTCCTGAGTCCAAAGACAATTGACGTTGTTTTTTCCGAAACGCCGTGGTATTCTGCAACAGATTTTGAAGCGACAGGTTTTTTTATCCAGGGGCGGTCTTTCATGAAAAAATCATCAAAGGGAAATCCGGGCGGCCTTTCGCGGCGGTTGCATTTTCCCGAAGACGAGCAGAAGCTGCCCTGGCTTTCCATGCTCCTTGATGCATATGCAATCGCGGATACGGGCGTTGCCGTTGCCGTGCGGAACGAAGAGAAGAAGCGGAAGGAGAAGCTTGCCTGCAGGAAGGGCTGTGGCAACTGCTGCGCCCATCAAAAAGACCTGCCTCTCTATCCTCACGAGTTGGTCGGCATTTACTGGTATGCCTCGGAAAAAATGGTCCGGCCCGACCGGAACGTCCTGAGGGAGCGGCTCGCCGGCCACACGGCCGGTTCGGCCTGCCCGTTTCTGATCGACGGTTCCTGTTCCATCCATCCCGTCCGGCCGATCGGATGCAGACAGTTCAATGTTTTCACAGCGCCCTGCGCGCCCGGCGAAGACCCCTATTATACTCGAAGGGCCGACGTGCTCGATCCTCTTCCCGATTATACAGATCGCGCCTTCGCCACCGTACTGCCTATCTACAACATGAAGAAAGAGGAGGACATCTCCAAAGCGCTGAAGCTCATTCGCTCTCAGATCATGAACCTCCACTCGTTCGACTGGAAAAAGTTGGTCGCCGTCATGGAGAAAAGCGGTTCCCTTCAACCATGAGCCGCCGTTCCATCCTTTCTCGGAGTTCTGGTGGCAACAAATTCCCTTTCTCAATGCTTTTCGCACAGACAGTCACAGGGCCGTGAGCAGGATCGGGCGACCCGCGCAAGTCCGTCAATTTTTTTTCGTCTCAACCGACATGGATCGACTTCATCACGTTCCGGCTCATTCTATCATCGCTTTCAATTTCCTGCTGAAATCATTTCTGCGGGCGCTGTTCCGATATGCGTTGATCACCGCGTCCCGTTGTGCGAGGAAGCGTTTGTAACCGGAAATCCGCGCCTTCTCTACAACGGACCAGTCACGGCTGCGCGAAAATTCTCCGTATGCTTCCCTGATTTCGGGGTAGAGCACCTTGCGGAACCCTTCCATAAGAGCGATCGAGAGACCCAGGGCGCCGTGGTCCCGTCCGTCGATGATCATTTTGAAAGGTCCGTGGTCGGACGTGTCGGCGACCAGGTCTTTAATGGCGCGAAGATAGTGCTCCGCTTTCCGATCGCCCGCCCGGGAAAGTATCTCGGGCCATTCCGGCACCCCTTCCAGGGACTCGGCCAGTTCGTGGCGGAGGATCACGCCTGCATAGCTCGATGCCATATGCTGAAGCTTCTTCTCGAACTGACCGTCGATATTCTCTCCGGCAAGGAAACCATACCGGACGAAGGCGTCGTCGAGAGCCGTTCCCTGCTTGGCGGTCAACTCGGTGAACTTCTCCCAGAGAAGCACGGTCAGAGGTTCGAGCCGCACAAAGATACACCGTCCCTGAACCATCGCCGGAGAGGTGAAGAGGTCTCTGACGATTTCCCTGTCCGATACGTACACGGTGTGATCGGAAACCTCTCTTAATTCTCCGAGTTCAGCAAGGAAGAAGGCCGGTTTCATGTACATCGCGTACCCCGCGCCGTAGACGAGCCCACGCTCTTTCAGCGCCCTGTTTATCTCGAAGATGTCGAAGGGATGATAACTTTTTCCGTCGATCGACAGGTCCCGGAAGTCCCGTTTTTCAAGTTCTGGCCACCGGGACTCCTTTCCGCTTATCCACTCGGCGATCTCGTTCCGCCGGATGTCCGACCAGGGCTGCAAGCCCTTTTCGGACCGGTAGAGGTCGCGGTACCGCATCAAAAGACCGCAGATTGAGAAATAGCCCCAGTATTTCGAGTCGGAGACGTCGCAGTTGAATTTTATATCATTGATAAAAGAATCTTTCATCGGCGCTTTTTTTATAACGGTTCTGACAACGAGACCGTAATGCACGAATTTTACTTTTTCCAGGCGTTTCATGCCTGAAGTCTGAAACCCTTTCCGGACTTATTATTCCCCATTACGGTCCAAAAGTAAATGATTTATAACCGAAGGGGCCTGCATGTCCAAAAAGTCCTTGCAACTATCGAAAAAATAAACTATAATTCACGAACATCTTACCGGGTTGGTTATGATCATATGTCCAGGGAAAGAATCCAGGAACTGCGAAAAAAGATTGATGAAATTGACGATCACTTGCTCGACCTCCTTAACGAGCGCGCCCGTATCGTCATTGAAGTCGGAAACATCAAAAAAGCCGAAAAGTTGGATTTTCATTCGCCTTCCAGGGAGCGGGAAATCATCGAGCGCCTTACCGCGCGCAACAAAGGCCCTTTCCCACAGGACACCCTCAAGGCTGTTTACCGCGAAATTCTGTCGTCCTCGCTTTCCCTTGAACGCCCGCTCAGGGTGGCCTACCTCGGCCCCCGGGCCACGTTCACGCAGGAGGCCGCCATGCAGCAGTTCGGCTATGCGGCTCAGTACGTGCCGGTGGAAACCATCCGGGACGTGTTCAGCGAGGTCGAACGCGGCAGGGCCGACTACGGCGTGGTGCCCATCGAGAATTCCACGTCGGGGGCCGTCATTTACACCCTCGACATGTTCATCGACTCCGATCTCAAGATCTACGCTGAGATGATGCTCGAGGTGACGCAGAACCTGATGTGCAAATCGGGCAAGCTTGAGGACATCAAGAAAATCTATACCATTCCGCCTGCCGCCGCGCAGTGCCGGCAATGGCTCGAAAAGCATCTACCGGGCGTGCCGGTGCTCGATGCCCTGAGCACGGCCAAGGCCGCGGAAATGGCCGCCGAAGACGCCTCCGTTGGCGCCGTTGCCAGCGAAATGGCCGCCATGCTCTACAGCCTCCAGATCGCGGCCCGGAAGATCGAAGACAGCCACAACAATTTTACACGCTTCCTCGTCATCGCTCCGAAATCACCGGGGAGGACAGGTCGCGACAAGACTTCGATCATGTTCTCGATCAAGGACCGCGTCGGTGCATTGTACGATATGCTCGCCCCCTTCGCCGAAAGTGGCATCAACCTGAACCGGCTGGATGCGCGGCCTTCGGGAAGGAAGGTCTGGGACTACGTTTTCTTTCTCGACATGGAAGGCCATGTCGAAGATGAAAAGGTGGCTACGGCGATTGAACGTTTGAAGAACAATTGCCTGTTCCTGAAAGTCCTGGGGTCGTATCCGAAAAGCTTCGAAAGGCCGTGAGGAGTGAGACGAAAGGCGTGAAGAATAAAAAGGAAGACGGAAGGCGGAAGTAGTGCATGATTAGCGTTTCGGAAAACATCAGAGGTATAAGTCCCTATGTTCCGGGAAAACCGATCGAAGAACTCGAGCGCGAACTCGGGATCAGCGGGAGCATCAAGCTGGCCTCGAACGAGAACCCTCTTGGCCCGTCTCCCAAGGCGATTGCGGCGGCCAAGAAAGCCGTCGAAGGACTGAACCGCTATCCCGATGGCAGCGGGTTTTACTTGTCGCAGGCACTCGCAAAAAAATACGAAGTGGACATTTCACAGATCGTTCTCGGAAACGGCTCGAACGAGCTCATCGAGCTGGCGGTACGCACATTCATGCAGCCCGGTGACGAAGTGGTCTCGGCCGATCCGTCATTTGTCGTCTACAAGATGATCACCCGGGCAGCGGGCGGAACAAACGTCGTCGTGCCGTGCAGGGACAACAGGCACGACCTCGATGCCATGGCCGGAAGGATCACTGCAAAAACGAAAATCGTATTCATCGCGAACCCGAACAATCCGACAGGTACGATGAATACAAAGGCCGAGATGGATCGTTTCATGGACCGTGTGCCCGGCCACGTGATTGTTGCCGTTGATGAGGCGTATTATGAGTATGTCACAAGGGCCGACTATCCCGATTCCCTGGACTATCTGAAAGAAGGCAGGAACGTTCTTGCTCTCAGGACATTCTCCAAGGTCTACGGCCTCGCGGGCCTTCGCATCGGCTACGGCATTACTACAGGCGCGATTGCGGAACTCATAAACAAGGTACGACAGCCGTTCAATACGAACTCGCTTGGCCAAGTCGCTGCGCTGGCCGCTCTTGCAGACCGGAAGCACGTGGAGAAGTCGATCGCGGTCAATAACGAGGGGAAACAGTTCCTCTACCAGTCGTTCCAGCGACTCGAAGTTTCGTACATTCCGACGGAGACGAACTTTATTCTGTTCGAGACCCGTCTCGACGGCCGGGAACTGTATGGAGCGCTTCTTAAGACGGGCGTGATCATCCGTCCCATGGGCGGGAATAAACTCCGCGTGACCATCGGGCTCCCGGAAGAGAACAAGCGGTTCGTTGACGAGTTGGAGAAGATAATAAAAACA
The DNA here is from genome assembly GCA_033854515.1 of Nitrospirota bacterium. Taxonomy (GTDB): domain Bacteria; phylum Nitrospirota; class UBA9217; order UBA9217; family UBA9217; genus JAWOJY01. Next base: position 6,399 of record JAWOJY010000050.1, read on the forward strand.
TAGCGCATGAAGCACAGCGCATGGCGCGGTGAGCAAAGATGCGGGTTCTGAACGCTCTGCGCCATGCCCCTTGCACTATGCCCCGAAAGGGTCATCATGATCATCGTTTTGCGTCCTGATGCTACGGAAGAGCAGATGGACCACATCATTAAGAAGCTCAAGGGACTGGGATTGCAGGTCCATATCTCGAAGGGCACGGAACGGACGGTGCTCGGTGCGATCGGTGATGAAGCAATTCTGCAAAGCGTGCCGCTCGAGGCCATTCCTGGCGTTGAAAAGGTGCTCCCTATCCTGAAGCCCTTCAAACTTGCAAGCAGGGATTTCCGGAAAGAGAACACTGTGATCAGCGTCGGCGGCGCACAGATCGGGGGCGCAAAGATCGCGGTCATGGCCGGACCCTGCGCCGTGGAGAACAAGACGCTGCTCTTCGAGATCGCGAAAGAGGTGAAGAACGCAGGGGCCAATTTTATCCGCGGCGGGGCATTCAAGCCGCGGACCTCGCCCTATGCATTTCAGGGACTCGAGGAAGAGGGACTCAGGTATCTCGCCGAGGCCCGTGAACGCGTCGGGCTCCCCGTCGTGACCGAGGTGATGGACCCGCGGGACATCGGCCTGATCGTCACGTACGCCGACGTGCTCCAGATTGGCGCACGGAACATGCAAAATTTCAGGCTCCTTAAGGAAGTGGGGCTGTGTAAAAAGCCGGTGCTCCTGAAGCGGGGCATCTCGGCCACCGTCAAGGAGTGGCTCATGTCCGCCGAGTATATCATGTCAGGAGGCAACCACAACGTGATCCTGTGCGAGCGTGGCATCAGAACATACGAGACGGCGACAAGGAACACCCTCGACCTTTCGGCCGTACCGGTGCTGAAACAGATGACTCACCTGCCGGTCATCGTGGACCCGAGCCACGCCGTGGGCAAATGGGACCTCGTGGCGCCCATGGCAAAAGCCGCCGTAGCGGCCGGCGCCGACGGGCTCATTATCGAAGTGCATTCCAACCCCGAAGAAGCGCTCTGCGACGGTGAGCAGTCGCTCAAGCCGGGAGTGTTCAGGCAGCTCATGGAAGAACTGAAACCCATTGCACGGGCGGTGGGAAGAGAGATATGAGAAGCGCGTGAGGCGTGATCCATCAATATCTATGATTCATTTTAACAAAGTCACCATCATCGGCGTCGGCCTGATCGGCGGGTCCCTTGCCAAGATCATGAAGGCAAAAAAAATTGCCGGTGAAATTACAGGTGCTGGCAGGAGCAGGGCGACACTTGACCACGCGCTGAAACTCGGCGTGATAGACCGTGCGGTGCAGAATTCCGCACAGGCGGTCGAGGGAGCGGATCTTATCGTGCTGGCGTCGCCGGTCGGGACGTTCGAACCCCTGATCCGGGAAGCTGCCGCACGCATGAAAAGAGGGGCTATTCTCACCGATGTGGGGAGCGTCAAAGGCGAACTCGTCAAAAAAATAGAGCATGATCTCCCCAAGGGCATTCACTACGTTCCCGCCCATCCGATAGCGGGGAAAGAAAAATCCGGCGTAGGCGAGGCGTCGGAGAATCTGTTCAAGGGGGCCAAGTGCATTGTGACGCCGACAAAAAAGACCAATTCGCGGGCGCTTGAGACCGTAAAGTCCCTTTGGTCTGCCGCGGGCGCCCGGGTGCTCGTCATGGACGCCGACATGCACGATAAGGTTTTTGCCGCCGTGAGCCACCTTCCCCATGTCGCAGCGTACGCCATGATGTGTACCGTGGCGGAACTGAACACCGGCTCCGAAGATTACCTCGATTTTTCCGGCGCTGGGTTCAGGGATTTTACGCGCATCGCCGCCAGCTCTCCGGAGATGTGGCGGGACATTTGTCTCATGAACAGGGAAAACATCGTCCACATGATCGAGCGCTATCAGTTTTCGTTAAATCGGATCAAAAACGCCATTCTCTCGGGAGACAGCGCGAGAATCGAGAAACATTTTAAAACAGCGAGCACTGCACGAAAGGGGTTGGGCTGAGGGCACCATGTCTGACCTCGTCGTCACACCTTCCCGCGGACTCAAGGGTGAACTGATCCTGCCGGGCGATAAGTCCATCTCCCATCGGTCGGTACTGTTCGCTTCCATTGCCGAGGGGCCGACCGAAATCAACGGGTTTCTTACCGGAGAAGATACGCTGAACACCGCCAAGGCGATACAGGCGATGGGCATCTCCATCGAAGGCCTTGGTGCCACCAGTCTTGTCGTGCACGGGAAAGGGCTGGACGGGCTGTCCGAGCCGGACGACGTCCTTGATCTCGGCAATTCGGGTACGGGCATGAGACTCCTGACAGGCCTGCTCGCAGGCCAGAATTTCTTTTCCGTGCTGACCGGAGACCAGTATCTCAGGAAGCGACCCATGGGAAGGATCACGGAGCCTCTCCGCACCATGGGGGCGATAATCGACGGCCGTTCCGGAGGAAAACTCGCTCCTCTCATGATCCGCGGAGCGGGCCGTAAAACCCGGAGTATAGACTATGCGAGCCCCGTTGCAAGCGCACAGGTGAAATCGGCGCTGTTGCTGGCCGGCCTGTTCGCCGAGGGAGCGACTTCAATGACCGAACCCTTGAAGTCCCGCGACCATACGGAACGGATGCTCAGGTTTTTCGGCGCAGAGGTCGGGGAGCAGGGATTTAGAGTAACAATCCAGGGCAGGCAGAAACTTCGGACGAAGGGCCCGCTTAATATTCCTTCCGACATTTCGTCAGCAGCATTTTTTATCGTGGCTGCGTCGATCGTACCGGGATCGGACCTGACGCTGAAAAACATCGGCGTGAACCCCACGCGCACCGGCATCATCGATATCCTGCGGAGGATGGGTGCCGATATAAAGCTCGACAATCCGCGGGAGCAGGCAGGCGAGCCCGTGGCGGACATCAGGGTCCGGCACGGCCGCATGAGTGCGGTCACGATAGCAGGGGACATGATTCCCCGTGCCATCGACGAGATTCCCGTTATTTCCGTTGCCGCGGCCTACGCGAGGGGAAGGACCGTTATACGCGATGCGGCGGAACTCAGGGTGAAAGAGTCGGACCGCATAGCGGCCATGGCCGGGGAACTCAGAAAGATGGGGGTGGAGGTGGCGGAATTCCCGGACGGCATGGAAATAACGGGAAGGGACTCTCTCGAAGGGACGGAGTGTGAAAGCCACGGGGACCACCGCATTGCCATGTCCCTGGCAGTCGCCGGCCTTGCGGCGAAGGGGGATACCGTCGTGCGCGACGCGGGGTGGATCGACACATCATTTCCGGGATTTGAACGATTGTTGAGGCAGGTCACGCAGGCATAACCAAGGAAGTACGGTACCTCAATCACAGGAGATCCATTTTGTCACCGGCTTTTTCGTCAGTCGAAGGGATGCTGCTGCCGGTGTTATGAGGGGACGCTTCGAAAAAGCATACGGGAAGGGGACTGCAAGAGCCGGGTGAGGGACAGCGACCTTCACGGACAATCGGCCGTCGACCATTCGTGCCAATTTCGGTTTTGCAATTTTCCTTTTCTGCGTTATTATGGCGAAAGAGCTGGTCATAGCGATTGACGGGCCGTCCGGCGCAGGCAAAAGTACTGCAGCGCGGCTTCTCGCACGGCGCCTGGGGTATACTTATATCGATACCGGCGCGATGTACCGCGCCGTCGGCTGGAAGGCGAAACGCGACGGCGTCGACCCCGCCGATGAATCCGCCCTCGGCAACCTGTGCGCACATACCGCAATCATAATAAAGAAAGACAACAGTGACCCGCGGATATACGTGGACGGCATCGACGTAAGCAATGATATCCGCACGCCCGAGATGGGCATGATGGCTTCTGCGGTTTCAAAATCTCCCGTCGTTCGCGCGCGGCTTCTGACGCTCCAGAGAGAACTCGGCTCCCGGGGCGGCGTGGTGATGGACGGCAGAGACATTGGTACGGTCGTGTTCCCCGATGCGGACGTGAAATTTTTTCTGGAGGCCAGCGCCGAAGTTAGGGGCAGGCGTCGTTACCTCGAGCTGAAGGCCAAGGGACTTGATGTGAACCTCGGGACCATCACTCGCGAGATAATCGAGCGCGACGAACAGGACAGCACTCGTGAGCACGCCCCGCTCAAGCGGGCCGGCGACGCCGTGCTGATTGATTCAAGCCTCATGGGTATCGAAGAAGTCCTGAAGGCGATGCTGTCAGTCGTCGCGAAGAAGCAGTGATACGCTCTGTTGTCAGATACATCCTCCTGGCGGCGGCAAAGATATTGTTCCGTGCGCGGGCCGTCGGTCGGAAGAATATCCCCGAATCAGGGGGCGTACTTATCGCTTCAAACCATGTAAGCTATCTCGACCCTCCTCTTCTCGGGGTCGCGATCCAGAGAAGGGTAAGCTTCATGGCAAAGGCAGAGCTGTTCAGGAACGCATTTATGGATGGGCTGTTTCGCCGCCTCGACGCCTTTCCTGTGTCCAGAACGCGGGTGGACCGCCGCGCGATCCAGGAAGCCGTTCACCGGATCGGCCGGGGTGAGGCGCTCGTCATGTTTCCTGAAGGGACCGTCTCGTTCAATGACGAGTTCCTGCCGCCCAAGTTCGGTATCGGTATGATCGTTTCCCGGACCTGGGCACCGGTGGTCCCCGCGTACATATGTGGATCGGAAAATGCCCTTCCGCCTGACAACAGCAGGTTTCGGCCTGCCAGGGTGGTCATTTACTTTGGAGCTGCCATGGACTTTTCCAAGTACAGGAACGAGCCGAAGGGAAGGAAACTCTACATGCGAATCAGCGCGGAAATCATGGAACAGATTGGCAGACTGAAACAGAAGGAGAAAGGCATGCGACAGGAGCAGCGCGCTCCTGAGAGGTAGACATACGATGAAAGTGATTTTGGCAGAAAAAGCAGGTTTTTGTTTCGGCGTGAAACGCGCAATCAGTACCGCCTTCAAGGCAGCCTCAAAAGGCAGGGTATACTGTCTCGGCCCGCTCATACACAATCCCCAGGAAGTCGCCCGCTTGCAGCAGGCCGGAGTGGAGACCGTGGAGGACTTTAAAGCGCTTAAGCCCGGGGACTCTCTGATCATCCGGTCTCACGGGGTTCCGCCGGCAACGCTCTCCGCAGCCCGGGAGCAGGGGATATCGATCATCGACCTTACCTGCCCTTTCGTGAGCAAGGCGCAACGTCATGCCGAGACGCTCAAAAGCGAAGGATATCAGGTCGTCGTTATCGGAGAGAAGAAACACCCCGAGGTGCGAAGCATATTGGGCCATGCAGGGGAAAATGCCGTGGTCGTCGAGACTCCGGAGGAGCTCAAAGATATACGGTTTCAACGCCGAATCGGGGTCGTCGCTCAGACCACGCAATCTTATGGCAATTTTTCAGGAATTGTGATAAAATTACTGTGTCTTTCCAAGGAATTAAAGGTCTACAATACAATTTGTAACTCAACGACGGAGAGACAGAACGCCACCCGTATGCTGGCCGGCAAAGTCGACATAATGCTCGTGGTGGGCGGGCGTAATAGTGCAAATACCACAAGGCTCGTCTCGGCGTGCAAGGAAGAGGGAAGACAAACCTATCATATTGAAACAGCCGACGAGATAGAGTCGAAGTGGTTCGATAACGTGAATGTAGTAGGAGTCACGGCAGGCGCGTCCACCCCTGACTGGATTATCGAAGAAGTTCTGAATACGTTGAAGCGCGGAGAGGCAGGAGCGTAGACGTTCCGGCCATATATATTAAGGAGGTATACCAGGTTAATGTTCGACAGGGAAGAAGACATTAAAAACGAAGAAAATGATGCATCTGACGGGCAGGACGGCCAGGAATTCGAGAGGCTCTTCGCTCAATCTTTGAAGAGTTTCAAGGAAGGCTCGGTGGTCAAGGGCACGGTCGTGCAGATCAGGTCCGGTGTGGTCATGGTGGACCTTGGCTACAAGTCGGACGGCATCATACCCATAGAACACTTCACGCCGGAAGAACTCAAGGCCCTCAAGCCCGGAGATGAGATCGAAGTATATCTCGAGGCCCGCGAAGACGCCAACGGCAACCTGATGCTTTCGCGGGAGAAAGCGAAGCAGATGCAGGTTTGGGAAAGCCTGAACCGCTCATATCATACGGGTTCGCCCGTAAAAGGCAGGATCGTGTCGAAGACAAAAGGCGGCCTCATGGTCGACATCGGCGTGACGGCATTTCTTCCCGGCTCGCAAATAGACGTAAAACCCGTCAGGAACCTCGACCAGCTTGTCGGCCAGACCCTTGAAATGAAGATCATCAAGATGAACCCCGGGCGAGGCAACATCGTGCTCTCCCGCAGGGTCCTGCTCGAGACGCAGCAGGACAAGAAAAAGGAGGAGACGCTGGCCAGCCTGGCCGAGGGCCAGATCGTACAGGGCACGGTCAAGAACATAACCGAATACGGAGCATTTGTGGATCTCGGTGGTATCGACGGTCTGCTGCACATAACCGACATGTCGTGGGGCAGGATAAACCATCCCTCCGAATTGCTCAAGATCGGCGACAAAATCGATATCGTCGTCCTGAAATACGATCGTGACAGGCAGAAGGTTTCGCTCGGTCTCAAGCAGAAGACCGCGGACCCTTGGCTTACGGTAGCCGAGAAATACCCCGTTGACTGCAAAGTTCGCGGCAAGGTGATGAGTCTGGCGGACTACGGCGCCTTCGTGGAGCTGGAACACGGCGTTGAAGGCCTCGTGCATGTTTCGGAGATGTCATGGACGCAAAAGGTCAAGCACCCATCGAAGCTCGTTGCCGTCGGCGATATCATCGAGGCCAAGGTTCTTTCCGTGGACCCGGCGGCGAAGCGGATATCGCTCGGTATGAAGCAGGTGGAGGCCAATCCCTGGCAGACGATCGGCGACCGCTACCCCGTGGGCTCCGAGGTCGAAGGTAAGGTCAAAACCATTACCGATTTCGGGGCGTTCGTCGGCCTCGAAGCGGGGATTGACGGTTTGATACACATCTCCGACATGTCATGGACCAGACATATCAAACATTCTTCCGAGCTGTTGAAAAAGGGGCAGAAGACCAAGGCCGTGGTTCTGAGCGTTGATCCGCAGAAGGAGCGCATCTCTCTCGGGTTGAAGCAGCTTACTTCCGATCCATGGGAAAAAGCCATTCCCGAGCGGTACAAAGTCGGACAGGACGAGAAGGTCAAGGTGGTGAAGATCGCAGACTTCGGCATATTCGTGGAGCTGGAGAGCGGCATCGAAGGATTGGTCCCAGCCTCTGAATTAATAAAGGACGCGGGCGAAATCAAGGAAGGGGACGAGGTTACGGCGCGCGTTATCAAGGTCGACAGGGCAGAGCGCAAAATAGCGCTTTCGATAAAGGCGCATGTCAAAGGAAAAGACAGGACAAGTCTGCAGGAGTACATGAGCCAGCAGCCGAAGCCCGATACGACGCTCGGCGCGCTGCTTAAGGAGCGGAGCTGATTTCGATGAAGAAAAATCCCATTCTGGTCATCCTGGTTGCGGCTGCCGTGCTTTCGGGAATATTCTTCGTGCTCTTGCTTGCCGCGTCCCTCGTGGCTGGCAGGAAGCCGGGCGCGCTGCCTGTGGTGGGGTCGGACGTAGTTGCGCTCGTAAAGGTAGAAGGGTTGCTCGTCTCTTCCGAGCGCATCGTGGATGAATTGAACGAGTACGCCGACGATTCGTCCGTAAAGGCCATCGTCATCCGCATCGACAGCCCCGGCGGCGGCGTGGTCCCGTCGCAGGAAATCTACGATGCGATCAGAAATGCGCGAAAAGAGCATAAGAAGAAAATCGTTGTTTCCATGGGCTCGGTGGCGGCATCGGGCGGATATTACATCGCGGCGGCAGCGGACAAAATCATAGCCAATCCCGGCACGCTCACGGGCAGTATCGGCGTCAAGATGGAGTTCGCGAATGTCGAGAAGCTGCTTGACAAGATCGGCGTGAAGGGCATGGTCCTCAAGGCGGGCGAGTACAAGGACATCGGCTCGCCGTTCCGAAACATGACGGAGCAGGAAAAAAAGCTGCTGCAGCACGTGCTCGACGATGTTCATGACCAGTTCATAGAGGCCGTGGCAAAAGGACGTAATTTGCCGATTGCCTCCGTACGCGAAATCGCCGACGGCAGGATCTTCACGGGCAGGCAGGCGCTCGACCTCAAGCTCGTCGACCAGCTTGGTGACCTCTCGACGAGCATTAAAGTTGCCGCTGACCTCGCGGGGATCAAGGGTAAGCCGAAGATCGTTACAAAGGAAAAGAAGATACCCTTTTTTGAATACTTCAAGGAAGAATCAGCTGCCTGGATGAGCAAGGTCGTTACCAATGTTCTTCGTGACGGCATGGAAGGAAGTACTGCACAGTTACGGTATCTTTACCGGCCCTGATAAGGAGGTTATGTTTTATGACGAAGGCGGAGCTTGTAGACAAGATAGCCGAAAAAAAACCGGGGTTGACGAGAAAACAGGTGGAAGTCGTCGTGAACACGGTACTCGACAGCATCAAGGATGCGTTGTCCCGTGAAGACAAGGTCGAGATACGAGGCTTCGGAAGTTTCCGCATCCGCCACCGCCGAGCCAAGGAAGGAAGGAACCCCAAGACAGGGGAGACCGTTTCCGTGCCGCCGAAGAAGGTCCCGTTCTTCAAGGCCGGCAAGGAGATGAGGGAGATGGTCGACGGTAAAGTATGATATCTCGTTCGCCTCTTTTCGGATTTTCTTGTCCCGCGGATCGGTAGCCGCAGCAGCGGGGCAGCAATACTCAAGCCACCAGGTCATCATCAAACTTCGCGTTCAGTGATTTGGTGGCTTTTCAATTTCATCGGTTCTGAACTAAGCGCAGTTTATTGTTCGCATGAACGTATGAGCACGGAACTTTTCGATATACTGGACTGTGCCGGCAGGAAGACGGGCGGCACAATGTCCCGTGACGAGGCCCACGAATCCGGGGCATGGCACGGGGCGTTTCACTGCCTGTTCATTTATGAACAGGAAGGATCAGGCCGTGCTCTTTTCCAGAAGCGGTCCCGACTGAAGAAAATCGCGCCCGGCCGATACGATGTGACTGTCGGCGGACATTATGCAGCTGGAGAGAACGCGGAAGCAGCAGGGCCGAGGGAAATCAGGGAAGAGATCGGCATCTCGGTCGAGTTCGGAGATCTCGTGCCGCTGGGCCGCAGGGTGTTCCTCTACTGTTTTACCCCGGGCGTAACCGAGTGTGAATTTCAGGACATTTTTTTTCATGTCGGATCCGCCAAACCGGAACACATGATGCTCCAACGTGACGAAGTGGAAACCATGGTCGAAATGGACATCGATGCGGGCATAGAGCTCTTCTCCGGGAAAAGGGTGAGCACCCTCGGGACCCTCGTCGTCGGCGCGGGGACGTCGGGAACTGTCCGCATATCCGCTGATGATTTCGTACCTTGTCTCGACAACTACTATCTCAAGCTGCTGCTTCTCGCGCGCCGGTACTTTAATGGCGAACACCATCTTCTTTTCATCTGACCTTGACTATTTCGATCTTTCAGCTACAATTAAATAAAACACACCGTATTTCATCCTTCATTCAGCAGAGAATCCCTTCAGGTTAGAAACGCGGGTTCTATGATTCATGAAGCCTGCTACCCGACGTGAGAAGTTGCCATCGCGCGGCCTGCAGGGCGCATCGATAATCATATGCCTTCCTCTTACGACATCATCATCATCGGCTCAGGGCCTGCCGGAATATTCGCGGCCCTGGAACTCGTCAAGAACACCTCCCTCAAAATTCTCATGATAGAAAAGGGGAGCGACATCCCCCATCGTGTTTGCCCCATGGTTGAATCCGGCGTGCCCTGCCTCCAGTGCGGCCTCTGCGGTCTTTTGTGCGGCTGGGGCGGCGCGGGCGCATACAGCGACGGAAAACTCACCCTTACATCCGAGTTCGGCGGATGGTTGAAGGAGTTTGTATCGTCGGAAAGCCTGGCGGGACTCATTGACTACGTGGATTCCGTTTACTGCGCCTTCGGGGCCGGCGGAGACATCCACGGGGAGAACCTGGAAGCCCTGAACCGCCTCAAGAAAAAAGCAGCAGGGTACAACCTCGAACTCATACCGGCGCGGATCAGGCACATAGGTACGGACCTCTGCAGAGACGTTCTCAGAAACATCAGAAATGAACTGAACGGGAAGGTCGACCTCATATTCGACATGCCGGTGCAGCAGGTCCTCACGGCCGGCAATGCAGTCACCGGGGTAACGACGTCGAACGGGAAGACCTATGACTCAAAGTTCGTTATTACGGCCGCCGGAAGGGAAGGCTCTGCCTGGCTTTCGGAAGAGGCAAAAAGGATCGGGCTTTCCGTCCATAAAAATCCCGTGGATATCGGCGTGAGAGTCGAACTCCCCGGCCACATCATGAAGGACATCACCGATGTAGCCTATGAGGGCAAGTTCGTCTACTTTTCCAAACGGTTCCACGACAGGGTCAGGACGTTCTGCATGAACCCCTACGGCGAGGTCGTAAAGGAATACAGCGAAGGCGTGTTCAGCGTCAACGGCCACAGTTACAAAAACAAAAAAACGGAGAACACGAACTTCGCGCTTCTCGTGAGCACTGATTTCACCAAACCCTTCGATGACCCGATATCGTACGGAAAATACCTTGCCGGTCTTGCCAATCTTCTCGGGGATGGAGTGATCATCCAGAGGCTCGGCGACCTGAAGATGGGCAGGCGATCAACCCCTGAGCGTATCCAGGAAGGATCCGTACGGCCGACGCTCGAAGACGCAACGCCCGGTGACCTGAGCTTCGTGCTCCCGTACCGTCACCTGAGCAACATCATGGATATGCTCGAGACGCTCGATAACGTAGCGCCCGGCGTGAATTCCGGAGACACACTCCTTTACGGAGCGGAGGTGAAATTTTACTCCATGAGACTCAAGCTCACATCCTGTCTGGAAACCGAGATAAAGAACCTGTTCGCGATCGGGGACGGAGCAGGGGTGACGCGAGGACTGATCCAGGCGTCTATTTCAGGCGTAGTAGCGGCACGGGAGATTTTGAAGAGAGTGGGCGGATGAACGACGTTCACCGCACGGGCCCATTGCCGATGACCGCACCGGCGAACACTGTGATAGAATGTCTTTATGCACGCGCGTTTCGAACGTCTCTTTTCTCTTAAACACCGTGCCTTTTCCAACCTCAGAACAAGATATTCTTCATCTCGGAAATTGTCGCATGCTATCACCATGAATACCTTCTTGCCTTCCGGATTTTTCATTGTCCACTCCGCGTGATAATGACGATTGAAACGATACAAGGGCATCAGATACTGCATACAAAATCAAGTCGAGACAAGGCGGAAACAGTGTTCTTCGCGCTGTTTCATCTTGAACTCCATGAAACAGGACCATGACTTTTTAAAATGAATGTGTGCATATAGTTGTGGTTTTGCAACATGTCTACTTACGATTAGTCAGCTGATTAAAGAAGCTTTTTCGTTGACATGATACGAGAATTGTCTTATAACATAGCATTATTTTTTTGGCTCCGCTCAAATTATGACGATCACATCGTTCAATTCATAATATACATTAAAGAAGGGAGCTTCTATACATCCATGTCTGGAGCGCGATCGAGAAGACTGTTTGAGGAGGCGAAGAAACACATACCGGGCGGGGTGAACAGCCCGGTACGGGCGTTCCGTTCGGTGGGTGGTGAGCCGATTTTCATCAAGAAGGCCAAGGGCTCGAAGATATACGATGTCGACGGCAAAGTGTACATCGACTACGTACTTTCCTGGGGACCGATGATTCTGGGCCACACCCATCCGCGTGTTACCTCTGAACTTAAGAAGGCCGTCTCGAACGGAACGAGCTACGGGGCCCCAACCGAGTTCGAGATCACGCTTGCAAAAATGGTGAAGAAGGCGTTTCCGTCCCTGGATCTGGTGAGGATGGTGAGCTCCGGCACCGAAGCAACGATGAGCGCCATCCGTGCGGCCCGCGGCCATACGGGGAGGGACAGGATCCTCAAGTTCGACGGCTGCTATCACGGCCATGCGGACAGCCTGCTCGTTAAAGCGGGGAGCGGCGTGGCAACCTTCGGTCTTCCGGACAGTCCCGGCGTTCCCGCCGACCTTGCGAAACATACGCTTACGGTTTCCTACAACGATCTCGCAGCGGTCAGAGAAACGGCTTCCCGCGAGGGCGAGCAGATCGCCTGCATCATCGTGGAGCCGGTGGCGGGAAACATGGGCTGCGTGCCTCCCGAACCGGGCTTTCTCGATGGATTGCGCCAGGTCTGCGACCAATACGGCATCGTATTGATATTCGATGAGGTGATGACCGGATTCCGCGTTTCCTACGGCGGGGCGCAGCAGCTCTATAACATCAGACCCGACCTCACCTGTCTCGGCAAGGTCATCGGCGGGGGCCTGCCGGTCGGCGCCTACGGCGGGAAGCTTGAGATCATGCAGAAGATAGCGCCGATCGGACCGATCTATCAGGCAGGCACACTTTCCGGTAATCCCCTGGCCATGATCGCGGGAATCGAGACGCTCAAAGCGCTGTCCAGACCGGGGGTATACAAGAAGCTCGAAAAACTCTCGGCCGACTTGGAAAAAGGTCTTCGCGACGCGGCAAACGAGGCCGGAGTCCCGGCCACTGTTAACCGGGTGGGTTCCATGTTCACCGCTTTCTTTACGGACCGGAAGGTGAGAGACTTTGCCAGCGCCAAGACATCGGACACGGACAAGTTCGGCAGATTTTTCCGGTCCATGCTGAAACTGGGAGTGAACCTTGCCCCGTCCCAATTCGAGGCGGCATTCATGTCGCTGGCACACACCACTGCTGACATCAACAAGACCGTGGAGGCGGCGAGGAAAAGCCTCGAGGCGCTGTAGCACCGGAGGGCGCTATGGAGGAGAAAGACCGCAAATTCATCAGGATGCTCGCCATATTGAGCACCGTAGGGCTGACCTTGGTCTTCGCTACGGTGATCGGTCTGTTCATCGGCATCTGGCTGGATAATATGTTCGGAACGAGGCCCTGGCTTACCGCTGTTTTCCTCATCCTCGGTCTTATCGCGGGATTCAGAAACCTTTTCGTATACGTCAAAAAAAGCCAGAACATGGACAACGGGAAAAACGGGAAAAAATGACCGAAGAAAAAAAGTATCAGCTGGAGACGGCGGGCGCAGTCGTGAAACGGGTGGCAAAAAAGACCGCGCTCCTTGTCGTCGCGGCGGTTGCCGCAGTCCTTGTTCTCAACGTGAGCTGGAAGCCGGACCCGCGGTGGTGGTTTATCCCCGCCAGCGTGATTTTCGGCGCGGTATTGGGTCTGCTTAATTTCCGATGGCTGTCCGTCGCCGTCGAAAGGGTGTATTTACGGAAAGGGACGGGAGCAGGCGCCGCGCAGGTCGCGGGGATAATCATTCACATCTTGAAACTCTCGGCAATCTTCGTGATACTCTTTGCGGTAATAAAATGGCGCCTGGCCAATATATTCGGCCTGGTTGCGGGCCTTTCCCTGTGTTTTTTTGCCATACTCTGGGAAGGATTCGGGATGATGAAACGAGCCCGCATCCGGAGCTGACGTGTGCGCCGATGTCTGCAGAGGCGCTTGTACGAAGTGTAGCACCTGATTGTGTCGAATCCTTGAACAATATCCGCACAGCATCATTATTTTAAATGAAAGGGGAGGCAGCAGTTAATGAAAAATCATGTTTTTAGGCCACTGATCGTGTTCCTCGGCATCGTAGCCATCATTCTTCTAGCCAGAGTGTTCTATGTGCCGAAGGACTTCGGGGTGTACGAACGGGGATACATGTACAGCTGGCATAGAAAGGGCAATGAAGAGGAGTGGAAGAAGTTCAAGATAAAGTATATGGGCTCAGAGTACTGCAAGGACTGCCACGACAAGAACTATGCTCTCATCCAAAAATCTCCTCACAGGATCATTCAATGTGAAAACTGCCACGGTCCGGCCATCGATCACCCTTCGGATCCGCCGAAATTGACCATAGACCGGAGCAGGGCATTGTGCATGAGATGCCACACGCACCTGGCCTATCCTACGAGCGGCAGGCAGAACATCAAGGGTTTTGATGATCCTGAAAAGCACAATCCGGGCATGGAATGCGTAACCTGTCACAATCCACACAGTCCCAAATTGTAAAAGGCTACGGAGGAGATTGAGAATGATTACGAGAAGAGATTTTCTAAGATATGCCATAATAGGGGCGGCCGGTGTGGCGATGCCTCTGGGGGGGCTCACGGGCGGGAAGTGGGTCCAGGCCGCAACGGAGAAAGGCACCCGCTGGGTATTTCTGGTGGATACCTACAAATGCGTGGGGTGCGGCCTCTGTGTCCGCGCATGCAAACTCGAGAATGAGATCCCCTATGAAGCCAATGTTTCGCGGACCTGGGTCGAGCGATACGTGATCACGAAGGACGGTGTCGTCCACGCCGATTCTCCGAAGGCGGCGCTGAACGGGTATACGAGCCCTGATATCGACCTCGGGGTCGACGGAAAGGAGATCATCAAGCCCGAGGACATCGACAAGGCATTCTTCGTGCCCAAGCTCTGCAACCAGTGCGAGAACCCGCCCTGCGTTCAGGTCTGCCCGGTGGGGGCCACGTACCAGACCAAAGAGGGCGTGGTGCTTGTCGACCGCAGCTGGTGCATCGGCTGCGGGTACTGCATCATGGGGTGCCCCTATGGCGTCCGGTTCTTCCATCCCGTGTACCACACGGCAGAGAAGTGCACTTTCTGCTATCACCGGTTGAATGCGGGTCTGAAGCCTGCCTGCGAACTGGCGTGCCCCTTCGGTGCCCGCCACATCGGAGATATCCACAATCCCGATGACCCGGTAACGAAGATCATCATGGACGGCCGGGTCAACGTCCTGAAAGAAGAATATGGAACGAAGCCTCAAGATTATTACATAGGTTTGAGCAAGGAGGTGAGGTAGTCATGGTACACGGAGAGGTATGGACATTAAAAGAGCTGTTCGTTTATCCGAATGAGTATATTTACTGGAGCATCCAGATCGTGATGTATCCTTATATGACGGGGCTTGTGGCAGGAGCTTTTGTGCTTTCATCGCTCTATCACGTCTTCGGTGTGAAACAACTGAAGGAGATAGCGCGGTTTGCACTCGTGTTTTCTTTTGCGCTCCTCTTTATTGCGCCGATGCCCATTGTTTTGCACCTTCAGCACCCCTTCCGCGGCATTAACGTGTTCATGACGCCCCACTTCACTTCCGCCATCGCGGCCTTCGGCGTCGTGTTCTTTTCCTATGGCGCCATTGTGGCATCGGAACTCTGGTTCCTCTACAGGAAGCATTTCGTCGACGTATCGCTCAAACTGAGGGAGAAACAGGACAAGACCCTCACGGAATGGTTCAAATATCTGGTCTTTTGCACGCTCACCCTCGGAGTCTATGATGTGAGCGAAGCCGCCCTCCATCGTGATGAAAAGGCTATCAAGGTCCTTGCAGGACTCGGTATCCCCGTTGCCTGTTTCCTTCACGGATACGCCGGGTTTATCTTCGGTTCCGTCAAGGCGAACGCACTCTGGATGACGCCGCTGATGCCGGTCATATTCATCATGTCTGCCGTCGTGTCCGGGATTGCACTCTGCATACTCACGTATACCGTCACCATGGAGATACGGAAGATGCTTGCCAAGCGCAAGAGGGGGACCACCTACGGAACGTATCAGTCTCTGGAACAGATCAGGGGTGTCGAGATGTATGAGATCCAGATGACATCGAAGTACCTTTTATTTTTTCTGGTTGCCGCAATCAGCCTTGAGCTCCTGGATCTCATTTTCAGAGGGTATACGGCGGTTAAATCGTGGGATGTCCTGAGACGAGTAATCTACGGGCGTGATTTCACGGACATCTTCATTCTGCAGTATGGAATCGGGAACCTCATACCTCTCATCATGCTTCTGTTGCCGCGGATTTCGATAAAGAGAGCGGTCTTCGCCGTGATCCTCGTGTTGTACGGCGTATTCATGATGCGGTATAATGTGGTGATCGGCGGTCAGGCGTTTTCTCTCACTTTTGACGGCTTCATGCACTACAAGATGCCCATCATTCCTCATGACTGGGACACCTTCAAGGAAGGGCTCGGCGGCGCTCTCATGATCGGCCTCGCGCCGTTCCCGCTTTTCTGGGTGTTCAGCAAGATATTCCCTGTGTTTGGTTTCGAAGAATCTCATTAGACGTTTTTTGCGTCAACAGCCCTCACTCCGTGATCCGGAGCGAGGGCTGTTTTGACAGACGGAACGCGTGATGTGTCGCTCGCTCTATTCAATAGATGGGTCAATAAGTGAAAATTAGTCGCCTATAACATTCCCTTATAGCTTGTCCTTGCCGTCCCCAGTCTGTTTAGTATTGACATACATCTTCCCCTGTGTTATAAACTCGGGTTTAGTGGGATCTAAACTTCGGTACGGGGGGAATTGATAATGAAGGATTCGGGTGGGCTCAAGGCCAGGGTTCTCGGTTATTTTTCAATAATCAAGGAAAAACTCAAGGAACCTCTTTCCTTGAAGGCAAAGCTGCTCATCCTGCTGCTCCTGTTGGTGCTGGTGGGTGGAGGCGGAACGGTAGCGTATAAGTTTTATGATTTCACCCAAAACAATCCCAAATTCTGTGTAGGCTGCCACCTGATGCAGTCGGCGTACGATAGCTGGTCGGTGAGCGAGCACAAGACGTTGAATTGCCACCAGTGTCATCACCTCACCATACCGGAGCAAAACCAGCTTCTTATCAGTTTTGTGCTCCACAGACCCAACTCCGTGCCTGCGCGGCACGGTAAGATCATTGTGAGTCAGAAAGTCTGCAATGAATGTCACACCTCAGGAAACGCCGTAAGGATTAACAAGTCGGTGTTTCATGCCAAACATGTGTTTATGGAACAGATAGAGTGCACCGAATGCCACGGCGAAGTGAAGCCTGATAAATCGGGTTTACATCGCTTCCTCCCTACGGAAAAATTCTGTACCAAGTGTCATAAGAACAGACAGGTGCACGGTGTGGGTATGGGCGGTCTTGCCTGCATCAACTGTCATACGGACAGGACCGACGATTTTAAGCCGGGCAGGAAAAAATGCCTCTACTGCCACAGCTCCGACGATAATATAAAGAAAGAACTTGTTGCAGACGGTACCATGGACGTGCGGCACTTCCTGCCCGATCCGGCGCTGGTAAAAAAGGCGATCAAAATCCAGTATACCGAATCGTCGCCCATGCAGTTCTATTGCTATACATGCCACAAACCGCATACGCCCGGCCAGGTGAAACCGAACATGGACGTTTGCCTGAAGTGTCATTCAGATATTCGGAACGTGGGCAAGCACAAGCTTCATCTCAATATGGATATGCAGTGCAAGAATTGCCACAAGCCGCATACATGGAAAGTGACTGAGTCCTCGGCTAAGAAGGACTGTGTGACGTGTCATGAATACCGGAGCCCCAGGGCTTTCACTCAATAAATAGAGAAGAGAAAGAACATTCCGGAATGGCGACTTCGTGCTTCGAGGGTTCATGTTTCATTCCCTCGCGCGAATTTTAACTGTGAAGTTTTATTCCAACGGCGAAAGGAGGTGAAACCATGAAGAAGCTTATCGCAGTCGCAGTCGTGGTTGTTGTAGCGTTGTTCGTTATTTCCGTCGTGGCTTTCGCAGTCCCCTCCGGCAAGGAGCTAGAGTTCCCCGGCGGTGCAATGGGTAAGGTAATCTTCTCCGGCACTGTTCATGCCAAGGCGGGATTGAAGTGCGCTGATTGCCATCCCGGCATCTTCAAGATGAAGAAGGGCGGCGATGTCATCACGATGAAGGAAATCAACGAAGGCAAGTTCTGCGGCGCCTGCCACAACGGCACCAAGGCCTTCAGCGCGAAGGATGCAGCCAACTGCTCAAAGTGTCACAAGAAGTAAAACGTCATTATCTGGAAATAAGCCCTCACAGCATGTTCTGTGAGGGCTTATTATTTGTGCCCCGCGTCAGGCAGTTGCGTCCTAGTGGAGATCGAATTTCACTATCTTTTCTACGGATCGAACCAGCGGCCTTCTGCATCATCATGAGTAACATTCAGTGAGCCCGTCCTATTATCGGTCCTTTCAAATTATGGACAACCTATTACTATTGGAACATCTTCAATAAGAGTGGATAAAGTAAGGTCTTCTAGCCCCGTCCCCGCACCAGCCGTGGGGTCTTTTTTTGGGCGGCTCATCGCTTAGCCGCATCGGCATGCCGTTTCTTAGTTCTGGATTCTTTCCTGGTTCCTGTATTCCGGCAGCGTTTCCCCTTCGGCCGCGCTGCTTTTGTCTTTTCTTTCTATTCCTCTTGAATGCCGCATGCTGAAACGCGTCTTTCGCGTCAGAGCCGCCCCCGACAAAAAAATCGGGACAGGCCGGCGCAAGGGGAAAAAAGTATTTCCGGTTCTCGCAGTGCCCTCTGGCCCCCTGAGGCCTGCGAGCGCTCGCGATGCCTAAGCATGCTTCACAAAACATCGGCAATCCAACCACTCCAGACAGCACGTGGTGAGCGTAAGTGCTGCGGGCATTGTGCAGGGCTTCAGAAAACCGCAATCGTACGGCATGCCGGCAGCGCGGCGCGAACGGGCTGCAGAAAAAATAAAAACAGGGCGAATTGAGAAAGGCGTTGTCACAAGCATGCGAAGATGCAATTTCCCCCACTCGGTAAAGGAGAAGACCCCTTGATATTAAACAGCTGTTTGAAAGAAACATAGATAATATGTTCCTTGACATTATTGTTTTTCTATACTAAACTTTTCTTTAATACAAAATATAAATGTATATATTTATATAATATGTTATAAACTTTGCAACCCCTTTTGTGACCTTCCGAAGTTAACATGAATGTAAAAAAAACAGTTACCGCGATAAAAAATTAGCGCACCGATTTGTTCGTATATGCCTTTTTATAACTACAGAAAAATATTAGTGACACGCATTTCAAAGCGCTATGAAAGGAGGTGAAACCATGAAGAAGCTTCTTGTTGTTGCGGTTCTGATGGTATTAATGGTCGTTCTTGCAGCATCAGCCTTCGCTGTCGGCCCGGGTAAGTCCCTGGAGTGGGAGAAGGGCGGCAAGGTGGTTTTCAGCGGTGACGCTCACAAGGCCTTTAAGTGCGCCGAGTGCCATCCCGCTCTTTTCAAGATGAAGAAAAGCGTTGATGGGATGACCATGAAGGCCATGGAAGAAGGCAAGTACTGCGGCGCCTGCCACAATGGAACCAAAGCATTCAGCGTGAAAGAGTGCGCCAAGTGCCACAAGAAGTAAGCTGTCATTATTCGGCGGTAAAACCCTCACACATTCGTGAGGGTTTTTTTACTTATGGCGGGAGAGCATGAGAATCGAACTCACCTCACCGTACTCTCGCACAGTGACAACGGCTTTGAAGGCCGGGACGGGCACCAGCTCCGTAAGCTCTCCCTCGTTCAAATGCACACCTGAAAGCAATGATTTACATTGGCAGCGTCAGGGCACTATCATAATAGGGCTGATTATAACTGAAAACAGCTCTGGTTCGCAACTGCCTTTTCTCCCCGGCAGAATCCGCTTCTTATTCTCGCCTCCGCGACCCGGCTGATTATGTTTGTTCCTCCCGTTTATGCGTAAGGAGAGCCGACGCTTTGTCAAGGTCGACATGCGCCCCGAGGAGGATCACAATATCGTCAGGCTGCAGTTGGAATTCGGAACCGGGATTTGTGATCGCCTCGCCATTCCGCGCAATCGCGATAACTGTTGCTCCTGTGTTCTTCCGGATATCCAGGTCGCGGAGGCTCCTCCCCGAGGCCGGAGAATCCTGTCCGATCTGCAGGTGATCCACGGTCGCGCCGGCGAAGAGCGCGGCGACGCGGCCGAGATTTTCCTGATCCAGGGACAGCCCGCGCAGCATTTTGTAGCCGCCGAACCGCACGATCTGCACCTGGTTGGCGATGATGTTGCCAGGGATATGATACTCGTGGAGCACCCGTGAAAAGATTTCTATGGACGTTTCAAATTCCTCGGGGATCACCTGGTTCGCGCCGAGCTGGTATAATTCATCGACGTCCGCGGCGTACCGCGTCCGAATCAGGATGAAGATATCCGGATTGATTTCCCGGGCGAGGCGTAATGCTATCCGGGTCGCTGAATTGTCGGAAATCGCGAACACGATGATCTTTGCACAGTTTACGCCTGCCCGCACGAGCACGTCTTTTCTCGTGATATCGCCGTAGATGATCGGTTCGCGCTCCTGCCGCGCCTTCCGTATCGTGTCCACATTGACTTCGAGCACAACATAGGGAATGTGCGTTGCCTTGAGCGTTTTTGCGAGATTGCGGCCGTTCAGACCATACCCTGCGATGATCGTGTGGCCGGTCAATGCGCAGAAATCGGGTTTTTCCGGAGTTCCGGAGGGTATCGCGGGCAAACGTGAGGTGATCTTCGGCCCTGCCTGAATCAGGAACGGCGCGGCCAGCATGCTCAGGATCGAGGTGTTGATGAATTTCTGGAATACGTCGTCGCCCATCAATCCCCGGACGTGGCCCTGTTGGGCCAGGAGAAAGGAGAATTCGCCGATCTGAGCCAGAGCGAATCCTGCAAGCAGAGAAGTCCTCAAGGGATACCGGAGCATAGCCGCGGTCGCCGTGACGAGTCCGGTCTTTACCGCGATCAGCAGGAATGCCATGACAAGAAGAACGGCCCAGTTGCTCCGGAAGTAGGCCGTATGGAGCAGCATGCCGATGGAAATGAAAAAGATGCTCGCGAAGTAGTCCCGGAAGGGCGTGATCTCGGCGACGATGTGGTGGCTGTATTCCGATTCGGAGATGATGAGCCCCGCGAGAAAGGCGCCCAGCGCCAGCGAGAGGCCGAGGCGGTAGGTGACCCATGCAGCGCCGAGGCAGAGGAGAACCACCAGGAGAAAAAACATTTCGCGGTTCCTGAGGCGGAGCACCTGGTGAAGAAGAAAGGGGACGATTTGACGGGCGGAAACATAGACGCCGATCAGCCCCAACAGGGCCTTGCCCAGCGAGACGAGCACAGACGCCGCCGTGACGCCGCCAGCGCCCGCTTCGCTCAGCACCGGCAGCATGAGCATCATGGGCACGACTGCAATGTCCTGAAAGAGAAGGATGCCGGTGCCGAGCCTGCCATGGGCCGTATCGAGCTCGGAGCGATCAGTGTACATTTTCAGCACGATGGCCGTACTGCTGAGTGAGGCGAGAAAGCCGAAGAACACGGCTTGGGACAAGGGATAGCGCAGCACAATCGCCGCGCCGGCGACGGCAATGATCGTCAACAGCACCTGCGTGGCGCCTCCGACAAAAAACTGCCGGCTCGCTTTCAGGATATCCTCAATGGAAAACTCAAGGCCCACCGCGAAGAGGAGCAAAACGACGCCGACATCGGCGAGCCGCTCCACCACCTGTGTTTCCGTGATCAGGGCAGCCCCATAAGGACCGATCAAAACGCCGGTGATCAGAAATCCCACGAGTGCCGGCAACTTTGCGCGGTGGAATAGATAGGTGATCGGGAGCGACACGGCGAGCAGAATAATCAGCTCGCGCAAGATGTTGATTTCAGTACCCTGCATGGGTGATATGATACCATATTTCGGCGCCAACCGTGAACAATCGGCGTCCGTTCCCGCAGGCCGAGGCATGCCCTGTTTTTATCCCGCACGCCACGCCGCGATCCGCTCACGTTTTAGTAGTACCAGAAGAAATACGATGCCGCATATCAGCCCGCCCGCCGCAAACGTGAGAGGGGCTTTGATGACATGGGCTACGGAGCCTGCAAAGAGGCTTCCGAATGGCGTCAACCCCCCAAAGGCCAGGGTATAGACGCTCATAACCCGCCCGCGGAGACGATCCTGGGTATTCAGCTGCACCGTGGTATTTGCCATGCCGAAGAACGTGACCATGGACCAACCGGACAGCGCGAGCAGAATCGCGGTCAGGCCGTAGGATTTCTGAAAACCGATAAGGATCAGGAAGAGAGAAAGTGCCATGCCGCCGCCGAGCAGGAGAATGGATTTCGGTCCGTAACGGCTGAGCGCAGCAAGCGAAAAAGCCCCAATCAGCGCACCAGCACCGAAGGAGGACAGGAGAAATCCGAATGCCGCGGCATCGCGATGCAGTTCCTGCCTCGAAAACACGGGAACGAGGACATTGAAGTTGGTTCCGAAGATGCTGACGACCGATACGAGCACGATCGTGATGAGAACAACAGGCGTATTTTTAACGTATGTCAAGGCTTCGCTGATATCCTCGAAAATATGGTACGATTGCTGCTGGCCGGCCGGCGCTTCTCTGAATTTCATCAGCAGCAGGCCCCAGAGTACAGCGAGGAAGCTGAGACCGTTCACAAAGAAACAGGCCGCCGTGCCTGCCGCGCCTATGAGCAGCCCCGCGATGGCTGGCCCCACAGCCCGTGCCGCATTGAATATGGACGAGTTGAGCGCGATGGCGTTCATCAGATCTTCTTTCCCGACCATTTCAATGATGAACGCCTGGCGCGCAGGCATATCTATGGTGTTCACCACTCCGAGCAGGGTGGCCAGAATCAATATGTGCCAGTACTGGACAATGCGGGCAAAATCAAGGGCCGAGAGCGTGAAAGCAAGAAGCATCAGGCCGGTCTGGGTAAAAATAATGATCTTCCGCTTCGGAAAATAATCGATAAACGGCCCCGTGAAGAACGAGAGGAACAGCATGGGCAGAAACTGGAGGGCCGAGACGACACCCAGTTTGAAGGACGAATGGGTCAGTTCCAGCACGAGCCAAGCCTGGCCGACGTTCTGCATCCAGGTGCCGATGAGCGATATGAGCTGTCCGGAAAAGAAGAGGCGGAAGTTCCGGTGGCGCAGGGATCGGAAGAGTGTCTTTATCACTGATGTATCCTGCATAGCGGCGAGCTGTTTTCCCTAACTTCAGTATAGCACCCGAGCGGCAGCGGGGAATGCGGGAAAAAGAGGATCCGCGTTTCGGCTCATCGGCTGGATCAATCCGCAGCAGGGGTATGGGGCAAGAGAGGCCGTTTTTTATTTCACACTGCAGAGCTTCCGTATTTCGTTGAATAAACCCATCGACGCGGCCTTCGGCCCTGTTTGTTCGAACCCGCCGATGCCGAGGCGCGTTCGGATCTGGCCGACCTTGACGCCGGTCTTGAACATCCGGTCGAAATACTGTTTCGCCGTTTTCTCGTGCTCTTTTTTGCGCTGCGGAGCACCGAAGGGATTGGCAAAATAGGTGTGCACAAGGCCCTTTTCATCGGTTGTTCCTTTTGCGAGGCGGGCGGCGTTCCTGAATGTCGTAATGGCCTCTTCCGGATCATTGAAAAATTCAATGGCAGGGATGTCGTCGTTCACCTGCTCGTAATTGTTCGCATAGAGGAACATGTTCACCGGGTACCCTTTGATGATATGATGATACCGCGTAATAGGGATGATGAGCCGCGCATTGGTCTTGTCGGGATTCATGAAGATGCTCCGGTCGATTTCCTCGTAGGCATAGCCCGATTGCAGGTCGTCGAGACGGACAAAGGCCCCGATCTCGGTCCCGTATCCGACGACGCTGCCGTCGGGGTTAAGTCCGAGCGACCCCATGTCGTCGAAAATGATCGTCATTTCGCAGATGTATTCTTCGGCAAGCGCGCGGAGGGCCTCGATGGTCTCGGACTTCCCCGCGCCGCTGTCGCCGATAATAATAACATTGGCCGAGCCGCCGTCCTTGAGCTTGATACAGACCATGGCGCCGTGAAGGGGCAGTCGGTTTCTCTTGAGCATGGCAATGTTGTGGAGCGTCAGAGTCATCTTCTTGAAGTAGCCGAAGTAATCCACCTCTTCTGCATGCCCGACAAGGCCCACGAGCATGTTGTTCGCTCTGTCTTCGTAGAAGACCGTGTTCCCGGGCAGAGGGTTCGTAATGCCGAAGACCAGCATGACGTCCGGCGACTTCCCCTCAATGTCCTCATAATCGGCGATTTCGAAAAGGTTGCACATCGAGAGAGCAAGAGA
>JAWOJY010000051.1:0-2826 GCA_033854515.1 Nitrospirota bacterium
GCAGGCTCATCAACTTCTGGATCAACGAACATGACGTTTCGCATCCCGCGGGCTGCAACCCGATCCTGATCATGGACGTCTTCGAGCACGCCTTCATGACCGACTACGGACTGAAGCGGGCGGATTACATCGAGGCTTTCATGAAGAACATCAACTGGTCGGCGGCCGAGAACCGGCTGGAGCAATATCTGCAGGTGATGAAAAAAGCCGTCTAGGATGGGCCGCCGTAATCCGAAAGCTTTGCCGGCAGAGGCCGGTAGTCATCAGAAACTGGCATACTCCGAGTGACAACTATGGAGAGAGAAAAAAACATACGTTCACGGCACGGGGTCCTGCCGGTTATTTTTTACGCCTGCATCTTCTTTCTCCTCCCGGCCGTCGCTTTTGCCCAGAGCGACCTTATAGACAAGGGCAGGCATATATTCAACACCAAATGTATCATCTGCCACACCATAGGCGGCGGTAAAAAGGTCGGACCCGGCCTCCAGGGGGTGACCGTGAGACGGGAGAAGCAGTGGCTCGCAGCATTCATCTCGGACCCCGATAAGCTGTTTGCGAAAAATGATCCGATCGCTGCCGGGCTGCTGAACGAGTACAAAATAAAGATGCCCAACCTCGGCCTGACTCCCGATGAAGTCAGCGCCGTGATTTCCTACCTTGAAACGCGCACAGGCGCGGCGCAGGCCCCGCCCACAGAAGCCGCTCCGACGACGCCGGCGGTCCCCGCAAAACCTCAGGCAGCCGGACCCGCCGGAAATCCTGCACAGGGAAAAATGCTGTTCAGCGGGCAGCTCAGCTTCAAAAACGGCGGCCCGCCGTGCTTGGCCTGCCATACCGTGTCGGGGATCAAATTCCTGGGCGGAGGCAACCTCGGCCCGGACCTCACGAAAGCATACGCGGCATACGGTGACGGGCTGATAACCGTACTTACGAATATTCCTTTTCCGACCATGAGGCCTGTCTTCGAGGACCGCCCCTTGACGGACGATGAAAAACTGAATCTTGAGGCGTATTTCAAGGAGTCCGCCGCACTGCAGCCGATGAATTTTACGCCGAGTATAATCACGGTCTCGGGAATCGCATTCGTCGTCGTACTGATCGTCATTGCACTCGTGTGGCGCAATCGGCTCCTTACCGTCAGAAAATCTATGGTCAAGCGGGCTCTGCGGGAGGTCGGGCGGACATGAGCTGGATCAAGGACATCGTGAACCCGAAGAGGCGGCTATGGGAAGAAATGTACCGCAACCGCTGGGAATACGACAAACGGGTGCGGAGCACGCACGGCGTGAATTGCACCGGCGGCTGCTCCTGGGAAGTGTACGTCAAGGACGGCATCATTACCTGGGAACTGCAGGCAACGGATTACCCATTGCTCGAACCCGGGCTTCCGCACTATGAGCCGCGCGGCTGCCAGCGGGGCATCACCTTCTCGTGGTATATCTACAGTCCGCTTCGCGTGAAGTATCCCTACATCAGGGGAGTGCTGGCCGACCTCTGGCGCGAGGCGAGGGCGCGCCACGAAGACCCCGTCTCCGCCTGGGCCTCGATCGTCGAAAACGAAGAGAGCCGCCGCAGCTATCAGAAGGCGCGGGGCAAAGGGGGCCTGCGCAGAACATCGTGGGACGAGGTCCTCGAACTGGTCGCGGCGGCGTCGATCTATACGGCGAAGAAACACGGTCCCGACCGCGTCATCGGGTTCTCGCCCATTCCCGCCATGTCCATGCTCAGCTACGCCGCGGGCACGCGGTTTCTCCAGCTCTTCGGAGGGACGGTCCTGAGTTTTTACGACTGGTACGCCGATTTCCCGCCCGCCTCGCCTGAGGTCTGGGGAGAGAAGACCGACGTAGGCGAGAGCGCCGACTGGTACAACAGCAAATTCATTGTCGCCATGGGCGCGAACCTCAATATGACGCGCACTCCGGATGTGCATTATGTCGCCGAGGCCCGGAACAACGGCGCAAAGCTCGTGGTCTTTTCCCCCGACTTCAGCCAAGTATCGAAATACGCCGACTGGTGGCTCCCGGTAAACGCGGGCCAGGACGGCGCCTTCTGGATGGCGGTCAACCACGTGATCCTGAAGGAATTCCACGTCGACCGCGAGGTCCCTTATTTTACGGATTACCTTAAACGTTTTTCCGACGCCCCCTTTCTTATCGAACTCGAAGCGAGCGGGGGCGTCTACCGGGCCGGACGGTTCCTCCGTGCAAACGTCCTTGGACGTTACCGCGAGACCGAGAATGGTGAATGGAAATTTCTCGTATTCGAAGAAATGACGGGCGAACCACGCATGCCCCGGGGAAGCATCGGTCACCGATGGCAGGAAAAGAAAGGTCAGTGGAACCTCGAATTGAAAGACGAGGCGGACGGCAGTGCAATCGATCCAGCCCTCACCTTCATCCGGCAGCATGATACGGTGCTCTCCGTGGTCTTCAGCGAGTTCACCAGCGGGAAGACGTTTACCCGGAGCCTGCCCGTAAAGTATGTGCAGACGGAGAAAGGCAGGGTGCCGGTCACGACGGTTTTCGATGCGCTCATGGCGCAGCACGGCGTGGGACGCGGACTGGAGGGAGAATACGCGCTCAGTTATACCGATCCGGACGCTCCGTATACGCCCGCGTGGCAGGAAAAATACACGGGAATAGGCGGCGACACGGTGGTCCGCTTCGCGCGGGAATGGGCAACGACCGCGGAAAAAACAAAGGGCAAATGCACGATCATCGTGGGTTCCGGCATCAACCACTGGTACCACAGCAACCTGAACTACCGCACGGCGATCACGGGGCTCATCCTCTGCGGGTGCGTGGGAGTGAACGGCGGCGGGCTGAA
>JAWOJY010000052.1:0-19902 GCA_033854515.1 Nitrospirota bacterium
ATCCTCTCAGGGTTCGGAATCTTCATGACGGCGCTCTACATCCTCTATTGTATCGGCAACGAGGTCCACGTCATGAAAATGAGCTGCGTGGACTGTTACTATTACGGCAAATGGTGCGCGCTCGGAAGGGGGAAGCTTGCGCCGCTGTTCTTTAAGAGGGGCGACCCACAGCGGTTCAATAAGAAGTCTATATCCTGGAAAGAACTGTTGCCGGACATGCTTGTCACAATATTTCCGCTTATTGGCGGAACCGCGCTTTTAATAAAAGATTTTTCCTGGTGGATCGTGATCGCGCTCGTACTGTTGCTGGCGCTTTCCTTCCAGGGGAATTATCTGGTACGAACCCGGATTGCCTGCGCCTTCTGCAGGCAGCGTGAATTGGGCTGCCCGGCAGAACAGTTTTTCAACAAAGGGAATCGACGTGACCGCGACGTGGCAAAATAATTTCATCACTCCCAAAACGATTGCTTGCAAAAATCGAGATGACGTGCTAGCTCTACTGAGCGGCCTCCCCTGTTCGTTTGGCCCATACAAAAAAGGAACGCTATGTGTGCCGAGAATGCAGAGCAGTTCGACCGGTTGTATCGGGAAAACCAGCCAAAGGTGTACCGGCTTGCCCTTTCGCTCGCCGGCAATACGCACGACGCCGAGGACATAACCCAGGAAGCGTTTTTCCGCGCCTTTCGGTCGTATGATACGTTCCGGCAGGAAAGTTCTTTCTTCACCTGGATCTACCGGATCGCCTTCAACGTCGCCAACGACCACCTGAAATACCGGAGCAAGATTCCCTATAAGATGCTGACCGAGGACCTGGGATATTCCCACGAAGAGGTCATCGACACGAACCCCGCGAACAATCCCGAGACAGAGTTCCTCGCCTACCAGGTCAGGGTGAAGTGCCTGCACGCCATAACCGAGTGCCTCCAGGCAAATGAACGGAAAGTGTTCTGCCTTGCGATCACGCTGGACCTCCCTCACAAACAGATCGCGGAAATTCTGGACTGCTCGGTCGCATCTGTCAAGACGACGCTGCACCGGGCAAAGAAACGATGGTTCGGGTACATGGAAAACATGTGCCAGTTCATCAAAAAAGACAATCCCTGCAATTGCAAACAGTGGGTCCGCTTCGCAGCATCAAAGGGAATGATTTCCAAGGACGCCATCGTTCAGCCCCTCCCGCCGATCAACCCGCAGGCCAAAAAAGATGTCATCAACCTGCGGACGCTCCGTGCTTTCTATCATGACATGTACAAAAGCGACGCGGACGACGCCTTTGTGGAAAGAGTCAGGTGCGGGATTCAGCGAAACGAGTGGTCGATTTTTTCCTGATCTTCTTGTAACCTTTCGCCTCCACGCCGGTCTAACCGGCATACAAACCCAAGAAGGAGGAAGATAAAATGGAAAAGAAAGACGATATTAAACTGGTGGCGCCCTGCGGCATGCATTGCGGCGCCTGTCCGATGTACAAGGTGAAGGATGACCCGTCATTGCGGGAGGGACTGGTCAAGAGGATCAACTGGAACGGTGTTCCCTGCCCGGGGTGCAGGTCGGCAAAGGGAAAGCACCAGTTCGTTCCGGACACCTGTGCGACGTATGCATGCGCGGGCGGACGAGGACTGAATTTCTGCTTTGAATGCCGCGAGTTTCCCTGCGCCAAACTAAACCCGGCTTCGGACCGGGCGGATGTCCTGCCGCACAACCTCAAAGTCTTCAATCTCGTCTTTATCAAGCAGCACGGCGTCGCCAAATACCTGGAAAAAGAACCCGAGATCAAACAGCGCTATTACCGCGGCAAAATGGTGATCGGCAAAGGGCCGCAGCTCGACTGAGCTTGCATAGTATCCAACTTTTATCTAAGGAGGGTCCATGGCCGGACAATTGGAGGTCACTGTTCAATCAACGAATCAAAAGCTGGGCTATACTGGAGGGTTAAGGTCTCTTCCTCCGATCGCCATAGACTACATACCTCCGCTCGGAGACGGACAG
The DNA here is from genome assembly GCA_033854515.1 of Nitrospirota bacterium. Taxonomy (GTDB): domain Bacteria; phylum Nitrospirota; class UBA9217; order UBA9217; family UBA9217; genus JAWOJY01. Next base: position 1,987 of record JAWOJY010000052.1, read on the forward strand.
GGGTATCTGCCCCTTGAGATGCTGCTCATGAGTCTCGGCGCGTGCAGCGGAGGCACCATCGGTCTTCTGCTCAGGAAAATGGGGAAGACCGTCTCGGGGATCAAAGTGAAGGTAAAAGGAACGAGGCGCGAGCAGCACCCCACGTCATTCCAGAAGATTCATCTTGAGTTTACCGTGACTTCGGCGGACGCAAAGGATACGGACGTTCAAAAATCCATCAGACTCGCCGAGGAATCCGTCTGCCCCGTGTGGGCAATGGTGAAGGGCAATGCGGAAATTACGACCGAGTACAAAATCATCGCATCGTAACCATTGGAGGGGATGATGTCGCATGACGTTGACAAAAAACTTGCCGCCGTTTGCGGGCTTTTCTGTCCCGCTTGTCGTGTGTTCATCGGGACAAATGAAGACCCGTCAGGGCTCGCGATGATGGCCCGGCGGTTTAAGCGGCCATTGGAAGAACTGAAATGCAACGGCTGCCGGTCCGCAAAGCGGTGCTTTTATTGCGAGACCGTGTGCTTCATGGCAAAATGCGCGGCAGGAAAAGGCGTGGATTTTTGCGGAGACTGCGCTGAATATCCCTGCAAAGACCTGAAGGCATTTCAGGCTGAAATGCCGCACCGGATCGAGCTCTGGCAATCGCAGTCACGCATCAATGAAGTCGGATACGAAAAATGGTATGCCGAGATGATCGAGCACTATTCCTGCCTTCAATGTCATACCATCAATTCCGCCTACGATCTGAAATGCCGGAGGTGCGGCCACGAGCCAAGCTGCGAGTATGTGCGACTCCATAAGAATGCAATCATGAAGCATCTGGCGAAGTCGAACATCAAGATAGATTAGCCATGAAAAGACACCTGCATTCGCGTTACCACTCATAAGCGCCGGGCGCAGGCAAAATGCGCAAGGCAAAAAGAAACATCTAAAATCTCATCAGGAGGTGACAATGAAAATGACTCGTTTTTCGAAAAGAACGGTTTTATTCCTGGCAGGATTCTTTTTCCTTTTCTGCGGCCTGGTTGCATCAGCCCAGGCCGGGCTCACGAAGATCGCCGACGGCGTCTATTCGTACGTCGATGAAAAGAAGCCCTCGCCGGCAGCGAGCTTCGGCGCGAACGCCGGAATCATCGTCGGGAAGGACGGCATCGTGGTGGTGGACACGCTGATCTCCGCGAAGGAGGCGCAGAGGTTCATCAGGGACATCCGGGCCGTGTCCAACAAGCCCATCCGGTACGTGGTCAATACGCACGATCACCTCGACCACGTCCTGGGGAACTCGGAATTCGCCAAGCTCGGCGCAACCATCATTGCCCAGGCCGACACGAAAGCCGCGATGGTGAAGAACGGAGACGGTCTCCTGCAGCGTGCAAAATACTTCGGATTGAGCGATGAGGCCATGAGCGGAACGACCGTGGTTGTTCCTTCCCTGACCTTTTCCGATGCCATGGAGATCGACCTGGGCGACCGGAAGGTCGAATTGATCCACGCGGGCCCGTCGCACACCAGCGGGAGCAGCATCGTGTACGTGCCGGACAGCAAAACACTGTTCGCCGGGGACATCCTGTTCACCAATTATCATCCCAACATGCGCGACGGAGACGTTCAAGGCTGGATCAAGGCCCTCGACCGGATCGCCTCGATGGACGTCGTGAGCATCATCCCGGGGCATGGCCCGCTCTCATCGAAAAAAGACGTCCAAGATATGAAAGATTATCTCATTGCCTTCGATGCAAAAGCAAAGGAGCTGGCGGCCAAATCGAACGATCCCGATCAGATAGCCGCGGAATTGAAGAAGGCGCTCCCGAGCCGCGAGTATTTCGACGTGTTCATTGTGTCGAATGTGAAGGGGCTGTACTTGAAAAAATAGTTTTTCCCGGGCAAATGCCCATATTTGTCAGTTCTGATCCTTTCAATGGCTCACATGAGCGGAAAGGACGCGTGCCATGACCTACGATGAGATCAGGAAGATCCTTGCCCCCTGCGGCCTGAACTGCATGAAGTGCCAGGCGTACGCCGGGGGAGACATAAAAAGTCATGCAATGGAGCTGAAGCGGCTCCTCGGGTCTTTTGACAGCTATGCGGGGCGGTTCTCCCGGTTCCTCCCGGTGTTCAAGAACTATCCAGCATTCAAGGATCTGTTGAATCAATTCAGCCAGGCAAACTGCCGGGGGTGCCGAAGCGGAGACTGCAAATATCCGAACTGCGGCGTCGCGTCATGTTACAAACTAAAAGGCGTCGATTTCTGCTTCCAGTGCGCGGAGTTCCCATGTAGCAGGACCAACTTCGATCCCAACCTGCACCAGCGGTGGCTCACGATGGGCCGGCGCATGAAGGAGCTCGGCGTCGAGGCGTATTACGAAGAGACCAAAGATAAACCGCGGTATGTATAGTATTGTCGAATCGGAGGAGGACCGGGACATGGACCTTTTTGAGGCGATCGAAACACGGAGAAGCATCCGGAGATATCAGGACAGGCCGGTCGAGGAGGAAAAGCTCCAGGCCATCCTCGATGCCGTCCGCATGGCGCCGTCGTGGGCGAACATGCAGTGCTGGCGCCTCGTAGTCGTGAAGGACAAGGCGACGCGGGAGAAGATCAGCGGGCTGTCCTTTGTGGAGTCGTTCTTCGCGCCGAAGGGATATAAATCCAACCCTTCGAAGAAGGCGCTTGTTGAGGCTCCCATCGTGATCGTTCTGTGCGCCGACCCGGCGCAGTCCGGCGTGCTCTGGGAGCAGAACTACTATCTCGTCGATATCGGAATCGCTTCCGAAAACCTCATGCTCGCAGCGCGCGCCCAGGGGCTCGGCACGGTGTTCGTCGGCGTATTCGAAGAGGAAAAACTGCGCAATCTTTTGAACATCCCCCCGTCGATCAGGATCATCGGACTTTTTCCCGTGGGGTACCCGCAGGACGAGAAAAAGGACGGCCCGCCGCGGAAGCCGCTTGACGAAATCGTCTACCGCGAGCGATGGGGGAGGCGGTGAAACGTCCGCCACGGCCGTTTGTTATAAAAAGGGTTTATTACGGAACTTGATGAATGTAACGGCATCCCTTTCGCTCGGACGCGCAATTGCGCTGCGCTGGAATGAGAATGATGTTGATTCCTGTCGCCTTTAATAAGGCGGCGAATCTCATTTTGGGCAGCCTGGACGCGGAAGTGTTTGACTCCGGTTGTGCGGTCAAGCTGGGAGATGGTCTCCTTGATCCGAGGCGCGGGAACCGGTATGTGTCCTGAAACTCAGGCATGTTTTCGCAGGCCCGTTGTTGGACGAGCCGGGATCCCTTTGTCGTTGTGCGAAGGTGGCGGCCTTTCTTCCCGATAACTGCAGGACAAGCTCATTACGCCGTTTTCGCAACCAGAACGGCGCAGCTCGCAAGACCGATCACCTTTTCTGTCGTACTACCCATCAGAAGTCTCTTGATCCCCGTTTTCCCGTATGCGCCCATGACAATCAGATCGACGCCCCGGTCTTTTGCAGTCGCGGCTATGATTTCATCGGGTTTCCCGACGGGGGCCATCGTCTCGGCGTAACTACCGGCCTTCTGCGCCGCCAGCGCCACATCACCAGCATTCGCGCGAGCCTTTTCCTTTTCGTCTTCCGATCGGGCCACGGAAACAGCTATCAGGCGGCTTCCGCAGCGTTTCACAATTTCAATAGCCTCCGCGGCCGCCGTGCGGGCGTGCTCCGACCCATCCGTTGCAACCAAGATATTCTTGAATGCGATCCGTGCGGCCTTAGGAACGACCAGGACCTTGCAGGGCGCGTGCCCGATGACTTTTGCTGCTGCGCTGCCGAGGAGAACCTTCTCCAGTCCGCTGCGGCCGCGCCTGCCGACTACGATCATATCGACGTTTTTTTGCTCCGCCTCTTCAACGATAAGGCGGGAAGCGCTGTCTCCGAGGCGAAAGATCGTCTCGCATGGAAAAAATGGAATCTCCTCCAGCGCCTTCGCCTTGAGGGATGCAAGGTATTGAACGGCCTCCTCCTTTTCTTTCTGCAGAAGCTCCGCGCCGGCGGTCTCATATTCCGGGTTTGTTTCCACGACCGTCATGATATAGAGTTTACTCGAACAGTGCTTTGCGAAGGTTATCGCCGCCTTTATCGCGCCCTCGCTGAACAGTGAACGGTCTGACGCTACGAGCAGTTTTTCAAGTTTTGACACAGGACAGAACTGGCCGGAGTTCATGGTAGTATCCTCCTTGGATTTTCATATGTTCCCTGCAGTCGCAGGGAGCGATTTGCAGCAGGTCTTTTGTTCATGCATCACGCAGCTTATTTTATTCGTGGTATAATTATCCACAAATGCAGTGAAGCGAAACGTTTTATTCCTTTATAAAGGGAAATGAGAATCACGAACCGCCCCTTTTTGAAAGGAAAAATCGTGCCCTTCTGCACGGCGCAGGGAAGAGTTTATATCCCGAGCATCTCCGAACTCGAAGAATACGCCGGGGTTCCCTACACAAGAAATGTCCCTTCTATTGCAAACAGGATGCTGATTTTGACGCTATCCCTGATCCCACAGGAATAAAGTCGGAGTAGATTTTCCCCCTTCTCCATTTCCGGTTCCCAAAACCAAATAATATAGTCTGGCTTCCAATCTGCTGTCATTGTTGCTGATCGGCCGTCTTTGCCAGGGCGCTTCAATCGAATCGCGGGAAACCGTCCGGCCCGGCAAGTCGGTCAGCCCGGTCGCGCCTGGGTCGTGAGAAACGATTTCTCCCAGCGCAGCGATACGGGAGTCAACGGCTGAAACTTCACTTCTTGCACGGCGTCGATAATCTGCGACTTGCCAATGGTTTTTTTAATCTTCTGCCTTACACTCTCCAGCCCAACCATGGTTAACCTCCAGGAGAGAATGAAAATAATCTACTTTGAGCGCACAAGCAGCACTAAGTGAATAGTTAAAATGATAGCATATCTTTCTGCGAAGCCAATAAGACTTTATCGGAATAATTGACATTGACTGCGATGTCATTTCTAAAAGCCGGCGAACAACAATCCCGGAAGACGCCGTATTGTATTTAGGCATTAACCTTTTACGTTTAATTTTAAAACGAATGAAACAAAAACTTTTTTGTGAATTTTTTACAACTGTACTAAAAATCTGCTCAGATTAGAATTTTAGTATTCTTTATTTTGAATAACTTCTTCTGGAAAACAATGACAAGTCAATGTGTTCATTGATTTGAGCAACGTTAGTCGAACTAAGGTAGTCTTGACATTCTCTTAAGTTCTGCTACGCTTGTGAAGTCAAATGCAGCATTTCTTCATAAACAGCGAGACAAATATGTATGAATGAAGTAGCACCGGATATGCCGTTGCCGGAGATGTGTGCAAGCAGGATTTTTGAAGCGAGCGGTACAAAGCTTGATCCTAACATCGCCGCTGATCTTTGGCCTAAAATAATGCAACATAAGTGGCTCATGTCGGAAAAGCTTCGCCGTGACGTTGGATTTAGAACTGCATGCATTGACTTTCTTGAGAACATGGATCTGGCCCTGAAAGAATACATGGAATACAAACGAAGAGATATATTAAATGAGATGGGGGCCCAGACCATAGGCAGAGATGTATGGGACACTATATCTGATTCTCAACCGCCAAAGCAGTTGATTCAACGAAAAATCATCCTTCCCTTAAGGGAAGAAAGTCTTTCCAGAAAACATGGCGTAATCACGCCCAAGACTATTATCTTCTTTGGCCCGCCAGGCACGGGCAAGACTCATTTTGTAAAAGCAATAGCAGGCATCCTGTCATGGTGGTACATCGAGATTCTGCCAAGTATGCTCATGGCGGACGGAGAGGAAAAGATCGGAGCTAACTTGCACACTATGCTGGAGAAAGCAAGAAATCTTGAAGATGCCGTCATCTTCATCGATGAGTTTGAGGAATTAGCGACCAGCCGGGATACCGCAGCTCGTATTGACAAGTCTATTACGAATACCTTCCTCAAGCAAGTTCCCTTATTTAAACAGCAGGGGAACAGGGTATTGCTCGTATGCGCCACAAACTACATCAGGAACCTGGATTCCGCGCTGTTGCGGCCTGGACGTTTCGATTGCATTATTCCGGTCGGAGGGCTGGATGAAGACAGCAGAAAAACCATTTTGCAATACCATCTGACTAAACTCAATACCGAAAAAGTTGATCTCGATTTGATTGTGAAGCTGACATCACGATTTACCCCTGCGGACATTGAATATCTTTTCCAAACAGTGGCTCAATTCTCCTTTGAGCAGGAATATGCCAGCGGACAGGATTACAGAGTAACAACCGATACTTTTGTTCAAATTTTGCCCAAAATTCGTTCCTCTTTAACCGATGAAATCATTGATATCTTTAAAAAGGACAGCATTACCTATTCCAGGACGTGAACGTGTGCAAGTCTGGTATTATTTCTAAGCCAACGATTCCCTTTTAGCTCGCGGACTCATCAGAACTAACCCTCCTCTTTCGGGCATAGTTCCAGTAACATGTATTATGGGTCAACGATACTTTTCAAGATACAGTTGGGTAACATTTAATTTGAGTCAATTCGCCGCACTCGTTTCCCGGAACGGGCTGTCGTCCCCGCCTCTTCATCGGTCACTGACTCCTCCTGCGCTTACTTTTATGCACCTTAAAAAAGCGACAGCATGCATGGTTGACGAACGACGCAGTTCGGCCGGTCACGCGCAGGTCCGCACTTCCTCCTTTTCGGGGACGCTGTGCTACCCTGCGGGCGGGAAGTAAACGCTCTGTGCGGGACGACCGTCGGTGCAAACTTGAAATCACACAGAAGGCATTATGGTAAAGAAACTGTCCTGTTGGGAATCTGTCATACACACTCACGAGGAGGATTTGCGCGAGGCATTCTTGCCTTGAGCTAGCCTAACTTAGGAGAGGCTGGGGAAGCATCGGTTTGCAAATAGTACGGGAAAGCACCCGTTTGCCTAAGTGGTAAAGGGATGGAATAGCGACACATGCCCCTTAATCAACGAAGGGCCATAAAAAATTCTTGACAAAAAGCTTGATTTCAGCTATTTCTTATTTATCAGAATATTCTGATTTAAGAGACCGGCGGGAGGAGATTTGCATGCTCAAGAAAAAAGAAAAAGCCGCGGTGAGCGGACCTTTCGGCAAGGGCGCAAGCTGCTGCGCCGTCGAGGCGCTGGTGACCGTCGATGAACGGGGGCAGATGGTCCTGCCCAAGGAACTGCGGGCAAAGGCGGGAATCAAGGCGGGCGACAAACTGGCCGTCACAACGTGGGAGAAGGACGGCGAAATCTGCTGCATCGCCCTCATCAAGGCGGGGAATCTCGATTCCATGGTCAAAGGCATGCTCGGCCCGGTGCTGAGAGAGATCGTGTAGGCGCGGGGTGATTTCATGCAGACCGTTCAGACGTTGAAGTTTGTGAAGAAGGACCGTCCGCGCTGGGTCGCAGGCACGACGGCTGCTCCCGCAGGAAGCGTGTACCGGGTTTCGACTGACTGGTCCCGCGCCGATTACTGGGGCATGATCAAAAGCCGTGTAAGCGCTTTTCGCATGCACTATGCCGTGACGCCGGGGCTGTACGCAGTGGGCGATCCGGACAGGAACTCCGACGTGTTTGCGAGCGCCAATTACAAGCTGAGTTTCGATGTTTTGCGGAGATCGCTTAAAGGGCTGAACGCCTGGATCCTCGTGCTCGACACCAAAAGCATCAATGTCTGGTGCGCCGCAGGAAAGGGGACCTTCGGGACAGACGAACTGACCAAGCGAATCATGGAAGCCCGTCTCGACGAGGTGGTCAGCCATCGCAGGATCATCCTTCCCCAGCTGGGCGCCGTCGGGGTGATCGCGAGCGCGGTCCAGAAGAAAACCGGTTTCAGGGTTTACTTCGGCCCGGTCCGGGCGCACGATATCGACGGGTATGTTCGTGCCGGCTATAAAAAGACCAAAGACATGAGTACGGTCAGGTTCTCAATAGTCGACCGCCTGGTCCTCACGCCCATGGAAATCAATCCCGCAATGAAGAAGTTTCCCTGGTTCGCGGGAGCGGTCCTGTTCCTGTTCGGGTTCGAACCATCGGGGATTTTGTTCAAGCAGGCGTGGTACGGCGGGTTGCCTTTTCTTGCGATGGGGCTTGCGGCCGTTTTGTCCGGCGCATTCGTGACGCCCGTGCTGCTTCCGTTCATCCCCTTCCGCTCCTTCGCGATCAAAGGCTGGATCACAGGCATGCTTTCGGTCTTTCTGCTCATCAACGCGTTCATCATGTTTGGACAGAACGTCATACTACAGATCATTTCGTATGTGTTCTTTCCCGCTGCGAGTTCCTATATCGCTCTCCAGTTCACCGGCTCAACGACGTTCACCGGCATATCAGGCGTAAAAAAAGAGTTGAAAATCGGCATCCCGGTTTACATCGGCGCAGCCGGCGTTTCGCTCCTTTTGATGGTCCTGTTCAAGCTCAAGGAATGGGGGCTCCTATGAAATATCTTGCCAACGTGGCCACGCTGAACTACACTCTTGAAAAATGCGCCGGCTGCGGGAGGTGCGTCGAGGTCTGCCCGCAGGGCGTTTTTGAAATGCGCGACAAGCGGGCCGCGATCACGGACCGGGACCTCTGTATGGAATGCGGGGCCTGCGCCGTGAACTGCGAGTTCGGCGCAGTCACTGTGAACTCCGGTGTCGGCTGCGCGTCGGCCCTCATCAACAGCATGATAACCGGAGGCCCGCCGTCCTGCGACTGCAGCGGCGGGAGCAGCTGCTGCGGGTAACAGAGAGACGCTCTCGGCGAAACTCAACCCGGTGCGGACCGAATATTCTATAAGGAGCGTTTTATGGCGAGGATCGGGATTCTCACCTGCACGAACGCGACACAGGACCTGGGCTGCTCGTCGGCGAGCTGTCTCGCGGATCTTCGGAAGAGAGGGGGGGCCTTTGCCGTCTATCCCGCGAACGAGCCTCTGGATCTGATCGGCATCATCAACTGTCCGGGATGCCCCACGCTGACCGGGCCCGACAAGCTGCTCCAGAGAGTAAGGGCGCTCACCGATTTCAGGGTAAACGCGATACATTTTTCCAATTGCGTAAAGGCGCTTTGTCCATTCAAGGAAAAATATAAAGGAACGCTGGAGCAGGCATTTCCAGGCATCACCGTCACCATGGGGACGCACCAGGAGCATATCACGCCCGAAGAATTCAGAGTGCGGGTAAAGGCATTGTTCAACCAGCCGAGAAAAACGATGGTCGACTTGATTCTGAACAAAGACATGTAAGACTTCCTGATCTGTTGAGAACGACCTCTATGAAAAACAACCTGGAAAAACTTTCCACCATGCTCGGCAAGATGCTCGCGGCCCGGGGGCTCGCGAGCAGGCTCAAGGAATACCGGATCTTCGGCAGGTGGGAAAAGATCGTCGGCACGGTGATTGCGCGCCACGCGCAGCCGCAGGCCGTTCGCGGCAAGAAGCTCAGCGTCGTCGTCGATAGCCCGGCCTGGATGCAGCAGCTTTCGCTGCTGAAGCCCGAGCTCATGGAAAAACTGAGCAGGGACCTCGGGAAAGGCGCTATTGAAGAGGTAACGCTCAGGCTCGGCGAGATCAGCGCGCCCCACAGGACGTCAATCGAGAGCCGGGCGCCCCGGAGTCTTGACAAGGAAGAGCGCTTGAAGATAGAGCATTATGTGCAGGGAATACGGGACCCTGAGACCAGAGAATCAATAAGGCGGGTCATCGAGAAAGACTTCCTGAGAAAGAAAATGCGGTAAAGGGGAAGAAGTAAGAAGTAAGAAGTAAGAACACGGGATTCAGATGCAGGTTGCATAGTGATACTAACGGAGCTGAAAAAACTCTTGAGATGTCAAGCAGTGATCTGACGTTTTTGAAAATCCGCGTCCAGATGCTCTTTTCCCGATCATGCATCATGTACCGGAACTCATGCCATAAATGTCCATCATCTCTTCCGTATAGTTGCCTCCCCTATCGTGCACGACGAGCGGCGGGAGGACTTCGAGGCCCACTCCCGCATTTTTAACCGCTTCAACCAGGACGAGCGATGCGGGCTTGTTCATATACGGATGCACCAGCCGCGTGCGTTTGGGTTCGAGATTCCTGCCCCGCAGAAGGACAAACAGTTCCGCAGCCCTGGCTGCCGGAAACACGATGTTATACCTGCCTCCATTCTTCAGAAACTTCTGAAGGTCAAGCCAGAACTCGATCCTGCCGAGCAGGTCCTGACGGGCTACCCGGCGTCCGGAAAGAGGACTTTGCCTGCCGGTCCCCGTCCGCGTGTAGGGCGGATTAGTCACGACAACATCAAAGCCGCCCGGATTGATGGATTGATAGAGCCTGCGGATGTCGCGTTTGACAGTGATAATGTTCCGTTCGACACCGTTATCTTTGCGGTTTTGTTCACAGAGGCCGACAAGCCCGGGCTGTATTTCAACAGGATAGAACAGGGAACGGGAATACTTTTTTGCCAGAGCGATGGAGATGACGCCGGTGCCGGCGCCGGGTTCCAGGACCCGCTCTTTTGGTTTGATGCGGCAGAAGTCGGCCAAAAGAATGCTGTCGAGAGTGAAGCGGTGCCCTTTTCCGGGCTGGCTGATCTTTACGATGCCGGCGCCGCGGAGAGAGATGGTATCGTGAGTATACTTCATCATTGAAAACTTGCCGCAGATTCACGCAGACAAACGCAGATGAAGGTCATGGGGCGTGGAATTTTCGCTGTTTATCCATCAGCGAACATCCACCCTTGCCAGCGTGCTTACGTTGATGCAAGCCTCTCCATGGTTTCCCGCGGCATCCGTTTCGGCCTGCCCGAGGAATCCACGCACACGGCCTTTGCCTTACACTCGGCGACGATCCTTCCCGACTCTTTCTCCTTCATGACGTGCTCGAAGGTGATCGTGGCTGCCGATGCGTCCGAAACCCAGGTATCGACGATGAGCGTGTCTCCATAGTGTGCGGACGAGCGGTAGTCGACCTCGGCGCGGGCGATGACGAAGAACAGCCCCTCGTCCATGAGCGCCTTAACAGGCCTGCCCCGCGAGGCCATATACTCGGTCCTCGCCCGTTCCATGTAGCGAAGATAGTTCGCGTAGTACACCACGCCGCCGCAGTCCGTGTCCTCGTAGTAGATTTTCACTTCCATGGTGTAGTTCATTGGATAAGAAAAGGTCATTCAGGCAACTATATGGGAATCGGTTTCCCTGCTCGGTTTTTAGCCCTGCAGTATCTTTTCCGCCGCTATCTGCGCCTCGTGCACGCAGTCGCCGATACCGATGCCCTTGTAGGAGCACCCGATAAGGTGCAGACCACTGTGCGGAGCAAGCATGCGGTCGAGAACGGTGACACGTTCCAGGTGGCCCACAGTATACTTCGGCATGCCTTTGAACCAGCGGTAGACCTTTGAAAAATGCGCATTCGCCTTAAGACCCAGGATGGTATCGATCTCCTCAAGAACCATCCTGATCATCCCCGGGTCGTCGAGTTCATGTACCAGCTCTTCGTGATGGCCTCCGCCGACGAAAACGCGGATCAGGAACTGGTCGTCCGGCGCGCGGGACAGCCATTTGATCGAACTGTATGTTGCCGCATTGACCCGCCTGCCTTCGACCCGGGGGACGATGAACCCGAAGCCGTTAAGCGGAACCTTCACGTCATCTTTTTTAAACGCCAGGGAGACGGTGGCGGAGGATGACCACTCGATCTTGTTCATCTGCATCGCAAGGGTTTGGTCGAAACCTTTGACGATTTCCGCTGCATCGTAGGCGGCTGTCCCGAGCATCACATAATCCGCCTCAAGCTTCTGTCCATTCTCGAGAATGACGCTGTATCCTTTGCCCCTCGGTTCAATGGCTTTAACCGACGCGCCCAGCCTTATTGAATCCTTGCCGATATAATCCGCGCAGGCCCGGGACAACGTCTGCATGCCGTTCTTGAAGCTCATGGAAAACGTCATCTTCGGAGTTCCGGTCTTTGGCGGAGGGCCGTTGTGCGCCGCGTATGTGCGGCTTTTCATGCTCGCAAGCATGCCGCGAATGAGGCTTCCGCTCTTCTGCTCCATCTGGACGAAGCGTGGGAACGTGGCCAGAACGCTCATGTTGTCGGGGTTCGAAGTATGTATGCCGGCGACGAGCGGTTCCGCGATTTTCTCAAGACACTCGCGGCCGAGCCTGCGCGTGACAAAGGAGGCAAGGCTCTCGTCGTTACGCGACTTCTTCCGGGGAATGAAGATTTCCATGCCCATACGCATCTTCCCCGGCCATGAAATGAGACGGGACTTGGCGAGCGGCCAGAACATAGTGGGCACCATGAGCATCACGCCTTCCGGCAGGGCATGGAGCTCGTTCCCGGAGTAGATGAACGTGCCCTTGAACCGGTCGTCAGAAGGAAGCATCTCGGGTTCAAGACCCAGGTGCCTGGCGAGATTTACGGTCCAGACCTTCTCCGGGAGGAAGCTGTCCGGTCCGCCTTCAACCAGAAAATTGTCAAGCTTCTCAGTGATGATCTTGCCGCCGACGCGGCCGTTCTTTTCGAGGAGCAGCACGTCCACGGTTTTCCCGTGGACCTTGGCCCCCGACTTAAGATGAACAGCCGCCGCCAAGCCGGCGATCCCGCCGCCTACGATAATTATTTTCGGCATGATTAACCTCGTTAGCCGCAGATTCCTGCTAAATTTTTACAGCTTTCACTTCTATGATTACGCCGCCTTCAACGAGAATGACCGCAAAATATTCACCGACGATCTCCCTATCATAAAAAATCTGAATGAGCGTCAATCTGCGGCTGAATTTAGCCAGCCTTTCTCACAATATCCGCCAGCGCCTTGATGAAGACCGGCGACGTGTTCAGGGAATCTGCCCGCTCAAAAGCCAGTCCCAATCCCTTCGCGTGCCTCCTGTGCACGATGTCGATATCGTACAGCGTTTCCATGTGGTCGCAGGTGAAGCCGATGGGCACTTCGAGTACCGCCGTATGTCCTTCCTTCGCGATTTTGTCCAGCGTGGGCTCCACCTCGGGCCCGAGCCACGGCTCCGTTGCGCGTGCCCCCTTGCTCTGCCAGGCAATGCGCCATTCCTTAATGCCCGCCTTTGCCGCGACGAGGTCGGCAGATTCCTCGATCTGTTTCTTGTAGGGATCGCCTGCCGAAATGTAGCGGACCGGGATGCTGTGGCTCGTGAAGATGATAACGGCTTTCCCGCTTTCCGATTCCGAAAATCTCCTAAGCCCGGCTTTTACCTTTTCGACCCAGGCGTCGATGAATAAAGGATTGTCGTGCCAACTCGGGATAAAGGTCCGTTTGATTTTACCATCATCCAGCGCCTCGAACGCGCTCCGGTATACGCCGGTGGTGACTTCAGTGGCGAAGGGAGACATCGAGAGGCCGATGATACGTTCGGCCCCGGCCTTGAGCGCTTTTTCAAATGATTCCACGATCGCCGGATGAGAGTAGCGGAACCCCTCATAGGCGCGAAAGCCGCTTCCAAGTTCCTTTGCCAAGGCGGTTGCCTGGGCCTGAACGAGGTCAGGAAGCGGGGACTTGCCGCCGATCAGCTTGTAGCGCTCGACCACGGCGTTCACCACCTGCGGAGGAGCCGGCCTTCCCATGAAGGCGGTCATGAACGGCCCGACTTCATCGAGCGACCGCGGCCCTCCCAGGGCGACAAGTATGACGGCAGTGTGGGGCATGTTGAAAGCTTGAATGGGACGTGGATGAACACGGAAGAGTCGATTAAAAATCGCCATGAAAATGATTCGTTATGCTTTTAAAAGATCAATTCGCTTTTTCCGCGTAATTCCATGTCCAAAATTTTTATCTTTTGCTCAGTTCATGCGTCGCGTTGATGAACTCTTCCGCATGGTCAAGCGGCGTTTGCTGCAGGATGCCGTGGCCAAGGTTCATGATATGGCCGTTCCTGCCGCGTGCCCGGTCGAGAATCTCTTTGGTGCGCTTCCGGATGAACTCCCTGGTGCCGAAGAGCGAGACGGGGTCCAGGTTGCCCTGCACGGCCTTGTCGAATCCCACGCGTTTCCAGGCCGTATCGAGATCGCAGCGCCAGTCGAGGCCGATCACGTCGCCGCCCGCTTCCGATACCATCTCGAGGAGGTGCGTTGCGCCGTGGGCGAAATGGATGAGCGGCACGGTTTTCCTGATCCCGGCGATCACGTTCTTCTGATGCGGAAGTACGAACTCCCGGTAGTCGCTCGGCCCGAGGGCGCCGACCCAGCTGTCGAAGAGCTGGACGACCTGCACGCCCGCATCGATCTGGGCGTTCAGGTAGTTGGTAATGACGCCGGTCAGGTGTTCCATGAGCTTGTGCCAGGCCTGAGGTTCCGCGAACATCATCGCCTTTGCGTTCTCATAATTTCTCGACCCGCCGCCTTCGATGATGTAGCTTGCCAGTGTGAACGGCGCGCCCGAAAATCCGATGAGCGGCACCGTGCAGTCGAGTTCCTTGAGCACGATCCCGATCGCCTTCATGAGGTAATCAACGGATTTTGCCGCATCGACCGGCTTCAGGTTTTTCACGTCTGCCATCGTACGTACGGGATTGCGGATCACGGGGCCCTCGCCCTTGGCAAACTCCAGGCCGATGCCCATGGGTTCGAGCGGAAGCAGGATGTCGGCGAAGATAATGGCGGCATCGATCTCATAACGCCGGACGGGCTGGATCGTCACTTCGGCGGCGAGCTCGGGCGTTTTGCACATCTCGAGGAACGTGTGTTTCGCCCTGATCTCCCGGTATTCCGGCAGGTACCTGCCTGCCTGCCGCATCATCCACACCGGAGTGCAGTCCACCGGCTCCCGCTTGCATGCTTTTATAAACCTGTCCGCTCGTGACATGCTCTTATCTCCTGTAAAATCAATATGATTTCAAATGCCACAAAAACACATAATAGTATTTTACACGGCAAAACTCAAGAAATTTTTATTGCTTGCGCGAAACGTTTCGTCAGTTATTCCTTGCTCCGGAACGACAGGGCCGCCAGAGTAAGCATGATAACGGATACGGCGATGACGACGAAAGTGTCGAGCGCCAGGGGAAACTCGGGGCCGAGGGGAGGGGTTGCGTTTCGGAGAAGCACGTGTTTGAAAGCGTCGATTCCGTACGTGAGGGGGTTGATCTGGGTCAGATGCCGGAGCGCGGGCGGCATCGATGTTACCGGATACATGGCGCCCGAAAGAAACAGCATGGGCATCACCAGAAAGTTCATGATGACATTGAACCCGTCAAAGGACGTGAGCCGGGCTGCAATGAGGATGCCGAGGGAGGTGATGCAGAACGAGGCGAGAACGGCCACGGATACGACCTCGACGAACTGCATGATCGTAAGGTGGATGCCGAGAAAGGGGGTGAGGATCAAGATAATGACCGCCTGAGCGACCGATATGAACGTGCCGGAGATGGCCTTGCCCACGACGATGGAAAGCCGCGATATGGGCGCAACGAGCATTTCTTTCATGAACCCGAATTCCCGGTCCCAGACGATGGAAATGGACGAGAAAATCGACGAGAACAGGATGGTCATGCCGATCATACCGGGAAAGATGAACTGCAGATACGAAAAACCCACGTGAGGCTTGATGAGCGAGCTCATGCCGTTGCCGACCACGAACAGCCAGAGCACGGGCCTGGCGAGCGTGCCGAGGAGCCTGCTCTTTTCGCGGAAGAATTTTTTAAACTCCCGCAGACAGATGACGTATATGGGCCTGAACTGTATCATCGCTGCGCCCTTCTGTGACTGCGGACAAACTCCCGCGTGATTTCCCTTCCGTTCTGGAGCATTTCTTCCCTGATGGTCCGCCCTGTGAGCCGGAGGAAAACGTCATTGAGCGTCGGTTTCTGCAGGCTCACCGACAGGGTCTCAACCGGAAGCGAATGTATAAGCTTGGGGATGAACTCGTCACCCCGTTCGGCCTCCAGGGTGACGTATCCGTTGTCCTCGTGAGCGGAAATGCCGAAGACGTTCTCGATTTCCAGCACCGCCCGTCCGTTGTCGGACGTCGCAAGGTGGATCATGTCGCCGTGCACCATCGCCTTGAGCCGCGGCGGCGTGTCCTGGGCGATTATCCTGCCGTGATCGATGATGGCGATGCGGTCGCAGTTTTCCGCTTCTTCCATATAGTGAGTGGTCATGAAGACCGTGATCTTTTCCTTTTTTCTGAGAGCGCCGATAAAATCCCAGATCGTGTTCCGCGTCTGGGGATCGAGGCCTATGGTGGGTTCATCAAGGAAGAGCACGCGCGGGTAGTGGAGGAGCCCCCGGGCGATCTCGAGCCGTCGTTTCATGCCCCCGGAAAAATTCTTGATCAAGTCGTGCTTCCTGTTCTGGAGTTCCACGACGGAGAGCATCTCGTCGATCCTGCGCTCCGTGAGCTTTCGGTCGAGATTGTAAAGATAGGCGTGGAACTTCAGATTCTCGTACGCCGTCAATCCGGCGTCGAGCGTGGTGTCCTGGAAAATAAGGCCGATCGCGGAGCGCACGTTGTCCGGATTCTCGGCGCAGTCGAATCCCGCGATCTCCGCGCTTCCCGCCGTGGGCGACAGCAGGGTGCACAGGATGTTGATGGTCGTGGTCTTTCCCGCGCCGTTCGGCCCGAGGAAACCGGTCACGTGCCCAGGCCGGACCGTGAAGCTCAGGTCGTCGACCGCGGTGAGGCGGCCGAAACGTTTCGTGAGGCATTCCACCTCGATCATGCGGTCAGACTAGCCGCCCGCGCGCCGCCAGGTGTCGCGGGAGTGCGACAATCACACCCTCAGCGACCGCGCCGGCGGCGCAGCAAGGCTGGACCGGGCTAGAGCTTGATGACGTGCCACGATCCTTCGACGCCGTTGCCGGACGCCTGTCCTGGCGCCTTGTCGCCGGCGAAGCGGTAGATCGGATAGCCGTTGATGGTGACCTGCCGGACGCCATCGGACCTGGTGATGGTCGCGATCGGGCCGGGCAGCATCACCCCGGCCGGGGCGCGGACCGGCGCGACCACCGGCGGCCACCTCATGGCGCAGCTTCCGGTGCAGTCCGACACGCCGCTACCCGGCTTGTCCTCGGTGTAGTAGTACACGGTCATGCCGTGCGGGTTGGCCAGCACCTTCCCCACCGAGGTGAGCTCGACCTTCAGCAACCCGCCGCGTGCGGCGGATCCCGCGAGCTTGATGACGTGCCACTCGCCAGCCATGCCGTTGCCCGTCACCTGGCCAGCGGACTTGTCGCCGACGTAGGTGTACATCGGGTACCCGTTGATGGTCACCTGGCGGACGCCGCCGGGCCTGGTGATGGTCCCGATGGGACCGGGCAGCGTCACGCCGGCGGGGGGCTGGACCGTACCGGTGAGCGGCGGCCAGGCGGAAGCGCAACTGCCGCTGCACGCGGACGTGCCGCTGTGCGGCTTGTCGGCGGAGTAGTAGTACAGGGTCATCCCCTGGCCGCTGGCGAGGACCGTGCCAGCGCTGGTGGCCTCGGTCCGCAGCGTCCCGCTCTGCGCCGTCGTACCGGCGCCAGACCCGCCGCTACCGTAGCCGCCATTGCCGTAGCCGCCATTGCCGTAACCGGCGCTGCCGGACGCGCTGCTGCCATAGCCATAGGCGCCGCCCGCCGTGTTCGAGCCGGAGCCGCCTCCGCAGGCCGAGACCGCCAGGGCCGCGGCAAGCAATGATACTGCGACCGGGCCGACCGTACCCCCTCGCGGGCTTCGCATCGTGGTTCTCCCTTCGCCAGGTCAGCCGTAACCGACGTCCTGTCCTCTAATACGCATGTTTGCGGCTTCCCGACGGGTCCCGGCGGGCATGTAAGGAGGCGGTAATGGGTTGCCCGCGCCACACCCCGGGGCGCTGCTGTCACGTACGCTTCATCTCCGCTGTGTACTGTCTGCATTCATGAGGCGCAGCCTTGCCCGGGGGATGCCGATCCCCCGGACCCCCTGGCTTGCCCGGGGGATGCCGATCC
>JAWOJY010000053.1:0-8884 GCA_033854515.1 Nitrospirota bacterium
GATTACGCCTTTGACGGTTTGTCCCTCGGTTACGCTCCGGATATCGAAGCGCTGCCGGGCGCTTATGCAAAGTTCTGTTACGGCAAAGGGTTTGACAGCGGCTTCCAGGGTAACCCCAGCCAACCCGGCATCAAGGATACGGATTTTTACGGCCTGAACGTAGTCCCCTATGACACGGAAAAGCTCCATGTTGAACTCCAGTACGATACGGGGAGAAACATATTTGATGCGCCTTCTGATTTTGGTGTGACGACCAATTTGGGCAACATTGACTGGTGGGGCGGGGTGGTTATGTCCAAGCTCGACAACCTCAACCTCTTCTTCTCAGCCGCGACAAGCAAAACGGATCCTAATAATAATGTGAACCCCATGGGCGCTGGCCTGCTTTGGGATTCGGCTCATCCCAAGGAAAGCCTTACTGGAACCGCCTTCTATCTCGGTGGAAGATACGACTTCAATTCCACAAGAACAAAGATCGGCGCTGAATACAACCATGGTTCTAAGAACTGGATCGGCATGGTGCCGGCCGCCGACGATGTATGGACCAGCAAGCTCGGCACGCGCGGCGATGTATACGAGGCATACGTCATTCAGGAACTGAAGAAATCACCTATTTCGAAGAAAGGGAAGGCATTCTTCAGGTTGGGCTATCAGTATTACAAGTTTGATTATACCGGCAGCAACAACTGGGTCGGTGCGCCTTCAAAGATTTCCGACCTGAGCACAGGAACCCCAAGTGCGGTCAATGCGCCGCAGTTCTTTGCGCCAATCAAAGACGCTAAGGACCTTTACCTTACCTTTGACGTTCAGTTCTAGGTTTTTACCGGGAGGGGCTTCGCCCCTCCCTTTCTTTTTTGTCTACATGCGAGTTGCGCTAAAGCCGCTTTGTGACTGCTTCTTTAACGAGGTATTCTGTTGACAAGACTCGAGTAAGAGGTTTACTATTCCGCACTGAAAGGATATTTTATTCATGCGCCGTTCTTATGTTCTCATCCTCGTCTTCATTATCTCCCTCAGCCTCTCGGCCCGAGAATCTTTAGCAAAAGACGCTGCCGGGATGGCAAAAAGCGCCCCGACGTTCACGCTCACGGACATCACAGGCAAGAAGGTCAGCCTTTCGGATTTCAAGGGAAAGGTCGTCCTTCTCAATTTCTGGGCGACCTGGTGCGTCCCCTGCCGGGAGGAAATGCTTCCCCTCAACAAACTCTACGCGGATTTAAAGAACAAAGGGTTTGTCGTGTTGGCCGTATCCATCGACCCGGCGGAAGAGTCTGTCAAGACTTTTATTACGGAAAAGGCCATAACGTTTCCCGTGGTCATGGACAGTGAGAAAGAGGTGTACTTCGACCTGTACGCGGTCCTCGTTCTCCCAACGAGCTTTCTCATCGATAAAAACGGCATGATCGTGGAAAAGATTCTCGGAGAGATGGACTGGGGTTCGCCGGAAATAAAGGAGAAGATTCGCGCGCTTCTCAGAATGAGGTAAGGAATATGACAAAACGGCTTTTGGCCGGCATCACCGCATCGGCTGTTTTTACATATGCCTGCACATCCACATTCCTCGTCAGCAAAGATGGGAGGGGCTATTTTCTCGGGAATGACTCGAAGGCCATCTACAAGATGCTCTGCGAATCGGGAGACCTGACAAAGATCCTCTCGGACGCACAATTGCCGCAGGACATGAAGGGTGACCTCTATAGATATAATTGTTCGCCTGAAAGATCAGGAGAAAAAGTAAAGGAAATATACGCTTCAATGACCCCTGGACAGAGGAAAGATCTGAGAATGGCCTTTCGGCGCAATGGGTATGATATAAACTACCTGCCGTGCTGAGACAAGATCGACTGACATCCGGTCGGATGTCGATGATACGCAGTCAGTCCCGTTGAAATTTTCCGGTGTCGTGAGCACGCTTCTTCTCCCTCCCTCTCACTGACTCGCTGGAAGGCTTTTTATAAAACAAAACCCCGAAGATGGGGGAAACCTCCGGGGGGCACGATGATTCGCTCTATGCGCGTTCACGATTGTCGGCAATCTCTGGTCCCTGCGCTTGCCGGCCGTCGTAATGTTGTCGTAATGTTTAGGAAGCTTTGATCACATTAGAAGCCTGGGGGCCTTTTTCTCCCTGCACAATATCAAACTCCACCATCTGGCCCTCCGACAACGTCTTGTACCCTTCACCCTGAATGGCAGAATAGTGAACAAACACGTCCCTTCCGCCGCCATCGGGCTCGATAAAACCATACCCCTTGGATTCGTTGAACCACTTCACTTTCCCGCTCGACATAATGCTTATTCCCTCCTTGCTTGTTTCCGCCTGTTGTAAGCAGCGGGGCGTGCAGTCCCCAAGTCTGATCAAACCTCCGGCGGAAGAACGATTAACACAAAGGGAAAGAGCCGCTCACGTCCCCCATGCCCTTTTCCCAGGCCAACCTTGGATTCTTATTGGAGTCTTATATGACGGATTTGCGACCATAGGCAAGATATGAAGGATAAATCAGCGCGACAACGTTCTTAATTCAGGTATCTCGTAGGGTTCACCGGTAAACCGTTCAGCCGTACCTCATAGTGGAGATGCGGCCCTGTACTGGAGCCTGTATCACCTACATAGGAAATTACATCGCCCCTTTTTACCCGCTGTCCTACCTTGACATTTAATCGTGAGTTATGACCAAATATCGTCTTGATGCCGTATCCGTGGCTGATCTCGACCATGTTGCCATAGCCTGTGCCGAATCCCGCTCTTATCACGACGCCATCAGCCGGCGCCACGACAGGGGTCCCGGTCTGAGCTGCTATGTCGATGCCTTCATGAAATGTCGGGATGCCGCTGAACGGAGAAATTCTGTTGCCGAAGGGGGAGGTGACCCATCCTCTGACCGGCCATACCGATGGAGTGGATGCGAAGAGAGAACGTTTGTCTTCGAAATATTCAATGAGCATCTCAAGGCTCGTTTCCTGTTTAAACGCAGCACCCTTGAGTTGTGTCAGCTCCTGATGCATCTCTTTAAGCACTTCCTCCTGTTTTTTCTCTCCCATGACTGCCAGATTCTGGAGCCCCAGCTCGTCAGGTCCTCCGATGCCGAGCACTTGTTGAGCCCGATCCCGGGGACCGAGGCTTACCACGCGCCGGAGCTTGGTGTCGAGATCGCGCAGCCGAAACATCTGGCGCTTGTAATCGAGCAGGTTCAGAGCGAAATCCTGGACCTGGGCCTTCTGCTGCATCAGCTGTTCCCGCAGAGACTGTACTTCCGATACCTTGTCTTTTACTGCATTGTAGTCGTAAATCAAATAGAGCGATATGAAAAGGACCGCAACCAGGGAGAGAAGAGCGGTCTTTATGGCGGACTTGGAAATACTCAACGTGCGGACCCGTGCGTTCGGGCCGGGAAGGAACATTAGAGTAAAGTACTCTTTTTTCTTGGTCTTTCTTGGCCTCATCAAACCTCCGGATTATAGGCGTACTTCTGGATGCGTAGAAATTAACAAAAAAAGCATTTATTGTCAAGGTCTTATTTATTTTTTTTATAAAAATTAAATTTGTTGATACTAGATATTGTATAACTATTTGTGGTTTTACAATATCTAGAGACGTGTTTATTGCTCAATTCAGCAACAATTCTTCCGGTGGTCCAAATGAATCATCCGGCTGTCGTCTCCTTCATCCAGTCGAGATAATCGCGGGAGCCGGCGATGATTGGAAGAGCGATGATTTCGGGCACGGTATAGGAGTGGAGAGATTTTACCCGTTCGATGAGTTTCTCGATAATCGGCATTCTGCTTTTACAGATCAGCAGCAGTTCATCCGCCTCTTGCGTTTTCCCTTCCCAGAAAAAAACGGAGCGCACCCCGGAAAGAATGTTTACGCACGCTGCAAGACGATCATCCACGAGCGCTCCTGCGATCTTTTCAGCTTCGTCACCGGAACTTACGGTTATGAACACGATGATTTCGTCCGCCATTGTGACCTCCCTGACCCCGGCTGAACTCGTAAAACAATTGAACGACGATGACGCACGACGCTTTCGCCGCGGTCTATAACGGTTGCGACCCAGGGGCGTGGTACACGGGCTAAAATTTAAGTGATCCCAAGCCCTTGAGATCGAACATCACCAGGTACTGGTAATCACCGGGTTTTTCGACAAGTGAGATGCCGATCCCCCAGCACTGCGAGGTATAGTGCGCCGTGTATTCTTGTTGTATCGTTTTTCTCGTCTCCAAATCATGCCATGCGCGCAGATTCAAATTCCACTTGCCCAACTTGAGACCGGTCCCTCCGATCAGGAATTCCGTCCGTGGGCTCTCCAGGTACTGGTGAGTCACGTCGAATTGCACGGTGTCTGTATTTATGGCAGCGCTTTCCGAAGATGACGTTATCCTGTCGGTGTAGGTGTTGTAATTCTCCGTCGCCGAGAGCGTGAGGAGCTTCGGTGTCTTGATGTAGATTTCTCCGGTGATCTGGGAACGAGGCTGGGAGGACGGCAAAGGGTTTCGAGCTGCCTTCACATCATATGATTGTGAGAGTCTGAAGACCATCAGGTCGAAGGTCTTGAAGCCCGCAGCGTCCTTGTAATGGGCCGTCAGCCGGTTGGTCAGAGAGACCGTGACAAGGTTCTGGGCGGTCACCGTATCCACGGAATCGAATTGGGGAATCGTGCCCTGTTCAACATAGGGCACGTAGGAATAGGAAATCGTCGGTTCTATCGAGTGCCGAATCCGTCCGACGCCCTCGGCCCTGTCCTCACCGTACACTTTCGAGAACCGGGCGTTCAGGTCGGCGCCTGCGTAATAGTATTTCCGCTCTACAGGCTCCGTCGAATTCGCGCTCCGATCGTAAAACGTCGCGCGGACGCCCGCCCGCGGCGTGAAGCCGAGCCCGCTGCCCCCGAACGCCGCGGTCACGTTCGGATTAAAATCCACGCGCCTCAGGCCGGTTCCCGCCTGTTGGGTAAAGTTTACGGCGGAACCGTCGAAATTCAAGTGCAGCGGACCGGTAAGCCGTTCTTCGAAAATCGAATACCGGAGTTCCGGCAGCTTCTGGACCGTCGTCTCGTTGGTTTTCGTGAGATCCATTGAATACTGCCCCAGGAGATAGAGCGACGCCGTGTCCCACCGCTCGACGTAAAAGGCGTTTGAATCCAGGTACGGGATTGAAGTAAATTCGAGCCTCGTTTCGACGTCGCGGTAATAGAAGGGATCACTCACAAGGTTTATGTCAGCTCTTGCCGAAAGATCTTCGGCAAACTCCTCATGATGCTGAAACTTGAACTCCCAGAGTGACGACGGAACGCCGGGGGGTCTATAGCGAGGGAATATATCAAAATAATTGTAATACACGCTGCCGGCGGAATCCACCGAATTTGCGTAGCGGTATTCAATGCCGGTGCCGAGGCCGTACCGAGCCCGGTAGTCCGAGTAGAGGGTCATATCTTTGTAATCCGATATGGCCCAGAAGAACGCGTTCTTCATCGTGAATCCTTGGCTGCGACTGTAGCCGGCCTCGGGAATCAAAAGCCCGGTCTGACGGCGCACCGGGAATAGAAGATAAGGGGTATAGAAGACGGGCAGCCCGGTCATGTGGAACGACACGCCCTTGCCTGTGGCGTATTTGTCCATGTCCACGTTTATCTCGCGCGCTTTCAGGTACCACTCATCATGGTCGCACGTGGTGAAGATGCCGTTTTCCACGTGGAAGACGGTCTCGGAACGGCGCTCGATCTTCTCGCCCGTGAGATGAACGTTATCCTTGCTCATGAAAATATCTCCGTTATAGATGACGCCCGCCTTGGTAATGACGTTGATCTGGAGCTTGTCGGCCTTTATAACATCCCCTTTTTCCTGCAGATAGACCTTGCCCTCGGCGACTGCTTCGCCGGTCTTGTTATTCAACACGACCTTGTCCGCCTCAAGCTTGATGCCTTCCTGCTCGATCCTGACATGGCCTGAAGCAGTATAGATATCGTTCATCCGGTCGTAATAGAGCTTGTCGGCCGTGACCGTTACCGGAATCTTTTTAGGAAGTTCCTGACCGAAGGCGGGACTATGAACACCGCAGAGTACGCCGGCACCGATGAGTGTGAGGAGTATGCGCGCGATCAGGCGTGCCATATCACCCTTTCAATCCCTTGAGCGACGGAGCGCCGCCTTCGTCACCGACGAGAGTAGCCCGCGCATCTCCCACGACGTAAAGGGAGCCCGTAATAAGGATGATGTCGTCCGCGGAGGAGCACCTCCGGGCGGCCACTACGGCGTCGGGCAACGTATCGGTTGTGATCACGGGTCGATGGAGCCCCCTGATCTCGGACGCAAGCGTGAAAACATCGAGCGCCCTCGAGTACTGCGGCCGTGTGGCCACTACGGAATCTGCAAGGGGCGCGAGTTCGGAGAGAATGGCGCGGTAGTCCTTGTCCGCGAGAATGCCGATGACCAGAACGAGGTTCCGGTAGCCGGATCGCATCTGCCGCACCGTCCGGGCGAGCGCACGCGCTGAAGCGGGATTATGGGCGCCGTCAAGATAGATGTCGGGCTTTTCCGAGACCCGTTCCAGCCTGCCCTCCCAGCGTGCCTTGTTCAGACCATTGCGCACGGCAGCTTCGCTGATCGCGAGGCCGGATGTTCTCATACACTCAGCCGCTGCGAGAGCGAGGCAGGCATTGTCGATCTGGTACCCGCCGAGCATGTGAACGCGCAGGGATTTGTAGAAGGCCGTAAGCCCGCGATAGTCGAAAGACTGGGGTCGCCCCGAGACAATGTTCTCCGGCTGGAAATCTCTCGACAGACGGTACGACGGCGCGTGGAGGGCGCCAGCCCGGTTTTCGATGACAGAGATGACTTCTGGCTGCGTTGCGCCCGTAACTACGGGCACACGCTCCTTTACGATGCCCGCCTTTTCCCCGGCAATTTGCTCCAGCGTGTTTCCGAGGAACTCCGTATGTTCAAGGTCGATATTTGTGATCACGGAGACGAGTGGGGTAATCACGTTCGTCGAGTCCATCCGGCCTCCCATCCCGACCTCGACCACGGCAATATCGACCCGCTCTTCGGCAAAATAGGTAAAAGCGACTGCGGTTGTCGCTTCGAAAAACGTCGGACTCAGTGACTGCGTCCTGCCGCTTTCAGCAAGCCGACGCCACCCGTCCTGCACCCTGCGCGTAAGATTCATGACCCGATCTTCAGCTATCGGCACTCCGTTGATCCTGATCCGTTCCGTGAAATTGACGAGGTGCGGAGAAGTATAGAGGCCTGTGCGCAGTCCGGCCTCCCGAAGCATGAAAGCCAGGAACGCGGCCGTCGATCCCTTGCCGTTCGTTCCCGCAACATGCACCGACCGGAACTTCTCATGAGGCCGTCCCATGAGTTCCATGAGCTGAAAGCTGTTGGCCAGTCCCAGCTTTACGCCCTGCTTCTGGAGGCCGTAGAGATACTCGATCGTTTCCTGATACGACATATCTCTCCAGTGCCTACTGGGCCGGGGCCGTCTGGGGCGCGGCCTGTTCACCGGATTGGACTTCGGATTTTGGTGCCTGACTCGGGGCCGGGCTCGCTGCTGCACCGGGGGTGGGAGGGGGGACCGGCGTCGGCGCCGACATGGGAACGGCCTTGAGTTTCACGATGAAGGGCAGCTGCTGCGCCGCAGGATACGATTCAAGGCGGGAACGGCTGTAGGTTATTTCGCCTGCGTCCTCTATGCGGTTAAAGAATGTGAACAGTTCCCTTGCGGTCATGGTCCCCGATATCTGCTTCACCGAGTGGGTGAAGCGCTTTTTCTTAAGCAGGGGGTATCCACGCATTACACTATTGATCCTTTGCATGGCCGCTCGTTCGTCTGCTGCGGCAATCACGACGATGAGCGGATCAATCTGCGGCGCGGACGGCGCCGGCGCCGCCTGCTCAATCTTGCGGCCCTCCGGAGGAGCAGACGTCGTAGACGTGGGTCTAGAAGCCGCGGGCGCAGTCACGGTCTTCGATGCATCTGCTGTATCTATGCCCTCGAGCGAGCCGTAGTTCCGGATCGGCACATATACATATGAGTACAAGAGCACGATCACTCCCGCAATGCCCGCAAGCCAGAGCGGCCGATAGAGGATCTTCTTCAACGTCGATAAGCTTGACACGCCCGC
This sequence comes from Nitrospirota bacterium, assembly GCA_033854515.1. GTDB lineage: Bacteria > Nitrospirota > UBA9217 > UBA9217 > UBA9217 > JAWOJY01. Next base: position 8,121 of record JAWOJY010000053.1, read on the forward strand.
TTTTACCTTCTGGACCACTCCCTCGGGCGGGGTTATATCTTTCAGGAGCTTGCGCGTTTCCGCCGAATGCTTGAGCGCCTGAAATTCGGAGCTGCAGAGAGCACATTTTTTCAAATGACGTTCTATCCTGATCTGCTCGTACTTGAACAGATGGCCGTGGAGATATTTGTGGAGCGATTTTCTAACCGACTCGCATTCCTTTTTCATCAACCTCACCTCGTTTCAGGCTTATGACAAACGCGTTAAAAAAAACTTCCACGATTACGGACGGCTCTGAGCGCTAAAGGCGTGTTACATGCCGCCGACCTTCACCTGCTCGGCAGTGAAATTCGAGTCACCAAGAAAGAGCTTGCCGATTTTTTCAAACCTCTTCGGAGAGTCGGTCACGAAATACTTTCGTACCAGCTCTCCCTGCCCGTTCTTTGTCCACTTCAGCTTTTCGAGCACGTCGGCCACCTCCATGGCCGTCTCCGTTGCCGAATCAATGAGCGTGATGCCGGCCCCCACGACTCTGCCGATCACCGGTTTGAGCAGGGGATAGTGCGTGCAGCCGAGTACCAAAGTGTCGATGCCCTTGTGCCTGAGCGGTGCCAGATATCGCTCTGCAACCAGTTCGGCCACATCGTTGTCTATCCACCCCTCCTCCGCGAGCGGGACGAAGAGCGGGCAGGCAAAGCTGTGAACCTCGATAAGAGGATTATGCTTCTTAATGGCCTTTTCATACGCACCGCTGCCGATCGTGGCCTCGGTCCCGATCACGCCGA
>JAWOJY010000054.1:0-9007 GCA_033854515.1 Nitrospirota bacterium
CCGCATACTCGGGCCTGCCGTTGACGCTCTGAAAGCTCCCGTTACGGCTTTTCCTGTTTTAAGAATCTTCCCCGGTATTTGGCACGGCCGGTGCATTTTTCAAAAATGAATTGGCAAATCTTGGTACCCGGATACAAGGCCAACGGAGCATGGCCTAAATTTACAATTTCCAAAACCTGCTTATTGGAAATTCCCGGCTGCATAAATCCTGCCGTTACGTGAATTGCCAAGCCGAAGCGTGCGAACCTGCTTCGTCCTTCCAGGCGACCGGAAATATTATCCGCCAGCGTGATCTTCTCCTTCGTAATCCCTAAGATCATTTCACCCGGCTTGATGATAATGTAATCGCCATCGTTGACATGGACTGCTTTGGTAATGTCCTGAAAGAGCGACTGATTCTTGATATGATAAATTTTTGATTGCTTTTTAAAAATTTTGAACTCATTTCCAAGGGTCAAATCGATCGAACCGGGTCCGACCTGTGATTTGTCGAACGGCTCGATTTTGATTAATTTATTTTTGATGGCTTTTTCGATTTCCCGCCCGATTAATACTGACATGTGTCATTCTCGCTATAGTATGAATTGTACTGTTACACTCGATGTGCGCGCTGCATGAAACTATACGGATAAAAAGTCCGTGATATATATAGATTCCGACAGATATGAGATCAGACTTCACAGACGAGATGCGAGAGTTCCTTAGAAAACGTTTCGTAGTTGACCGAATAATCGATGGGGCATTCGATGAGCACCGGTTTCTTCCGGCTGAACGCCTCGCCCAGTAGTGCCGACAGGTCGTCGCCCTCGTTCACCCTCATACCGACGGCCCCGTAGCTTTCCGCGTACTTTACGAAATCGGGATTTGAATAGTCGAGGCCGAAGCTCTCGAAGCCTTTTGCCTTCTGCTCCCATTTGATGAACCCGAAGGCGTTGTCGTTCACCAGCAGAACGACAAGGGGAATGCGGTACCGCAGCGCGGTCTCGAGCTCCCGCGAGTTCATCATGAACCCGCCGTCGCCAACGATCGCGAGGACCCGTTTATCAGGATTGACCATCTTCGCCGCGATGCCCGAGGGAAGGCCCGCGCCCATGGTAGCGAGCGCGTTGTCGAGGATGAACGTGTTGGGCTTATAGGTCTTGTACAGGCGCGCAAACCACAGTTTGTAAATGCCGTTATCGAGCGTGATGATATCGTCCTCGCCCAGAACGTTTCGCACGTGCCACACGATCTCCTGGGGCGTGAGAGGGTATTTTTTCGTGACGTCGATGGACAGTTTTTTTATGAGGAATTCCCGGACCGACCTGAACACTTCCCCGTTTTTCTTTGCCTTGATCTTCTCTCCCAGCAGGTGGAGGGAACAGGAGATGTCGCCGATGACCTCCACGTCGGGGTTATAGTATTTATCGTCTTCCGCCTCGGCAAAGTCGACATGGACGATCTTCTTGTCGATATCTTTGTTCCATACGTACGGAGGGTATTCCGCGATGTTGTACCCAATGGTGACGATCAGATCGGCCCGGTCGATCCCACAGTTCACGTAATCGCGTTTGTGGATACCCGCGGCGAACAGGCTGTAGGGCGAATCATCGCTGAGAACGCCCTTGCCCATCTGCGTATGCACGGCGTAGATCCCCGTTTTCTCGATGAACTTCGCAAGCTGTTTCGCTATTAGGTTCCTGTTTGCGCCGGAAGAAAGAATGATCAAGGGGCGCTCGGCCCTGTTGATCAGCGCAGCGGCCGCGTCGATCGCCTTCTGGTCGGGGGCAGGCCTTCGGACGTATCCCCTTTTTTGCACGCCTGCGTCCGTTTCGCTCGCCGCGACGTCTTCGGGCAGCTCCAGGTGCACCGCGCCGGGCCGTTCCGCCTGCGCAAGCTTGAAGGCGTTTCTCACGATGGTCGGAATGGTGCTCGGATCGACGATCGAGACCGAGTCCTTGGTGATCGGCCTCATGAGGTTCACCACGTCGATGAGCTGGAAGCAGGCCTGCCAGTTTTCCCGGAGAGCCTTCTGGCCCGAAATCGACACGAGCGGAGCGCCGAGGAGCTGAGCGTGAGCGATACCCGTCACGAGGTTCGTCGCGCCCGGACCGAGCGTCGAAAAACACACGCCGGCCTTTCCCGTGAGCCGGCCGTAGGTGGCGGCCATGAAAGCAGCCGTCTGTTCGTGGCGGGTGAGGATCAGTTTTAAAGAAGACGTGCGGATAGATTCGAGAAAATCGAGGTTCTCTTCCCCCGGCAGGCCGAAGATGTACTCGACCCCTTCCTCCTCGAGCTGCCTTACAAACAGGTCGGATGCTTTCATTCAAGTCTCCCGATAAATTTACCGTATTGTCTAAATTCAGGATATTCTCTGTGGCCTCTGTGGTTAAGAAGCAAATTGCATATTGAGTGGCATTCTTGCTTCCTTCGAATCTCTGTGTCTCCGTGATTATTTTATTGTATCACAATATTACTCTTTTACCACAACGGTCTTGATGTTCACGAACTCCTTCAAGCCGTAGTGCGAAAGCTCCCTGCCGATCCCCGATTTTTTCACTCCTCCGAAGGGAAGCCGCGGATCGGACTTCACCATGTCGTTGATGGCGACCGTACCGGTCTCGATTCTTGCCGCGAGCCGTTCGGCCCGGTCGAGGTTCCTGCTCCAGACGGCCGCGCCGAGCCCGAACTGCGTGTCGTTCGCCACCCGGACCGCTTCGTCTTCGTCCTTGACGGTGATGATCGGCGCGATGGGTCCGAACACCTCTTCGTGGAGGACCTTCATGTTTTCCTTCGGGTTCATGACGGCGCAGGGCGCGAAGAAGTGGCCCTTCTTGAAGGAATGCTCGGGCTGCAGAACCTCCGCGCCTTTCGCTTTTGCGTCGCTGAGCTGGGCGTTCAGTGAGTCGAGAATTTCCTTCTTGGCCATCGGGCCCACGTCCGTGGTTTCGTCCATGGGGTCGCCGATCTTCAGCGCCTTCAACTGCTCCATGAAGTATTTCTTGAAGTCGTCCGCGACTTTTTCCAGGACGATGAAGCGTTTGGCGGCAATGCAGCTCTGGCCGTTATTGATCGTCCTTGCCTTCGCGGCCATTCTGCCCGCCTTCTCGACATCGGCGTCGTCGAGGACGATGAAGGGATCGGAGCCGCCGAGCTCGAGCACGAACTTCTTGATGTTCCTCCCCGCATGCTCGCCGACTTCTTCGCCCGCCTTGTTGCTTCCCGTAAGCGACACGGCGTCGACCTTGTCGTCATCGATGAGCTTGAGGGCGGTCCTGGCGTCGATGAGCAGGGTCTTGAATACGTTTTCCGGGAAGCCCGCAGCCTTGAACGCATCCTCAATGGCGAGGGCCGTCATCGGAACGTTGGATGCATGCTTCAGCACCACCACGTTTCCTGCGGAGATTGCCGGAATGCCGAACCGGAACGCCTGCCAGAAGGGGAAGTTCCAGGGCATGATCGCGAGAACGAGGCCGAGCGGCTGAAACATGACGTAGCTCTTTTTCGCTTCGGTCTTGATCTGCTCGGGCTCGAGAAATTTCGGAGCGTCTTCCGCGTAGTAGTCGCAGAGCCACGCGCATTTTTCTATCTCTGAGATCGACTCCTTGATGGGTTTCCCCATTTCCCGGGTCATGAGTTCCGCGTATTTGCGCTTCTCCGCCCTGAGGTGGTCTCCCAGCCGCTTGACGTACGCTCCGCGTTCGGCGGCCGGCAGGTCCCTCCATGCCTGAAAGGCCCGGCGGGACTTGTCAATCTCACGGTCGACCTCGACGGGAGTCAGGAGATCAAACTCCTTCATCACCTGCTCGGTGTAAGGATTGATCGATTGTATTTTAACCGGTTCCCTGTATTTTTTGATTGCTTGGACCTTCATGATATTCACCTCCAAATTTTCTGGAACAAATTCGAAATCCTAGTCTCTAAATCCTAAACTTGGACAGCCGGAACCAAAAGCCTGCCATAAAGATTCACCCCGTTAGAAATAAGCACCTCTAACGGGGCAGGCCAAGACACGAAGAAAACCAATTGATTTCTTTGTGAACTTCGTGACTTTCGCGCCTTCGTGGTGAAAAATTGTTTCCGTTCATCATGCCGCCTCTCTCTTCCTCTTCTCAATCGGCTCATACACGCAGCCGGTCCGACCGCAGTAGTTGCCCACGTATTCCGACGCGGGCCTGTAGAGCGCCGGTCTCTCCTGCGCCTCGGCGAATTTCTCTTCGATGATATGGGCGGTCCATCCGGCTATCCGGGAGATTGTAAAGACAGGCGTCATAAGATCGCCCGGAATGCCTATCAGGTGATAGAACGGCGCGCTGTAGAAATCGACGTTCGGCTTGATCGTCGACTTTCCGCGTTTTTCGAATTCCGTAACGGCCGCCTCTTCGATCGCCGATGACAGGCGGTACCACTTTTCCTGACCGAGTTTCTTCCCCAGCCGCCTGCTCATCTCCTTCAGGTACTTTGCCCGCGGGTCCGTCGTCTTATAGACTGCATGGCCCATGCCCATGATCTTCTTGCCCTCGTCGAGCTGCCGTTTCACCCACCCGGCAATGTCCTTTTCGTTCTCCAGTTCGAGGAGCATCTTCATGACCTGCGCGTTGGCGCCCCCATGGAGGCTCCCCGAAAGCGCTCCCACGGCCCCCGCGACGCCCGCGTACATATGCGCCCTCGTTGACACGATTTCGCGCGCGGCAAAAGTCGACGCGTTGAACGTATGATCGGCGTGAAGAACGAGCGCGACGTCGAAGCCTCTCGCCGTCTCCGGATCGGGCCTGGTGCCGTTCATCATCCACAGAAAATTGGCGGCGTGCGGGAGCGTCCTGTCCGGTGGAACGGGCTCCAGGCCTTTCCGTATCCTGTGCCAGGCGGCAACCAGGACGGGAATGCGCGCGATCAGCCTGATCGCCCTGGAAAAGTTGGCGTCCTTCGACTCCTGCTCCAGATCGGGGTCGGCCATGGCCAGGAGCGGTACCGCTGCCTGGAGGATGTCCATGGGTCGGGCATCCTTCGGCCATTTTTTCAGACTTTCAAAGATAAAGTTCGGGACCTGCCGTGCTTCCACGAGCTGTTTTGAGAACTCCGCGAACTGCTCCTCGGTGGGCAGGGCGTCGTAAAGGAGCAGGTACGCCGTTTCCTCGTACGTCGAGTGCTCGGCAAGCTCCTCTATCTTGTAGCCCCGGTAGATGAGAATGCCGTTTTCTCCATCTATGGAGCTGATCTTCGTGTCCGCCACCGTCACGCCGCGAAGTCCCGTATTTTTTATCTGGACTGCTGTTGTCATATATTTCCTCCCTTTCGGGTATTTCCGGCCCGGACAACCCCTGAAGGAGCGGGACAGGCCGGGGCAAAATCATCTCACCGTCATGACGCTGAGTCCCGAAAGTTTTTGAAAAGGGTTCAAGATTCTCTTTGTGCTTTTCGCACACTGAGATTTTTTCATAATAATTAAGACCCAAAACATCCACTTTTTTGGCATGAAACGCTCATGCACAACCTTCTAATTAGATTTTAGCACGGAAGGTTTGATTGTCAACGGAAGGGTGATCTCCGAAAAATGGACATTACGACGAATGGGCAGCCCCTGAGCAACACGCTCAAGCGTGCTGCACACCATGAGTGAACTGTTTACGCTCAAAGCGGCGTGGGCCAAGCGGAAACGCCGCCGGGTGGCCGGAGACGGCTTGTGATGCGCTTTCTGCCCGCGGCATGCGGCGTGGCGGAGCGAGGTGGCTGCCCGTTCGCGGTCGTTGGCTGTGCGATGTCTATTCAGGTGGTCTTCGGACTTGTGACTTGTGACGTGTAACTCTTGGCTTTTGACTTGTCTTGCCGCGCCGGTTTATCGTCCCCCCCGTACGGGCCAAACAAATGCGGCGCCGGACTTCACCATGTTGCTCACACCGCCTGCCCGCATATCAATGACCTTTGCCAGGCTTGTGCTCTGGGCCGTCGTGGTGGAAGACCAGAAGTCCAGTTCCCGCAGTTCACTGCTGAAGACGCTGAAACCCTGCTCGTTCAACCAGGCGATGGTGTCAGGCTTTCCCGCATTGATCAGACTTTCAAGCTCCACAACATTGGGAAGTCGCCAGTCGCTGTATCCGCAGAGAGACAAATTATTTCCGTAATCAAGCGCCTGCTGCCATGTGCGCTGTGCGCTGACCGGCGCTTTTACCCACATCAGACCCGTAAGATTGTCCGTTACGCATGCCGTCGCTGCTCCGGCCCCTGCCGTAAACCGCGGGCTTGACCACGCGAGACCGGCCTGCAGACCGCCGTCATCTCCCGAAGCATAGCTTGCGGTCTGGCCGGTCTTGGGCAAATTGACCCGTGAAGAACCGGCCCGCCCTCCGCGCGCCGGCCACACCAAGAAGGAATTGGCCTTATCGAAGCCGGCAATGCTGCCGTCCGAAGTCGTGGTAAGCGCCCAGGCATAGCATGTGTTGGCGCTGTCGGTCGTTGAAGACCAGTACCACCGGGACGACGCGGACGTTAAATTGCTAAAGCCCTGCCACGCCAGCCAGCCGATGGGGTTGGCCTCTCCGTTGTTCATAAGGCTTGCGAGTTCGTCTCTGTTCGGGAGCCGCCAGTCGGTATGCTCGAGGTAACTGTTGGCGTTCAGGCAGGTCACGTAATCGAGTGCCGCCTGCCATGTCTTTAATGTCCCCGGACTGCAGGTATCGGGTCCCGGAGCGTTCGCGTCCGTCGACCACACGAGTCCCGTAAGGTTGTCCGTGATTGTCGAGTCCGCATTTACCGTAAACCGCGGGTTCGGCCACTCGGTCCCTTTTTGCAGGTAGCCGTCATCGCCTGCCGCGTAGCTTTTGGTCTGCCCGGTCTTGGGGAGTGCGCTCGTGAGGGCGGCTGCGTCCAGGTTTTGCGGAGCGCCGCAGCCGGCCACGACGGATATGAGTACCAGTGCAAGAAGACATGAAACAAACCGTTTCGTCATAGCAGTCACCTCTGGAGGAAAAAATATACTGACCGCCGCGTATAAATCGGCCGCTGCGGTGCGCGACAAAGGCATGCGCAGAACACATCTGCAGAACACATCACGGACACGTTGAAAAAAAAGTAACGTTGTGCAACCCAGACTTTATTACGAGTTTCTTTACAGGAGGAAGGACACTTACTTAATAACTATACAAGGTTGTTGGAGGATGTCAATTCGTTAAGAAGGGTATTTTTGGGGTATGGCTTTGAAGGCAAGAAAAAATGATCATCCAAGATACAACTTCAATACTTAAGTATTTTGGTAATAACATTCTATGCGCGTCTAAAGTTGCAGTTTTTGTCGTTTCACGCTTCGCGTTCACTGTATTTCAATTTTTTTTCCGACAGTTCGATCACGAGTGCGAGAATCGACGAGTGGGGAAAGGCTGGGTAAAAGTAAAGCTCTTTTTAAGGGGGATCGAGGCAATCGGTATGAGGGGGAAAACGCGCTGTATAAAATTCACATTTTGTGATATATATAGGCTGTCGGACTCCACGTTATTATAGCATTATAGCGTGAAGAGATAGAAGCATATTCAGATTTGAAACCTAAAAAGAATTAAGAAAAAACCATCTGCATGTAAGACACACGCTGGCGGCTCGGAGCTATCATGAAAACAAAAAAGAACATCATCATCGTCGGTGACCGGGTGCTGATCGATCCGGACGAGGGGTCGCAGAAGACAGCGGCGGGGCTCTACCTGCCTCCCACGGTCAGGGAAAAGGAGAAGATCCAAGGAGGCACGGTGGCCAAGGTGGGGCCGGGCTACCCGCTCCCCGAGACCACACAGGAGGAGTCGTGGAAGGCCGGTGCGAAGGAGGCGAAGTACCTCCCGCTCCAGGCCAAGGAGGGCGACTATGCCATCTTCCTGAAGGATGCAGCTATGGAAATCGAGTTCGAGGAGAAGAAATATCTCATCGTTCCCCACTCGGCCATTCTGGCGCTGGTGCGCACTGAGCTTGAGGAGGATAACTGACCGGGTTCATCAGACGATAAGATTCTTTTTCGTTTTCATTCCATCCCTCTATTCCCGATGGTCTTTCTTTGCTGACTCCTGTCTTCCGTTCACAGTCCCCTTCGCCTTTTCAGAAGCCTTCTTGCCTGCGTTCTTCGTCTTGCTCCAGGCCGACTCCGTCTCCCGGCTTCCCCGCGAATCACGCCAGTTGTCTTTTGCTTTTCCCACTTCGTTTCTGCCTTTATCCAGCGTTTTCCCGGTACCTTTTTTTATCTCCCCTTCTACGCGCTGGGCGTTCTCTCCCAATTTTTTAAACCACGATTGGCCGTGCGCCGGCCCGGAAAGCAACGCCAGTACAATGAATAAACCGACTATCGATGCTGCGATTCTCATTTCCTCATCCTCCGTCGTAAAAGTATACACAGAATGAAGATTTTTTCAAGCCTGCAACCTTCGTCCGGGAAGGTCCTTTCCTCAGCGCCATTCCGTATATCTTTTCCCGGACCAAAAATAATCCTTGAAAATGAAGATGGACTCCACTATCATGGAAAATACATACATCCCGAGGAGGTATGTACCATGAAAAAAAGCCGGAAGGCTCTTATTATCATCGTGGCTGCGCTGGCGATCGCGATCGTCGCGGCGCTTATCTTCGTCTGGACGAACATCGACTGGATCGTCAAAGCGGCAATCGAGCGATACGGGTCGCAGGTTACGAAAACAGCGGTTCGCGTATCATCAGTAAAGATCCGCCTCACCTCGGGGGAAGGCGCGATCGCCGGCCTGACCGTCGCGAACCCGCGCGGGTTCTCCTCGCCGTACATCTTCCGTCTCGGAAAGATCAGCACAAAGATCGATACGCGCACGGTCACCGGAAGCCCGATCGTGATCGATGAAATTCGAATAGCCGCCCCGCAGGTCGTCTACGAGATGAACTCCTCGGGCGCATCAAATGTCTCTCTTTTGAAGAAGAATGTCCAAGAATCCTCGGGGGGCGCGCCGAAAAAAACTTCCGGAGGGGAAAAGGCCAAAAGCAAAGAGACGAAAATCGTCATCAAGAAGCTCGTTATCGAGAGCGGCCGGAT